>NZ_AFRW01000088.1 GCF_000220985.1 Nesterenkonia sp. F
ACGTACGCATCGACTCCGCGGACATCGCCGCGCTCATCGACGCGCTGGCCGAGCGCGGCGCCGACGAGGTCGTCGCCGAGTTCACCCGTGGCGTCGGGGAGTCCGCGCTCGCGGCCGCGGACTGGATCAACCACGCCTACTCCGGCGGCGACGTCGACATCATCCTCGCCCGGCTCGATGCGCTGACCGAGGATGTGCCGGAGGCCGGAGACGCCGCGGATGTCATCCGTGCCCGCTCGCCGCTCTCGGTCCGGGTGGCCCACCGGGCGATCACCACCGCCGCGGACCTGTCGCTGGCCGGGGCGCTGCTGCAGGAATACACCGTCGGGGTCCACATGCTGCGCTCCCACGACTTCCGCGAGGGCATCCGCGCCCAGCTGGTGGACAAGGATCGCAGTCCGCAGTGGCGCCCGCCCACGCTGGCCGACGTCGACGACGACCTCCTCGACCATTTCTTCACCCCTGTGCCGCACAAGATCCTGGAGCTGCCGCATGACTGAGCCGACATACGCGACCATCAAGGTGTCCTCCGCGAAGCGGGTCGGGCGGATCCAGCTCAACCGGCCGGCGGCGCTGAACGCGCTCGACGAGCGGACCATGGACGAGGTCGTCGCCGCGGCCGCGGCCTTCGACGCCGACGACTCGGTCGGGGCGATCCTGCTGGCCGGCTCGCAGAAGGCCTTCGCCGCCGGGGCGGACATCAAGGAGATGGTCGACAAATCCGCCGCCGAGATGCGTGCGGCCGACTGGTTCCGCCGCTGGGAGGACTTCGCCGCGCTGCGCACGCCCGTGGTGGCCGCGGTCTCCGGCTATGCGCTCGGCGGGGGCTGTGAGCTGGCACTGATGGCCGACATCGTCATCGCCGGCACCGGCGCGACCTTCGGCCAGCCGGAGATCAACCTCGGCGTCATCCCCGGCATGGGCGGCTCGCAGCGGCTGACGCGGTCGGTGGGCAAGGCCAAGGCGATGGACATGGTCCTCACCGGACGCCACGTCGACGCCGCGGAGGCCGAGCGCATAGGGCTGGTCTCCCGGGTGGTCGAGGACGGCGAGCTGGAGGCCGAGGCGAAGACCGTCGCCGAACTCATCGCCTCGAAGTCCAAGCCGGCGACGCAGGCGGCCAAGGAGACCATCGCCGCGGCGTTCGAGACGCCGTTGCAGCAGGGGCTGCTGCTCGAACGCCGTCAGTTCCACGCGCTGTTCAGCACTGAGGACCAGGCCGAGGGCATGGCCGCCTTCCAGGAGAAGCGCAAGCCGCGCTGGCAGCACCGCTGAGCGGCGGGCCGGACGCCGGAAGAGGAGGGCCGCCGTGGTGACCGCGCGCGACGGAGTCGAGGAGTACCGCACGCTGGCCGAACGGCCGGAGCCGGACTATGCCCTGGGTGCGGGCTGGCGGGCGTTGCGCCTGTCCAGCGTGGTCCTCGGCCTGATCCCGGTGCTGATGGTCCTGCAGACCGTCCTCGGCGGAGGGGCCGCGGGCGAGGGGCGGGACGCCGGACTCGCCTGGACGGCGGCGCTGACCTGGGCGGTCTGCGTGGTCGGCCCGGCGGTGCTCTCCCGCTTCCCGCAGGTGTTCAATTACCCGACGATGCTCACCAGCGAGAACGTCCAGCGGCTCTACCGGCTGGGCGCGGTCACGATGATCCTCGTCGCCGCCGGCTGCACGGTGACCCTCTGGGGCGTGACCGCGACCCTGGGCCTGCCCGCCGGCTGGCTGAGCTGGGTCGGGATCGCCGGGCTGACGGCCGCGGTGATCTGGGCGGTCCGCGCGAGCCTGCGGGCCTGAGCGCCGAGGCTCAGCGGCGCAGCTCCGGCAGGTCCTGCTCGCGGAACTCCTCCGCCGCCTGCTCCTCGCCGCGGGCGCGCTCGACGTCGCGCAGCTCCACGCGGCGGATCTTGCCGGAGATGGTCTTGGGCAGCTCGGTGCGCTCGATGCGCCGGATGCGCTTGAACGGCGGCAGCTGCTCGCGGCAGTGGGCCAGGATCGACGTCGCGGTCTCGGCGTCCCAGGTCCAGCCGGCGGCCAGCACCACGCAGGCCTTGGGCACCGCCAGCCGCACCGGGTCCGGGGCCGGGACGACGGCGGCCTCGGCGACGGCGGGGTGCTCGACGAGCACGGACTCCAGCTCGAAGGGCGAGATGCGGTAGTCGCTGGCCTTGAAGACGTCGTCGTTGCGGC
The DNA here is from genome assembly GCF_000220985.1 of Nesterenkonia sp. F. Lineage (GTDB taxonomy): Bacteria > Actinomycetota > Actinomycetes > Actinomycetales > Micrococcaceae > Nesterenkonia. The sequence continues at coordinate 2,180 of NZ_AFRW01000088.1, forward strand.
CCACGTAGGTCAGCAAGCCGTCGGCCTCGCGTCGGACGACGTCGCCGGTGTGGTACAGCCCGTCGGCGAAGGCCTCGGCGGTGCGCTCGGCGTCGCCGTGGTAGCCGCGCATCAGCCCCACCGGCCGGTCCTCGCCGGTCTGTGCGGCGCGGAGGCAGAGCTTGCCCTCCTCGGCCTCCGCGCCGGTGGTCGGGTCGATGAGCACCACGTCGAAGCCCGGCAGCGGCCGGCCCATCGAGCCGCGCACCAGCGGCTGGCCCGGGGTGTTGGCCACCTGCAGGGTGGTCTCGGTCTGGCCGTAGCCGTCACGGACCGTGCGGCCCCAGGTGCGCTCGACCTGGTCGATGACCTCGGCGTTGAGCGGTTCGCCGGCCGACACGGTCACCCGCGGCGGATTCCGCAGCGCAGTCAGATCCGCCTGGATGAGCATCCGCCAGACCGTCGGCGGGGCGCAGAAGCTGGTGACCCCGTGGGCGTCCATCTGCTCCATCAGCGTCGCGGCGTCGAAGCGGGTGTAGTTGTGCACGAAGATCGTCGCCTCGGCCAGCCATGGGGTGAAGAAGTTCGACCAGGCGTGCTTGGCCCATCCCGGGCCGGCGACGTTGAGGTGGACGTCGCCGGGCTGCAGGCCGATCCAGTACAGCGTCGACAGATGCCCGACCGGATATGAGGCATGGGTGTGCTCGACCAGCTTCGGCAGAGTGGTGGTGCCGGAGGTGAAGTAGAGCAGCTGGGTCTCGTCGGCGTCGGTGACCTGGGTGGGGGTGAACTCGTCCGGCGCGGAGGAGGCCGCGTCGATCCGGTGCACCGTCCGCGGTGCGCCGTCGGGGGAGGAGACCTCCGGCGTCGGGGCCTCGGGCGTGTGCACGCCGGGGACGTGGATCAGCGTCAGCGCCTCCTCGGCCGGCCGCACTGCGGAGAACTTCACCAGGTCGTCGGCGCCGGCCACGGCCCATCGGGCCCGGCCGCGGGAGACGCGGTCCTGCAGGTCGTTCGCCCCCATCTGCGTGGTGGTCGGGATGAGCACCGCGCCGATCTTGATGCCGGCGAGCATGACCTCCCAGAGCTCGACCTGGTTGCCGAGCATCAGGATCATCCGGTCGCCGCGGGCGACGCCGATCGAGGTCAGCCAGTTCGCCAGCTGGTCCGAGGAGCGGGCGAGCTCGGCGTAGCTGCGGCGCAGCACGGTGCCGTCGGCCTCGGAGATCACCAGCGCGTCCTGGTCGGCGCGCTCGCCGGCGGCGACGACGTCGAACCAGTCCAGGGCGAAGTTGAAGTGCTCGAAGCGCGGCCAGCGGAACGCCTCGCGGGCACGCCGCCAGTCCTGCTGGTGGTCGACGAGGAGGTCGCGGGCCGCGCGGAGCTCGGCGGCGGGATCGGTGCTGGTCATCGGGAAGGCCTTCCTTCGACGGGGCGGGCCGGGTCACGTCGGCTCCAGACTACGCCAGCCGCCCCGCCGCCGGTCCGCCGCTCCGCGGCGGGTCAGTCCAGCACGTCGGCGACGGCGGCCGCCTCCTCTCCCAGTGCGGCGGCCACCGGCGCGTAGGTCAGCCGGCCGTCGTGGACGTTGAGCCCGGCGGCGAGGTTCTCGTCGTCGCGCATCGCCTGCTTCCAGCCCTTGTCGGCCAGCCGCAGGACGTGCGGCAGCGTGGCGTTGGCCAGCGCCGCCGTCGAGGTGTGCGGCACGGCCCCGGGCATGTTCGCCACGCAGTAGTAGATCTGCTCGCCCAGGGTGAAGGTGGGGTCGGCGTGGGTGGTCGGCCGCGAGCCCTCGAAGCAGCCGCCCTGGTCGATGGCGATGTCCACCAGCACCGAGCCCGGGCGCATCTGTGCGGCCATCTCGCGGGTGACCAGCTTGGGCGCCGTCGCACCCGGGATGAGCACCGAACCGATGACCATGTCGGCGGAGGCGACCTCCTCGGTGATGGTCAGCGTGTTCGAGGCCAGCGTGGTCAGCCCGCGGGCGGAGAGCGCCGAGAGCTCGCGCAGCCGGTCGATGCTCAGGTCGATCACGGTGACGTCGGCACCCATGCCCATCGCGGTGATGGCGGCCTGTTCGCCGGCCTTGCCGCCGCCGATGACCACGACCTTCGCCGGCCGGGCGCCGGGCACGCCGCCGACGAGCAGTCCCGAGCCGCCCTGAGAGTGCATCAGGTGGTAGGCGCCGACCTGCGGGGCCAGCCGGCCGGCGACCTCGCTCATCGGGGCCAGCAGCGGCAGTCCGTGGGAGCCGGTGACGGTCTCGTAGGCGATCGCCGTGACGCCGCGCTCCTGCAGCGCGGCGGCGCACTCCGGCTCGGCGGCCAGGTGCAGGTAGGTGAAGAGCACCTGGCCCGAGCGCATGGAGCCGAACTCCTCCGGCTGGGGCTCCTTGACCTTCAGCACCAGGTCGGCGGATCCCCAGACGTCGTCTGCGGTGTCGACGATGCGGGCGCCGGCGCGGGCGAAGTCCTCGTCGGTGAAGCCGGAGGCGGTCCCGGCCCCGCGCTGGACCAGCACCTGGTGGCCGTGGCCGATGAGGTCGACGGCGCCCGCCGGGGTCAGCGCGACGCGGAACTCGTTGTTCTTCACTTCCGTCGGGACTCCGATGATCATCTGATCTCCTCACTCCTCCGCGCGCCGACGTCCGTCGACGAGCACCGGGCCGGACCTCGTCGTCCGGCGGCTGACGCTCACGAGTGTCGCATGCGCCTGTGACGGGGCGGTGACGCGTCGGTCACAGGAGCGAGACGCGGCCTGTCGCCTGACCAGCGGCAGACTCCGCGTCCGGGAGTCGTGCGACACCTGCAGAGTATGGCCGCCGGAGCCGTTCTGCCAACAGCCCCGCTGTGGCAGGCTGGGAGCCATGCTCGATTCGACCCTGGGCGAGGGGATCGCCGCCGGCGTCGCGATGGTGCTGCTGCTGGTCGGCATGGCCGGCGTCGTGCTGCCGGTGCTGCCCGGCAGCCTGCTGATCATCGTCACGCTGCTCGGCTGGGCGGTGCTGCTCGGCGGGCCGGCGGCCTGGACTGCGGCGATCATCGGCGCGGCGCTCGCCGTGGCAGGGTGGAGTGCGTCCACAGTGCTGACCGGGCGGGTGCTCCACCGGGAGCGGATTCCGCGCGGGCCGGTGCTGACGGGGCTCGTCGCCGCTGTCGTGGGCATGATCCTGCTGCCGCCGCTGGGGCTCTTCCTGGGCTTCGCGCTCGGGCTGTTCGCGGCGGAGTACCTCCGGCGCGATCGCGACTGGCGGGCCGCCGGCCGGTCGAGCCTGAAGGCGCTGCGCGCGATGGGCGTGGGGATCCTGGTGGAGTTCGGCTTCGCCGGTCTGGCGGTCTCGTCCTTCCTGCTCGGATCGCTGGTGCACCTGCTCAGCTGAGCCGCCGGTTCGAGTGCCGGCTCGGGCGCCGACCTGGGGCGGAGTCGACCGGCGCCTCCGAAGCGCCCGGCGGCGACGTCCAGCCGATGATCAGCTCCCGCCAGGCGAAGGTGGTGGTCGTCTCCTCCCGGAGTCGATATGTTGGCAGTCCGGGCGGGATGCCGATCACGGCCGGAGGACGTCAGGACGGAGGGCGAGTGTGGGCGATGAGCCGGTCGACGAGGCCGACGCCGCGGCTCTGCACGTCTCCTCGCCGGTGCTGCTGCTCGGCGGTCCGTCCCCGGCGCAGTCCGAACTCACCCAGCGGCTGCGCGCCCTGGACGTGAAGGTGCTCCATGCTCCGAGCGCGGAGGTCGCGCACAGTCTGGCCGCCCAGGAGCGGCCGCAGCTGCTGGTCGTCGACGCCCGCTCGAGCCGGCGGGTGCCGGAGACCGAGGCGCTGCTGGCCGAGCTGCGGCGGGCGGAGGAGCATCTGGTCGCGCTGATCTGGTTCGACGCCGAGGCGACGACCGCTGAGGTGATCGTCGGCTGTGCGCCGCTGGACGACCACATCCTCGGCAGCCCCGACGGCGAGGAGGCGATGCGCCGGCTGCACCTGCTCAGTCGGCGACTGCCGGCCCGCCGCGAGGGGGAGCGGCTCGTCGTCGGGGACCTGGAGATGGACACCTCGGCGCGGACGGTCCGTCGCGGCGACCGCGACATCGACCTCTCCGAGACCGAGTTCCGCCTGCTCCGGCTGCTGATGCGCCATGCCCGCACCGTGCTGTCCAAGACGGAGATCCTCCAGCAGGTCTGGGAGTATGAGTTCGCCGGGCAGGCCAACATCGTCGAGCTCTATATCTCGTACCTCCGGAAGAAGATCGAGGCGGACCGGGCGCGGATGATCCACACCGTCCGCGGGGCCGGGTACGTGCTGCGCCCCGCCGAGCCGGCGACGGAGCCGGCAGATGAAGCTACCGCTGGGTAGCTTCTGTGGCAGACTGGCGGCATGCATGTGATCCTGCGCACTCTGCTGACCCTGCTGCGCGCCCGGAGGCGCCCGACGCTCTCGCCGTGGGAGCCGGCGTCGCTGACCCTGCGCGCGCTGCCCACCGACGTCGACCTGGCGCTGCACATCAACAACGGCCAGTACTTCTCGCTCTTCGACCTGGGACGCTACGACCTCATGGCCCGCGCCGGGGTCTGGTCGCGCATGCGCCGGCTCGGCTGGACGCCGGTGGTGCAGTCCGAGCAGATCACCTTCCGCCGCGCGGTGACGCTGATGCGTCGTTTCACCATCCGCACGCGGATGCTGGGCTTCGACGAGCGCTGTCTGTTCTTCGAGCAGCGGGTCGTCGTCGACGGCGAGATCTTCGTCCGCGCGCACATCGCCGCCCGGCTGCTCGGTCCTGACGGTCCGGTCTCCCGCGAGGAGATCCTGGCTGAGCTGGCCGCGCTGGGCCACGAGCCGCCCGAGGACGTCGAGGTCTCCGAGGAGCTGCGGAGCTGGCGGGCGGAGGCCGCGCTGCCGTCGACGCGCCGTCCGGCGCCGCACCGGTGGTGACCCGGCGGTGACGTCGCCGGTCGACTCCGGGCCGCCTTCCGGGGCGAGGTCGGCGTCGGCCCGGGGCGCACCGTGTGGTGAACCACGTCGCGGCGGACGGCGAGTGTCACAGTAGGAGCATGCGGAACCACTTCAGCACCGATCTCGGCCTCCTCCTGCTCCGGCTCGCCGCCGGCATCCTGTTCATCATGTCGGGCCTGCGCCGCGTCTCCTGGCTGGGGCTCGACGGTTCCCGGGACTACGCCGGGGATCTCGCGCTGCCCTTCGCGCAGCAGGTGGGGGCGGCGCTGCCCTTCGTCGAGATCATCGGCGGGGCGCTGCTGATCATCGGACTGCTGACGCGCTTCTGCGCTGCCGTGCTCACTGTGGTCTGCGCCGCGGCCGCCGTGGTCCTGGCGCAGGAGGCGACGTCGACGTCGGCGCTGCTGAGCCAGGACGAGCCGATGCTGCTGCTGGTCGGCGGGACGCTGGAGTTCTCGGTGCTGCTCGCCGTGATCACCCTGGTGCTGGCCTGCGACCGGGGGCGGCGCGATGAGCGTGGACGCGCCGGCCTGGCGCTCGATCCGTCGCCGCTGACTCGAGCCGCGGGTCCGATCGGCGTGGCCCGGGCCGGGGCCCGTCCCGGCCGGAGCCACGGCCGCTCGGCCTCAGCCGGCGCGGCGGCGGCCCAGCACGGTCAGCAGGATCGCGCCGGCCGCGATGGCCGTCAGCGCCAGGGCGACGACTGTGCTGGTCGAGGAGCCGGTGAACGCCAGGCCGTCGTCGGAGGCGTGGTCCGCGGCGACTGGCTCGTCAGAGATCTCGCGGCCCGTGTCTCCCGCCTCGGGGGAAATCGGTGCGGAGGTCTCGTCGGAGTCCTGCTGCGCACCGCCTCCGGTCTGGGACTCCGGGGTCGCTCCTTCGTCGTGGCCCTGCAGCGTATCGGGCTGCGTGGAGTCCGGCTGCGTGGAGTCCGGCTGCGTGGAGTCCGGCTGCGCGGAGCCGTCCTGCCCGGCGCCGGGGTCGGGCGCCGGGGTCTCGGCCGGGTCCCGGCTCGTCTCAGTCTCGGCGGCGCCGGCAGTCTCGTCCGTCCCCTCCTCGAGGTCCCCGTCGCTCGTGGGCTGAGGGCCTCCGGGCACGGGCAGCGAGGCGTCCAAGGTGTCGTGGTCGTGGGTGGTCGAGCTGCTCGGTGCGGTGCCCGAGGTGGAGCCGTCGGGGGAGGAGGTCGTCTCCCGTCCTGCGCCGGGGAGGAAGTCCTCGGCGTCGGCGTCCCCGGTCGGGCTGGTCTCCGCCCCCGAGGTCTCCTCCTCGGCGCCGTCGGTCGTCTCCGGGGCGGAGGGAGCGTCCGAGGCGTCCTGCGACCCGGCCGGCGCGATGTAGAACGTGGCCTCGCAGCGCTCCGTCGTGCCGTCCTGTGCGGTGGCGAGGATCGTGTAGACCTCGGCGACGGTGCCGTCCACTGTGCTCGGGTCCGGCGCGGTGTAGGACAGCGTGCTCCCGGAGATGCTCACCTCGCCGCCGGCGGTGCCGACGGAGTTGGAGACCTCGAGCCGCTCCACGGTCGAGGACGCGGAGATCGACGCCGTGGCGGTCTCGCCGGCGATGACGTCGGTCGAGGGGCAGGTCAGCGTGATCCCGGAGGGCGTCTTGGAGCCGTCCGTCTCCGCGGAGCCGGAGTCCGTGGTCTCGGTGGCCTCGTCGGTGGAGTCCTGGGTGGAGTCGTCGGCGGAGGCGGCGGTCTCGTCGTCGGTGGCCGCGGCGTCCTCCCGCGCCGGCTCCTGCGCGGTGGGTCCGGCCTCCGTCGTGGAGGGGCTCTCGGAGCCGTCCGCCGTCGGTGTGCTGCTCGGGGAGGCCGTCGCCGTCGGCGTGGCCGTGGTCGTCGCGACCGCCGCGGCGGGGCTGAGCAGGACCAGGCCGACGACGAGGCTGAGGCCGCCGGTCACGGCCAGCGCCGTGCGTCGCGGCTGGGTGTCGAAGGTGCTCACGCCGGGTACCTCGTCGTCAGGGGCTGGGGATTGCGACGCCCATTCTATGAGCGAGAGCCCCGTCCGCATAACGATTTGATCACTCCGCTCCGGAAGCGGTGTCCGGAACGCGTCGAGCCCTCCGCCCGGGAGCGTCAGGAGGTGACGACGTCCCAGGTCAGAGGGCTCGAGGGGGCGGTGTGCGCAGCGGCGCGGTCCGGAGTGTGATGTTCGTCGCGCGGTGTGGCGCGTTGCGACCGGTCCGCGATCCTCTCGTGATCCGCGGCGGTCAGGTCAGGCGGGTCTCCGGGGAGACGGTCAGCGCCGGGTCGTCCTTGGCCAGATGCCCGACGGCGGCGTCGATCGCCTCCATCGTCGCCGAGTCCAGGGTGACGCCGGCGGCGTCGACGTTGGACTGGATCTGCTCCGGACGCGAGGCGCCGACCAGCGCCGAGGCCACGTTCTGGTTCTGCAGCACCCAGGCGACGGCGAGCTGGGCCTGGGTCAGCCCGTTGTCCTTCGCGATGGGCTCCAGCTTCTCGACTGCGGTGAGGATCTCGTCGTCGAGGTACTTCTGGATGAACTGGGCGCCGCCGTCGGCGTCGGAGGCTCGCGAGCCCTCCGGGATCGGCTGGCCGGCGCGGTACTTGCCGGTCAGCACGCCCTGGGCGATCGGCGACCAGACGATCTGACTGATGCCCAGCTCCTCCGCGGCCGGCACGACCTCGGGCTCGATGACCCGCCAGAGCATGTTGTACTGCGGCTGGTTGGAGATCAGCTGGATGCCCAGCTCCTTGGCCAGCGCGTGGCCGGCGCGCAGCTGCTCGGCGGTCCACTCGCTGACGCCGATGTATAGCGCCTTGCCCTGGCGGACGACGTCGGCGAAGGCCTGCATCGTCTCCTCGAGCGGAGTCTCGTGGTCGAAGCGGTGGGCCTGGTAGAGGTCGACGTAGTCGGTGCCCAGCCGCTTCAGCGAGCCGTCGATGGACTCCATGATGTGCTTGCGGCTCAGCCCGGTGTCGTTCGGGCCCTTCGGCCCGGTGGGGAAGTAGACCTTGGTGAAGATCTCCAGCGACTCGCGGCGCTGGCCGGCCAGTGCGTCGCCGAGGACCTGCTCGGCGACGGTGTTCGCGTAGACGTCGGCGGTGTCGAAGGTGGTGATGCCGGCCTCCAGCGCGGCGTGCACGCACCGGGTGGCGACGTCGTTCTCGATCTGCGAGCCGTGGGTGATCCAGTTGCCGTAGGTGATCTCGGAGATCTTGAGACCGCTGTGGCCGAGGTACCTGTGCTCCATGCGGGGCGTCATCCCTTCCATCGATGCGCGGGGCGGATGAGCGGCGGGGGTGATGTGATCGTGCTCATCCTCTGCCGCGCACCAGCCTACGCCGCCCGGCTCGCCCGTGTCGGCACTGAGGCCAGGCATGCCTGCGCCACCTTCCGCACCGTCGGGGTGTGCCGGTGAGGTGCGCCTCTCCTCCGTGGTCAGGGCCGCGACGGCTGGCTAGAGTGTCGAGCAGAGGGCGGCGTCGTCCGACGTCGGCCCGTCACGGACACGAGACGAGGAGAGTGGTCACGCCATGGCACAGCTCACCGGCACGCTCGAAGAAGCATTCAACGAGCAGGTCACCCTGGAGCTGGAGGCCTCGCTGGTCTACCGTCAGCTGGGCATCGAGATGGACATGCTGGACCTGCCCGGCATGGCGTCCTGGTTCCGCGCGCAGGCGGACGAGGAGGTCGTCCACGCCAACAAGTTCATCGGCCATATGACCGACCGCGACGCCCACCCGCGGATCCGGGCGGTGCCTGCGATCTCGGTCTCCGCCACCTCGGTGCTGGAGGCCTTCGAGGCCTCGCTGGGTCACGAGCGGCGGGTCTCCGAGTCGATCCGGAACCTGTACCGGCTGGCGCAGCAGGAGGGCGACATCGACGCCCTGCCGCTGCTGAACTGGTTCATCGACGAGCAGCTCGAGGAGGAGGCGACGATCTCCGAGCTGATCGGCAAGGTGAAGCTCATCGCCGACGACGGCCCCGGCCTGTTGCGCCTGGACCAGGAGCTCGGCGCCCGGCAGTCGTCCGGCACGGAGGCCGACGCCCAGTGACCCGCTGAGTGCCGCCCTCCCGGCGCTGACTCGGCGGAAAGCGTGGGAAAGCGCCCGTATTCCCACGCTTTCCGCCGAGTCATCGCGGAGGGGCGTCATCGCGGAGGAGGAATCAGCGCTCGGCGGCGTCTGAGGCGGCGTCGTCGGTGCCCGCGTGCTCGGTCTGGCGGATCAGCCGATCGAGCGCCTCATGCATATGCGCCTCGATCTCGCGCATCAGCGCAGCCTCGTCGGCGGCGACGATCGCCTCGGCGATGCGCCGATGCTCGGCGACCTGCTCCTCGGGATCCAGATAGGTGCCCTGCAGCGCGGTCAGGCACATCCGCGTCTCGACCATCAGCGTCTCGTGCATCCGGCGCAGCCGCGGGCTGCCGGACATCGTCACCAGCAGCTCGTGGAAGTCGAAGTCGGCGTCGGAGAGCGTCGACAGCCGTCCCGACTCGGCGGCGCGCTGCATCGCGTCGCAGGCCTCGAGCAGCGCCGTCGACGGCTCCGAGCTCGGCGAGCGGACGATCATCCGCGCCGCGGCCGTCTCGATGGCGATGCGCGCGGCGTAGAGGTCGCGGATCTCGTCGTCGTCGAGCTCCTTGACGAACAGCCCGCGGTTCGGCTCGCTGCGCACCAGTCCCTCCTGGACCAGGCGCTGCATCGCCTCGCGCAGCGGCCCGCGGCTGACGCCGAACTCCTGCGACAGCGCGGACTCGGAGAGCTGCGTGCCGCCGGGCAGGGAACCGTACATGATCCCCTCGCGCAGCTGGCGGGTGATCAGCGAGGCGGTGGACTCGCGGTTCACCGGGCGGAATTCCGGGCTCTTCCTCATGGCGGCTGCGGTGTCATCTCCTTCGCGACGGCGTCGCCGGGACGCCCCGACGGTGCAGATCTGCAGATTGTCGACGATCCATCCTATCGGCTCGCCCCCGAGGCGTCCGACGGCGTCGTCGTCCGTCCCAGCCGGCCGAGCTGCGGCAGCGCGGGCATCGGGCGGCCGGTCAGCCGCAGCCCCTCCCAGACGGTGACCTGGTTCGCCGTCAGCACCGGCTTGCCGAGGGTGTGCTCGACGTCGGCGACCCAGTCCAGCGAATGCAACGCCGTATCGGGCACCAGCACCGCCTCGACCTCGTCGGTGTCGACCGAGCGGATCATCGTCAGCATCAGATCGCGTCCCAGATGCCCCACCTCGGCGGCGGTGAACACGCCTTCGGCGGCGAAGGTCGCGACGTCGACGCCGTGCTCGGTCAGGAATCCGCGGAAGTGCTCGGCCAGCGGCTGCGGATAGGAGGCGGCGACGCCGACGCATCCCACGTCCAGGGCTTCCAGAGCGTGGGCGAAGGCCAGCGACGTCGACGACGTCGGCACGCCGGAGACTTCCTGGAGCGCCTCGACCTGCGTCTGGGCGCCGTCGCGGCCGAAGACGAAGCTGCCGGAGGTGCAGGCCCACATCAGCGCGTCGACGGCGTGGGCGGCCTGCAGTCGGCCGGCGCCCTCGGCCAGCCGCTCGTGCGATCCGGTCTCGCGCAGCGCCTCGACGGTGTGCTCGTCGACGCCGATGGTGGTGTGCACCAGCGGCAGGCGCAGCGCCTGGGGCTCGGCGGCGGCCAGGCGGGGATAGTCGTCCTCGGCGGCGTGGCCGGGGTAGAGGATGCCGACGGTCGGCGGGGCGACGGCGGCGTCGCGGGCGGGTGCGGGCGTCATCTGGACTCCTTCGTCGTCTCGGGCGGTCGGTGTCGTCGGTGTCGTCGGGGCGTTCGGGACCCCGCGTCGGCTCAGACGGCCGGTTCGGCCGCCGACAGCCGCGGCGTCGCGCGCAGCGCGGCTCCCGGTCCGGCGTAGGGCACGTCGAGGTGGCGCATCACCTGCCAGATCGTCGCCTGGTTCGCCGAGATCACCGGTTTGCCCAGGTCGTGCTCCAGGGCGTCGAGGACCTCGTAGGTGGGCAGGTTGGTGCAGGAGACCACGACGGCGTCGGCGCGATCGCTGTCGGCGGCGCGCACCAGGTCGTAGGTGCGCTCCGGCGGCACCGTCCAGATGCGCCCGGAGAGGCCGAGATTGGCGTTGTTCATCAGGTGTATGTCGGCCTCGGCGAAGAACGCCGCGAACTGGGCGGTGATCGCGTCGTCGTACGGCGTCGCCGTGGCGATGGTCTCCGCTCCCAGCGCCCGGACGGCGTCGAGCAGCGCTCCGGAGGTGGTGAAGGCCGGCACCGGCACGGCCGCGCGCATCGCTCGCCGCAGGGCGCGCTCGCCGGTGCGGCCGCGGATGAAGCTGCCCGAGGTGCAGCCGTAGACGGTCGCCTCCGGCCCGGTCTCGGCGATCGATCGGGCGCAGTCGGCGATCGCCCGCGGCTTCGAGATCGCCCGCGCCTGGCGCACGGTGACCTTCATCGGCTCGAAGCGCGTGCGGGTGAACAGCAGGTCCAGCTGTTCGGCGCCGGCGGGGTCGGCGGTGAACCGTCGCAGCTCGCGATCCAGCGCCATGTCGTAGGGGACCACCATGCCGACGGCCGGCTGCCGCGGCGCCGGCTGGAGCGGCGCGCGAGCCTCGGCACGAGCGGACTCGTCGGGGCGGTGAGCGGGGGAGAGGGCCATCGGCGGCTCCAATCGCGGACGTGCTGACGAGTCTCCATGAAGATTGTTGACAATCTTCTGAAGGTCTCCATAGCATAGCCGCACAGTCGCCCCGTCGGGAAGCACCCGCCGGGGAGGACCCACCACATCCTTCCGCCGGGCGCCGGCGGAGGCCCCGAGGCCCCTCGACAGCACCCGGAGGTGACCGATGGCGAGCACTCTGCCGGTCGTCACAGTCCTGTGCCCCGCCGGTGTCGACGGCGTCGACGGCGCCGACGCCCCCGCCGGGCTCGACACGCTCCGCGACCGGGCGGAGATCCGCACCGTCGTCGCCGAGGACCTCGCCGACGGACTGCGCGGCGCCGACGCCCTATTCCTCTGGGACTTCTTCTCCAGCGCCGTCTCCGACGCCTGGCACGCCGCCGACGCGCTGCGCTGGATCCATGTGGCCGCCGCCGGCGTCGACAAGATGCTCTTCGACGAGCTGATCGCATCCGACGTGGTGGTCACCAACGCGCAGGGCATCTTCGACCGCCCCATCGCCGAGTACGTGCTCGGGGCGGTCATCGCCCGGGCCAAGGACTTCGCCGGCAGCCTCACCCGTCAGCACGACGGCGTCTGGGAGCACCGCGAGACGCATCAGGTGCGCGGCAGCACTGCGCTGGTCATCGGCACCGGCGCCATCGGCCGCGAGATCGCGACGCTGCTGCGCGCCGTCGGCGTGGAGGTCTTCGCCGCCGGCCGCACCGCCCGCTCGGACGATCCCGACTTCGGCACGGTGATCGCCAGCGAGGACCTCGCCGCGCACATCGGGGCGGCCGACCACATCATCAACGCCGCCCCGCTGACCCCGCAGACCCGCGGACTGATCGACGGGGACGCGCTGTCCGCCGTCGCCGAGGGTGCGCATCTGGTCAACATCGGCCGCGGCGAATCCGTGGACGAGGCCGCCCTGGTCGAGGCTCTGGACTCCGGGCCGCTGGGCTTCGCCACCCTGGACGTCTTCGCCGTCGAGCCGCTGCCGGAGGACTCCCCGCTCTGGGGGCGGGAGGACGTGCTGCTCTCGGCGCACATGTCCGGCGACGTCGTCGGCTGGCGCGACGCGCTGGCCGAGCAGTTCCTCGACAACGCGCGGCGGTGGCTCGATCGCGAGCCGCTGGCCAACGTGGTCGACAAGGAGAGGGGCTACGTGCCCCGCACCTGAGTGAGGCGCCCGCGACCGCGGCGCCCGGCTTCCGAGGAGGTAGTGGCATGAGGGATCCGGCTGAGATGACGGCCGTCGAGCTCGTCGCGGGGTACCGCGCGGGCGACCTGTCCCCGGTGGAGGCCGCCGAGGCGTGCCTGGCTCGGATCCACGCCCGGGACGCGTCGCTCAACGCCTTCGTGCTGGTCGAGGACGAGGCCGCGCTGACCGCCGCTCGCGAGTCCGAGGCGCGCTGGGCGCAGGGGAGGCCGCTCGGGCCGGCCGACGGCGTGCCGATGACGATCAAGGACATGTTCCCCACCGTCGGAGCTCCCACGGTGAAGGGCAGCCGGCTGCTCGACGCCGACGACGACGCGCTGGACTTCGACGCGCCCTGCGTGGCTCGGCTGCGCGAGGCCGGGGCTGTGCGGCTGGGCAAGACGACGACCCCGGAGTTCGCGTGGAAGGGCACCACCGACAGCCTGCGCCACGGGGCCACCGGCAACCCGTGGGACACGACGACGACGCCGGGCGGCTCCTCGGGAGGCGCCGCGGCCGCAGTGGCCTCCGGGATGGGCGCCTGGGCGGTGGGCACCGACGGCGGCGGATCGGTGCGCATCCCCGCCTCCTTCACCGGCACAGTGGCGCTGAAGCCCACCTACGGCACGGTGCCGATGTACCCTTCCTCGCCCTTCGGCACGCTGGCCCACGCCGGTCCGATGGCCCGGACGGTCACCGATGCGGCGGTGCTGCTGGACGTCATCTCCGGCTTCGACTCGCGCGACTGGTCGGCGCTGCCGATGCCGACGGCGTCCTTCACCGAGGGGCTCGAGGACGGGATCGCCGGGCTGCGCATCGCCTACTCGCCGACGCTGGGCTTCGGCAGCAACGATCCGGAGGTCGAGCGGCTCGTCGCCGAGGCGGTCGAGGTCCTGGCGGCCCAGGGGGCGACGGTGGAGCAGGTCGACCCGGGGCTGTCGGATCCGGTGGAGGCCTTCCACATCCTCTGGTTCACCGGGGCGGCGAAGGTCCTCGAGCCCTTCGGCCCGGACGCGCTCGAGCGGGTCGACCCGGGGCTGCGTCGGGGCATCGAACAGCATCTGGACGATTCCGCGCTGGACTATCTGGGGGCGACGGCCCGGCGCATGGACATGGGCGTGCGCATGGGCGCCTTCCACGAGACCTATGACCTGCTGGTCACTCCGACGATGCCGATCACCGCCTTCAGCAAGGAGCGGCAGACGCCGGAGGGGTGGGGGTCGGAGTCCTGGACCAGCTGGACGCCCTACACCTATCCGTTCAACATGACTCAGCAGCCGGGCGCCTCGGTGCCCTGCGGGACCACCTCGACGGGCATGCCGGTCGGTCTGCAGATCGTCGGGGCGCGGACGCAGGACCGGCTGGTGCTGCGCGCCGCGCGCGCCTACGAGCGGGCCGCCGGCGAGGGCTTCGCCCGCCCGGTGGAGCTCGACGAGGCGCGGCGTCGCGCGTCCGGCGTCGAGGCGGGATTCGGCGCGGCCGCCGACTCGGGGTCCGCCGACCAGACCACGAGCATCGGGAGGTGAGCATGGCCCGTCGGCTGAGGATCGAGCTGACCCGGCGCGGAGTCAGCTGCACGGCACGACTCCTGGACGAGCAGGCCCCGCGCACTGCTGATGCGGTGTGGGAGGCTCTGCCGCAGTCCGGGCAGGTCTATCACGGCAAGTACGCCCGCAACGAGATCTATGCGCTGGTCCCGCCGTTCGGCGGGATCGGGGACACCCGGGAGAACACCACGGTGACTCCTATTCCTGGTGACATCTGCTATTTTCACTTCACTCCTGAGCAGCTGGGCAATCCGGCCTACGGATATGATGCCGACTCCGAGGCCGGCACCGGCGACCTGGTGGATCTGGCGCTGTTCTACGGGCGGAACAATCTGCTGATCAACGGTGACCAGGGGTGGATCCCCGGCACAGTGGTCGCCACAGTGGAGGAGGGGCTGGAGGAGATGGCCGCCGCCTGCGCCTCCATCTGGATGGACGGCGCCCGGGGCGAGACGCTGGCCTTCAGCCGTCTGGAGGGCTGAGCTCGGAAGGCCGGGCCCGGACGATCGGGCCCGGAGGACTGGACCCGGCATGCCGGGGGAGAGGAGCTGCAGGTGACCGCGACGCTCGCCCAGCGTGACGACGACGTCGACGCCGGCCGGCAGATCGCCGAGAGGCTGCGCGCCGCCGGCGTGGGCGGCGTGGACGACTCGACGCTGACCCGGGGCATGTACTCCTCCGACGCCAGCCTCTATCGGGTGGTGCCGCAGGTCGTCGCCCGCCCCGACCACGTCGAGCAGCTCCATGCCGTCCACGAGGTCTCCCGCGAGCTCGGCGTGCCGCTGACCCTGCGCGGGGCGGCACCTCGATCGCCGGCAACGCCGTCGGTGAGGGGATCGTCGTCGACACCCGGGACCTCGACGGGATCCTGGAGATCGATCCCGAGGCCCGCACCGCCAGAGTGCAGCCCGGCGTCGTGCACGCGCAGCTGCAGTGCGCCGTCGCCGCCCACGGGCTGCGCTTCGGCCCCGATCCCTCGACCCACACTCGCTGCACGATCGGCGGGATGATCGGCAACAACGCCTGCGGCACGCGCGCGCTCGGCTACGGGCGGACGGTGGACAACCTGGTCTCGGCGCAGGTGCTCTTCGGCAACGGCGAGCTCGCCTCGCTGAGCGCCGACTCCACGGGGCTGACCTCCGCTCCCGGTTCCACCGCGGCGTCGCTGGCGGAGCTGGCGCAGGAGAACCTCGCTCACATCCGCACCCACTTCGGCCGCTTCGACCGGCAGGTCAGCGGCTATTCGCTGGAGCACCTGCTGCCCGAGCACCGCGGCCGCGTCGATCGCTTCCTGGTCGGCACCGAGGGCACGCTGGCCACGCTGCTGGAGGCCGAGGTCAATCTGGTCGCCGACGAGCCGAACCGGCTGCTGCTGGTGCTCGGCTATCCCGACGTCGGCGAGGCCGCGGATGCGGTGCCGGCTCTGCTGCAGGCCGCGCCCGGCCGGCTGATCGCCTGCGAGGGCATGGACTCTCGGCTGGTGAACCTGGTGCGCGGCGCGGGCAAGCCGGTCCCGGATCTGCCGAACGGGCGCAGCTGGCTCTTCGTCGAGGCCGCCGGCGAGGACGCCGCCGACGTCCTGGCCGCCGTCCGCGACGCCTCCGGGGCGGTCGGCACGCGCGTGGTGGATTCGACCGCCGAGGCCGCCGCGCTCTGGGGAATCCGCGCCGACGGCGCCGGACTGGCCGGCGTCAGCCTGGACACCCCGGCCCACTCCGGCTGGGAGGACGCCGCGGTGCCGCCCGAGCAGCTGGGCTCCTGGATGCGCGAGTTCGAGTCCCTGCTCGAGCAGTTCGGGCTGCACGGCTATCCCTACGGGCACTTCGGCGACGGCTGCATCCACTGCCGCATCGACTTCCCCTTCCACGCCGGGGACCCGGACTCCACCGGGGTCTTCGCCGAGTTCCTCGACGCCTGCGCCGAACGGCTGGCCGAGGTCGGCGGATCGCTCTCCGGCGAGCACGGCGACGGGCGGGTGCGCTCCTCGCTGCTGGAGACGATGTACGACGAGACCTCGCGGGAGCTCTTCTCCGCGGCCAAGCAGCTCTGCGATCCCGACGGGCTGCTGAATCCCGGCATCATCGCCGACCCGGTGTCCAACACCCAGGACCTGCGTCCGGTGCGGCCGGCCGCGCAGCTGCCCTGGCCCGGGCTGCGGATGCGCCACGACGACGGCGACTTCGCCGCCGCAGTGCACCGGTGCACCGGCGTGGGCAAATGCGTCGCCCCGCAGACCTCCTCGGTGATGTGCCCGTCCTATCTGGCCACCGGTCAGGAGAAGGACTCCACGCGCGGACGCGGGCGCATCCTGCAGGAGGCCGTCGACGGCTCGCTGGTCGACGGGCTGGCCGATCCGGCCGTCCACGAGGCGCTGGACCTCTGCCTGTCGTGCAAGGGCTGCGCCGTCGACTGCCCGGCCGGCGTGGACATGGCCGCCTATAAGTCCGAGGCGCTGCACCAGACCTACGACGTCGGCCCGGAGAAGCGGCGCCGCCCGCGGGCCCACTACTTCCTGGGGAGGCTGCCCTTCTGGGCCCGGCTGGCCGCGCCGTCGGCGAAGCTGCTCAACCGGGTCAGCGGCGTGGAGCCGCTGGCCGGCATCGCCAAGCGGATCGCCGGCATGGAGCCGCGGCGCGGAGTCCCGCAGTTCGCCGAGACCACGCTGCGTCGGGGTGCTCGGAAGGAGGTGCGGGAGGCGACGAAGGATGCCCGGAGCAAGGCGCCCGCGGCGGCGACTGCGGCCTCGCCGGCGCCCGACGTCTGGGTCTGGGCCGACTCCTTCACCGACCACTTCTTCCCGCAGTCCGGCCGCGCGGCCATCGAGTATCTGCGCGGGCAGGGTCTTCAGGTCCGCGTCATCGAGCAGCACGGCTGCTGCGGGCTGCCCTGGATCACCACCGGCCAGCTGGATCAGGCCCGCGGGCTCGTCGACGGCGTCGTCGGTCTGCTCGCCGGACATCTGGCCACCGGCGCGCCGGTGCTGGCGCTGGAGCCCTCCTGCCTGGCCACGCTGCGCTCCGACGTCCTGGAGCTGACGTCCCGGCCCGAGGCTCGCGACGTCGCCGCCGGAGTGCGCAGCTTCGCCGAGCTCGTCACCGAGCTGCACGCGGCAGGACGTGTCGAGCTGCCGGAGCTGGCCGGGGTGCGGGCGCTGGCGCAGCCGCACTGCCACCAGCGGGCGGTGGTGGGCTGGTCGGCGGACCGGGCGCTGCTCGAGGCGGCCGGAGCGCAGGTCGAGGACGTGTCCGGCTGCTGCGGGCTGGCCGGGAACTTCGGCGTCGAGGCCGGCCACTACGAGGTCAGCGTCGACGTCGCCGAGACCCACCTGCTGCCGGCGGTCCGCTCCGCCCGCGCCGAGGATCCGGAGACGGTGGTGCTGGCCGACGGGATGTCCTGCCGGATCCAGCTCGACGACCTCGCCGACGTCGAGGCGCGGCACCTGGCCGAGCTCTTCGCCGAGCGGGCGCCCTCGCGCGCCGCCGGAGCCGTCTGAGTCTCCGGCGACGTCGCGAGGAGGCGCCGCGTCAGTCGTCCGGGCCGTTCTCGACGAGGGAGACGGCCCCATCCTCGCCGACGGTGATCTCCGCGCTCATCGCCGCGGCGAGGTTCAGCCGCTGCCAGCTCTCCTCCTCGCCCGCGTCGAGCGGGTGCCCCGACTCGGTCGCAGTCAGCGCCAGCACCTCGCGGCGCTGCTCGTCGGTCAGGTCCGGGCGGCTGGTGGCCAGCAGCGACTCGGCGCCCTCGGGGACGACGACCTCCTCGCCGGTCTCGCCGGCCAGCGGGAAGTCGTAGCTCATCTTGTCCTCGTAGTAGTCCAGCGCCTCGTCGGTGCTCATGTACGGTTCGTCCTGCGCGACGCAGGTCTCCAGCGCGGTGCCGCACTCCTCCTCGAGCACGCCTCGCAGCTCCTCGGAGGCGTCCTCCATGAGCTCGGCGAACTCGTCGTCGGCCCAGCGCAGCTGGACGATCTTCTGGCCCATCATCCGGCCGCCGATGACGTCGAGCGCGTAGTGGGCGCCCATGACGATGCGGTTGTCCCCGGCCTCCGCGGTGCGGGCGAGGATCTGCGGCGCGAGCTCGGGGAGCATCGTGGCCAGGGCGGTGCCCTGCCAGTAGGCCTGCGAGGTGTGTCCTGACGGGAAGGCGCCGCTGGTGGAGTCCCAGGCGTCGCCGCCCTCCTCGTCCACCAGCGTCAGGCGCCCGCCCTCCTCGGTGCTGTGCACGAGCTCGCCGTCGACCATGTTCATCTGCAGGTACGGCCGGTCGACGTCGAAATAGGTCTTCGGCGGGTTCGTCGAGGCCTGGGCGCCGATCATGCCGCCGTCCTTGGACAGCAGCTTCTGCGTGAGCGGCAGCTCGCCGGCCTCCATGGCCTGCTCGTAGATCGCGCCGAGCTCCTCGCCCAGCCCGTCGGCCATCGTCAGTGACATGTCGCCGTACTGGTCGGTGATCGCGCGCTCGTGCTCCTCCGCGGAGGCCGTGGTGTTGATCTCGACGGTGATGTCGTCGTTGTAGGTCATCACCTCCTCGTTCCCCGACCCGGCGTGCTCGCCGTCGGTGCGCAGCGTGTCGAAGACGTCGAGCATGCGGATGGACCAGTTGTCCGGGTCGGGGTCCTCCTGTGACCCCGTGCTCGTGGTCTCGTCCGAGGCGTAGGAGACCTCAGCGGCGTCCGGACTCTCCGAACGTGCCGAGGCCTCCGGCGACTCGGCGGCGTCGGGGGGCTCGGCGGTCGACTGGTCGTCGCCCGCCCCGTCGGCCGTGGCGCCCGGGGCACAGCCGGCGAGGCTCGGGACGAGCAGCCCGGCTCCCAGGCCGAGCGCGGCGAACCGCCGGAGTGTGGTCCTGCTGTCTGTCTGCACGGGTCTCCTCTGCAGTCGTGATGCGTGTGTTCGTCGCGGCCGATCAGGCCCACAGCAGGATGTCGGGCGGATCAGAACGCTTGGTGAACGACACGCGACCACGAGAAGACGCTCATGAGGAGAGTCGTTTCGGCCGGTCGGCGTCGACCGGCAGGAGCGGCGCCGTGCTCAGCGTGCTGCGTCGCGCCGGCGGCTCCGGCGCCAGCGGTCGAGCGCCGTCCCGACGATGCCCAGGAGAAGTCCGAATCCGGTCGCCTTCAAGAGTCCTGAGACTGAGAACCCCTCGTCGGACATGCTGTTCACCGCCGTCGGGTTGAGATCGATCGGAGTGGTCGTCTCCAGGGTGAACAGGATCCCGACGCCGACGGCTGCGACGAGGGGGAAGGTGATGTCGGAGATCTTCATGCAGTCGTCGTCCTCTCTCGATGCGGTCGTCTCGGACGAGCCTAGGTTCTGCGATCATCGTCGGCCAGGAGCGTGACTCGGCATGTCCCTGTCCAAAGTCGTCGGCATGCGCGTGACGGCGGGCGGCATCGCCACGACGTCCCTAGAATGGACGGCATGCCGGGGCGCCGCTCCGGCCCCGGCCGAACCCGACAGGAGCCCGACGTGACCTCAGCCGCGCGCGATGCCGACGCAGCGCAGGCGTCTTCCGTGCAGGAGGTGCTGCTGGCCGTCGACGCCGGCCAGACCAGCACCAAGGCCCGGATCGTCGCGTCCGACGGCGCCCGGCGGGAGCTGCGCCTGGACGGAGTGCGGACCGACCGTCCGCTGCCGCCGCAGCTGCGGGCGCGGATCCGGCAGGCGATCACCGAGTCGGGCACCAGCGTCGGGACCGTCGCCGTCGGCGTCTCCGGGCTCACCGACGGAGCGCGCGACGTCGTCGACCTGCTGGAGGGTGCGACGCCGGGCGATGCCCCGGGTGCAGAGGCGCCGCACACTGTGCTGCTGACCCACGACTCGGTCACCTCCGCCCTGGGCGCGCTGGGTGACGCACGTGGAGCCGTCGTCGCCGCGGGCACCGGCGTGGTCACCCTGGGCATCGGCCGCGAGGCCGTCGCCCGCGTGGACGGCTGGGGCCACATCATGGGCGACGCCGGCAGCGCGCACTGGATCGGACGGCAGGCGCTGATCCGGGTGATGCGCGCCCACGACGGACGCGGCCCGGCCACCGCCCTGACCGAGGGGGTCCGCCGACGGTGGGAGGACCTGGAGTCCGCCTACATCGCCCTGCAGTCTGATCCGCGGCAGGTCAGCGTCGTCGCCTCCTTCGCCGCCGAGGTCAGCCGGCTGGCCGCCGACGACGCCGTCGCCGCGGCCGTCTGCGCCGAGGCGGCGGAGGAACTGGTCACCTCGGCGCGCACTGCGCTGCGTCGGGTCGGCGAGCCGGCGCAGCAGGGCGTCGACGTCGCCGTCACCGGCGGCGTCTTCGACTCGCCGCCGATCCGCGAGCAGTTCACCGCCCGGCTGGCCGAGGACGTCCCGGCCGCCCGGGTGGTCGCCGCCCGCGGCGAGGGCGTCGACGGCGCCGAGCTGCTCGCCGGGCTCGCCGCCGACCACCCGCTGCAGCCGCGCATCGCCCGAGCTGGCCGAGCTGGCCGAGACAGGGGAGCGGCCGGATGAGCGCGGGCGAGCACCCCGTGTCGTCTCACCCCGCGTCGTCTCACTCCGCGGCGACGGATCAGGGGCTGGAGCACACTGCCGAGTTCGACCGCGCCTTCGAGCTGCTCGAGGCCGGCCAGAGCTTGTTCCTCACCGGCCGCGCCGGCACCGGCAAGTCGACGCTGGTCCGCGAGTTCCTGCGCACCACCGAGCGCACCGCCGTCGTCGCCGCGCCCACCGGCATCGCCGCGCTGAACGTCGGCGGATGGACCGTCCACCGGCTCTTCGGGCTGCGCCCGGGACTGACCGTCGAGGACGTCGCCTCCGGCCGCTACCGCCCCGGGCGCTTCGCGAAGACCCTGCAGGCGCTGGACACCCTGGTCATCGACGAGGCCTCGATGGTCCGCGCCGATCTGCTCGACCAGCTCGTCGCCGCGCTGGAGCGCTTCGGCCCGCGGCCGGGGGAGCGCTTCGGCGGCGTGCAGCTGGTGCTGGTCGGCGACCTGCTGCAGCTGCCGCCGGTGGTCACCGACGCCGAGCGCGAGTACTTCAGCACCCGCTACGAGACGCCGTACTTCTTCTCCGCCGACCGCTGGCGCGAGGAGGACTTCCCGACCCTGGTGCTGACCCGGGTCTTCCGGCAGGTCGGCGACGAGCGGCTGACCGGGGTGCTGAACTCGATCCGCGAGGGCGTGCTGCTCGGCGGAGCCCGCGGCGAGCTCAACGCCCGCGTCGACGCCGAGTTCGAGCCGCCGACCGACGAGTTCTGGCTGACGCTGACGACCACCAACCGGATGGCCACCGCTCGCAACAGGCGGCAGCTCGACCGGCTCCCGGCGGATCTGCGGGTCTCCACGGCGCGGACCACCGGCGAGCTGGACGGCTTCGACCGACCCACCGACGAGCAGCTGGCGTACAAACTCGGCGCGCAGATCATGCTGCTGACCAACGACCCGGCGGGGCGCTGGGTCAACGGCACCATGGGCCGGATCGTCGACGTGTCCACCACCGCCGACGACGAGCCGACGGTGCAGGTGCAGCTGCGCGACGGCGCGGTGGTCGACGTCGCCCCGCACACCTGGGACATCACCCGCCCGGTGGTCTCCTCGGGCAGTCTCACCCAGCAGGTGGTCGGCACCTTCACCCAGCTGCCCTTCGCGCTGGCCTGGGCGATCACCATCCACAAGAGCCAGGGGCAGACGCTGGATCGGCTGATCGTCGACCTCACCGGCGGCACCTTCGCCGTCGGGCAGCTCTACGTGGCGCTGAGCCGGGTGACCTCGCTGGACGGACTCGTCCTGCGCCGCGGCGTGCGGCCGAAGGACATGAAGACCGACCGGCGGATCCTGCGCTTCCTGCGTCGTGCCGGATCGGCGGGCTCGGCGGGATCGGCCGACGGCGGCGAGGGGCCCGGCGGGTCGGCGCCCGCACGGCGCTGCGGGATCGGCCTGCTCGCCGTCGGCGAGGAGGGCGCACGCTCGCGGCCCCGGCCGGTGGAGCTCGCCGTCGCCTTCGACGACGGCACCGCGATCAGCACGCTGATCGACCCGCAGCGCGATCTCGCCGACGCGCGCACCCGCTTCGGCATCAGCGCCGCCGACGTGCTCGCCGCCCCGACGCTGGAGCAGGCCTGGGCGCTGATCGGCCCCGCGGTGGCCGGCTGCACGCCGGTCGGCGCCGACGTCGACGCCACGCTGGGGCTGCTGGACTTCGAGCGCAAGCGGCTGGGCAGCGGCGAGCCGATGCCCTTCGGTGTGGAGGTCGGCGACGCCGCGGACCGCCGGGATCCGCTGCCGGCCGAGGTCCGCCGCGGTCTCGACGCTCCGCGGGCGCTGGACCGGGCCCGGGCCGCGCTGCAGGCCCATGCCGCCGGAAGCGGCTCCGAGGCAGGGGCCACCGGGTTCGCGGACCCCGGGGCGGGGGAGCCCGATCTCGAGGACCAGGGGCGGGACCAGGACCAGGGGCGGGACCAGGATGTGGACGACGGCGCCGCCGAGGCCGGGCGGCTGCTCACCCGGGACCCGCAGATCCCGGCGCCGGCGTTCGCCGACCGGCCGCAGCTAGCAGCGATCCTCGACGTCGGCCGGGAAGTCGGCGCGTCGCTGCTCGGCGCGGAGCCGTCGGCGACGCCGCGGCGCGACGCCGAGGAGTTCTGGACCGCGACGGCGCGCCGCCTGGTCGCCGAGCAGCTGCGCGCCGGACTGGCCGAGCAGTCGGTCCCGCGCGAGCTGGCCGAGCGGCTGGCCGGCGTGGAGCGGCATCTGGGGCATCCTGTCCATGACCCCGACGCGGTGGCCTCGGGGACCGCGGCCGATCTGGTGCTCGGCCCCGGCGTGCGGGTCTGCTTCACCGGCGACGCCGCAGATCCGACCGGGAGGATATGGTCGCGGGAGCAGATGCACGGGCTGGCCGCCGAGCGCGGGCTGCAGCCGGTGGACACGGTGACGAAGACGCGCTGCGACGCGCTGGTGGTCGCCGAGCTGGGCACCCAGTCGAACAAGGCGAAGAAGGCCCGGCAGTACGAGAAGCCGGTGCTGGTCGCCGAGGACTTCCTCGCCTGGGCGCAGGCGGGCTGACCGACGCGGCCGCCGGCGTCGACGTCGTCGGCGCTGGTCGTGGCGCCTGTCGTCGTGATGCCGCTTTGCCCCGGCGGCGGGGGCGGGCTACCATGGAACGTCGCAAGCCGTGCTGTGCTGTGCCCACGCGTGTGTCGTGACGGAGGATCGGAGCTCTCCGATCGGACGTCGTGCCTGCGGGTGGACTCGGCGCCGGAAAGCAGCCCGGCCGATTGTGAAGCCTGGATTCCAGCGCGCCACAAGCAACTGCACCACCGTGTTTCGTCCGCGATGAGAAGGCACTTCGGTTGGATCTCACCCAGCCTGGTCCGTCCTCGTAAGTAACGGTGTCACAACTGGTGGCGGGAACCGGCTCGACGAATGCGCGGGTCCGCCCGGCCCTGAGAGGGGACGGTCGACGCGTGCGCTCGCGGGCGCCGCCCGTATTCATTACGTACTTATGTTGGAGGAGTGATCATGGCAGCACATTGCCAGGTGACCGGAGTGGGGCCGCAGTACGGCTACAACGTCTCCCACTCGCACCGTCGCACCAAGCGCCGGTTCGACCCGAACATCCAGAAGAAGCGCTACTGGGTGCCCTCTCTGGGGCGTCACGTCACGCTGAACCTGTCTGTGAAGGGCATCAAGACCATCGACGCCCGCGGCATCGACACGGTCGTCGCCGAGCTGATCCAGAAGGGGGAGAAGGTCTGATGGCCAAGGAGAAGGACGTACGTCCCATCATCAAGCTGAAGTCGACGGCCGGCACGGGCTTCACCTACGTGACCCGCAAGAACCGTCGCAACAACCCGGATCGCATCGTGCTGAAGAAGTACGACCCGGTTGTCCGCAAGCACGTCGACTTCCGAGAGGAGCGCTGATCATGGCGAAGAAGTCGAAGATCGCGAAGAACGAGCAGCGCAAGGTCATCGTCGAGCGCTACGCCGAGAAGCGCCGCCAGCTCCGCAAGCAGCTGGTCGACCCGAACTCGACCGACGAGCAGCGCGAGGAGGCCCGCCTGGGCCTGCAGAAGCTGCCGCGCGACGCCTCGCCGGTCCGCGTCCGCGACCGCGACTCGATCGACGGCCGCCCGCGCGGCACGTTCCGGAAGTTCGGCGTCTCCCGCATCCGCTTCCGCAACATGGCGCACAACGGCGAGCTGCCCGGCATCCAGAAGTCCTCCTGGTGACTTCCGCCGCGCACAGCCGCTGACGTCGCGCTGAGCGAGCATCCGACGGCCCCCTGCCGCATCCTGCACGGATCGCGGCAGGGGGCCGTCGTCGTATCCTGGGGCGGACTCCTCGGGAGGTGAGACGGCCATGGACGAGCAGACTGCGGTGACCCGACGGACGGCACTGGGCGCGCTGGCGGCCGGGGCCGGCGCCGTCGGACTCGCGGGCTGTGTGCCGCAGGGCACGACCGCCGACGACGCCGGGACGGCCGGGCACGCCTCGGGCGACACCACCCGGGGCGACACCGCCGGGGACGAGTCCGCCGGACGCCCGCGCCGGCTGGTCATCGCCGGCGACTCCACTGCCGCGGAGAAGCCGGAGTACCTCCATCCGATGGCCGGCTGGGGCATGGCGCTGCCCTTCTACACGACCTCGCGCCTGCGCGTGGAGAACCGGGCGCAGAACGGCCGCAGCTCCAAGAGCTTCATCGCCGAGGGGCATCTGGCGAGGATCGCCGAGGACCTCGGCGGCGACGACGTGCTGGTCATCCAGTTCGGCCACAACGACGAGATCGTCGGCGACCCCCGGCGGAGCACCGAACCCTGGTCGACGTTCCAGCAGATGCTCCGTGAGCACCTCGAGGTCGCCCGCGCCGCCGGAGCCGAGCCGGTGCTGGCCACGCCCACCGAGCGCCGGCGGGTCGTCGACGGCGAGCTGGTCGCCACCCACGGCCAGTACCCGGAGGCGGTGCGCGCGGTGGCCGAGGAACAGGGGATCGCGCTGCTCGACCTGCAGCGACGCACGCTGGAGCGCTGGCGTCAGCTGGGGCCGGAGGAGAGCAGCCGCTGCTTCGTCTCCCGGGACGGCCAGCAGGACCCCACGCATTTCTCCGTCCGCGGGGCCGGCGTCGTCGCCCGGATGGTCGCCGAGGGGCTGCTGGACCTCGGGGTCGTGCGCTCGACGGCGTTCCGCCGGCTCCATCGGACGCCCGCCGAGGAGGACCTGAGCTGGGACCTCGAGGAGCTCTGAGGCCTCGGCGATCGTCGAGCGGGGGGATCTCTCGGGGTCTCGGCGTCCGTCCGGGCCGCACACCCCGAGGGATCCTCCGCTCGATGCGCGGCGGCGTCGTCGGGTTCAGCCGCGGCCGAGCTCGGCGAGCACCGTGGCCAGCCGCTGGTCGAACTGGTCGGCGATGCCGGAGGGCAGATCGTCGACCGGCCACCAGGCGACGTCGTCGCTCTCCTCGCTGACCAGGACCTCCGCGTCGCGGGAGGCGACGGCGGCGAAGCCCACGTCCCAGTGAGCGCTGCAGCGGGTGAAGCCGGAGCCGAGCGGATGGATGTTCAGGTCCACCGGGATGCGTCGCACCGGGGTGACCGCCTCCAGGCCGCTCTCCTCGGCCACCTCGCGGAAGGCGGCGTCGGCGACGGAGCCGTCGTCGGCCTCGATGTGCCCGCCTAGCTGCACCCAGAACCGGCCCTTGCCGTGGAAGCAGAGCAGCACATGGGTGAAGGACGCGTCGAAGACGAAGCAGCTGGCGGTCAGATGCTCCGGGCGGGGCTGCCGCCGCCAGGCCTCGTCCCCATGGGCGAGCAGGTCCAGATAGCGGCGCCGCAGATCATCCTGGCCGGCATCGACCGGGTGCCAGGCGTCCAGGTCCTCGGCGAAGGCCGTGGTCAGGGCAGAGCGGGAGGTCGTCGGCATGCTCGCCAGCTTATCCCGGCGTCGCCGCGTGCTGTGCGGAGCCCCTGGCCGGCGGCCAGATCACGGCGAAGTGCTCCAGGACCACCTCCATCTCCGGGGCGAAGCGGATGCCGGCGGCTGTGCAGATCCGGTCCCAGAACGCCCGGTGCTCGGCGCGCCACTGGGCCAGGCTCCGGTCGCCCTCGCCCTCGCCCTCGGCGCGGGCATGGGCGGCGTCGACGGCGTCGAAGCGGCGGATCTCCAGCCGGGTGGTGCGCACGATGACGCGGGGGACGCCGGAGCCGTCGCAGAACACAGTGTGCGCTCCGATCGACGGCGGCGTCTCGCCCTCCCAGCGGTACTCCGCCAGCAGGCTCGCCGTCGCCGTCTTGACTCCGTGCAGCACCAGGTCGAGCAGCTCGTCCGCCATGGCGCGATGGTCGTCGAACTGGCCGAGGGCGTAGGTCGCGGCCGGTGCGGCGGAGTCGGGGAGGGTGGAGACGTAGCCCTCCCACAGATCACGTGCCGCGGCCTCGTCGGGCACGATCAGCGGGCGCGGGTCCGTCGCAGAGGGCATGAGGCCAGCGTAGTCGCCCCGAGGAACATCGAACGGGGGATCTACTACGGCTGACGCGCCGGATCGGCGAGATAGCGGGAGTAGATCCCCCGTTCGATGCGGAGAAGGGGAGTGGGGCATGCGGGCCCGGGCAGGACCTGCACGTGCCGGCCTCAGCCCTCGGCCGGGTCGAGGACCGCCAGCAGATCGCCGCCGTCGACCTGCTGGACGCCGTCGATCACCGTGCGTGAGACGGTGCCGGCCACCGGGGCGGTGATCGCGGCCTCCATCTTCATCGCCTCGATGGTGGCGACGTTCTCCCCGGCTCCGACGACGTCGCCGACGCCGACGACCAGCGTCACCGCCCCGGCGAAGGGCGCGGAGACGTGGCCGGGCCGGCGGGGTCGGCCTTCTCGGCGCTGCGCACCGTCGCCTCCACGGACGTGTCGCGGACGACCACCTGGCGCGGCTGGCCGTTGAGCGTGCAGACCACAGTCCGCATCCCCTTCTCGTCGGCCTCGGAGATCGACTGCAGGGTCACCAGCAGGCGCACGCCCCTGCCCAGTGAGATCACGTGCTCCTCGCCCTTGCGCAGCCCGTAGAGGAAGTCGCGGGTGTGGAGGACCATCACATCGCCGTAGGCGTCGGTCGCGGTCTCGAAGTCCCGCGTCGGGCCGGGGAAGAGCAGGCGGTTCAGCGTCGCCCGCCGGGTCTGGGAGTCGCCGGCGAGCCCCTCGCGGTCCTCGGCGGAGAGCTCCTCCTCGACCGGGTCGACCGTGCGTCCGCGCAGCGCCTTCGAGCGGAACGGCTCGGGCCAGCCGCCGGGCGGGTCGCCCAGCTGCCCGGCGAGGAAGCCGATCACCGAGTCCGGCAGGTCGAAGCTGCCCGGGTCGGCCTCGAACGCGGCCGGGTCGACGCCCATGCCGACCAGCTGCAGGGCGAGGTCGCCGACGACCTTCGACGACGGGGTGACCTTCACCAGCCGGCCGAGCATGGTGTCGGCGGCGTGGTACATCTCCTCGATGTCCTCGAAGCGCTCGGCCAGCCCCAGCGCGGTGGCCTGCTGCCGCAGGTTGGACAGCTGTCCGCCGGGGATCTCGTGCCGGTAGACGCGGCCCGTCGGGCTCGGCAGCCCCGACTCGAACGGCCGGTAGATCGCCCGCACCGCCTCCCAGTAGGGCTCCATCGAGGCGGCGGCCTCGAGCCCGAGGCCGGTGTCCCGCTCAGTGTGCTCCAGCGCGGCGACCAGCGCGGAGGCCGGCGGCTGCGAGGTCGTCGAGGCCATCGAGGCGGCGGCGACGTCGACGGCGTCGACGCCGGCCTCCGCGGCGGCCAGCAGCGTGGCCAGCTGTCCGCCGGCGGTGTCGTGGGTGTGCAGGTGCACCGGCAGGTCGAAGCGTTCGCGCAGCGCGGTGACCAGGACCTTCGCCGCCTGCGGGCGCAGCAGCCCGGCCATGTCCTTGATCGCCAGGATATGCGCCCCGGCCTCGACCATCCGCTCGGCCAGCCCCAGGTAGTAGTCCAGCGTGTAGAGGTCCTCCGCCGGGTCGGCGAGGTCGCCGGTGTAGCAGATCGCGGCCTCGGCCACGGCCGTGCCGGTCTTCCGCACCGCACGGATGGCGGGGATGATCTGGTCGACGTCGTTCAGCGCGTCGAAGATCCGGAAGATGTCCACGCCGGTCTCGGCGGCCTCGGCGACGAACGCGTCGGTGACTTCCAGCGGGTAGGGGTGTAGCCGACCGTGTTCCGTCCGCGCAGCAGCATCTGGATCGGGATGGTGGGCATCTCGGCGCGCAGCAGCGCCAGCCGCCGCCACGGGTCCTCGGAGAGGAAGCGCAGCGCGACGTCGTAGGTCGCTCCACCCCAGGCCTCCACCGAGAGCAGCCCGGGCATCACGTGGGAGAGCGCGGGGGCGGCGGCGAGCAGGTCCCGGGTGCGCACCCGGGTGGCCAGCAGCGACTGGTGCGCGTCGCGGAAGGTCGTGTCGGTGACCGCCAGCGCCTGCTGGTCGCGCAGCCGGGCGGCGAAGCCCTCCGGTCCCTCGGCGCGCAGCACGTCCCGCCAGCCGGCGGGCTTCGCATGCGACGAAGGTCCGTCGAAGGGGCTGCGGTCGGGCTCGTCGCGCTTGTCGCCGGGGAAGCGCGGCAGCTTGTCCCGCGGGTCGATGCCGTCGATCCGCGGGCCGTGGGGCCGGTTCACCGTGGTCTCGGCCAGATGCTGCAGGACCTTCGTGCCGCGGTCCTTGGACAGGTTCACCCGGGCCAGCTCGGGCCGCCGGTCGATGAAGTCGGTGGCGAAGTCCCCGGCGAGGAAGTCCTCGTCGTCGAGCACGTTCTTCAGGAACCCGATGTTGGTGGTCACCCCGCGGATGCGGAACTCGGCCAGCGCGCGGCGGGCCCGCCGGATCGCGGTCCGCCGGTCGCGGCCGCGGCTGGTCAGCTTCACCAGCATCGAGTCGAAGTGCGGGCTGATCTCGGCGCCGTTGTAGACGGTGCCGCCGTCGAGCCGGATGCCCGAGCCGCCGGCCGAGCGGTAGGCGGTGACCGTGCCGACGTCGGGCCGGAAGTCGTTGCGCGGATCCTCGGTGGTGATGCGGCACTGCATCGCCGCGCCGCGCACGGTCAGCTCATCCTGGCGGATCTCCAGCTCGGCCAGCGTCGCCCCGGCGGCGATGCGCATCTGGGCGGTGACCAGGTCGACGTCGGTGATCTCCTCGGTGACGGTGTGCTCGACCTGGATGCGTGGGTTCATCTCGATGAACACGTGCTGGCCGGCGCGCTCGCCGGCGGTGTCCACCAGGAACTCCACCGTGCCGGCGTTGCGGTAGCCCATGGCCCGCGCGAAGGCGACGGCGTCGCGGAACAGCGCCTGCCGGATCTCCTCGTCGAGCTCCGGCGCCGGGGCCATCTCGACGACCTTCTGGTGCCGGCGCTGGATCGAGCAGTCGCGCTCGAAGAGGTGCACCACGTCGCCGGAGGCGTCGGCGAGGACCTGGACCTCGATGTGCCGGGGCCGCACCACGGCCTGCTCGAGGAAGACCGTCGGATCGCCGAAGGCCGTCTCGGCCTCGCGCATGGCCGCGCCCAGCGCGTCGGGCAGCTCTTCGCGCGTCTCGACCCGCCGCATCCCGCGCCCGCCGCCGCCGGCGACGGCCTTGACGAAGATCGGGAAGCCGATGGACTCGGCGACGCCCACGAGCTCGTCGACGTCGTCGGAGGGGTCCGAGCTGTCCAGCACCGGCACCCCAGCCTCGCGGGCGGCGCGCAGCGCACGGATCTTGTCGCCGGTGGACTCCAGCACGTCGGCGGGCGGCCCGATGAAGGCGATGTCGGCCTCCGCGGCGGCGCGGGGCAGCTGCGGATTCTCGGAGAGGAATCCGTAGCCGGGGTAGATGGCGTCGGCGCCGGCCTCGCGGGCGACGCGGACGATCTCGTCGACGTCGAGGTAGGCGCGGACCGGATGGCCCTCCTCGCCGATGCGGTAGGCCTCGTCGGCCTTCTGGCGATGGTATGAGTTGCGATCCTCATGCGGGTAGACGGCGACCGTGCCGGCCCCCAGCTCATTGGCGGCGCGGAGACCGCGGATGGCGATCTCTCCGCGGTTGGCGACCAGGATCTTGGAGAACATCGTGAGGGGTGTTCCTCTCTGTCGTGCCGCACTCCATCGTGCGGACGGCGGACGTCATGCCGACGGCGCGCACCGTCGGCAGTACAGGCACGGTACCGTCTCGGCGTCGGCGTCGCCCGTGATCCTCGACACATCTTCGCATCGGAGGGACCCTCGCCGAAACGCCGGAATCGCGCGGAATCATGCCGGTCCAAGCCGTTGCGCGTGGTAAGTTGCCGTCCTGAAAGCCCCGGCATGCCGGGGACTGCCACCGAACCAGTCCAGGAGGACACACCATGGCTATGAACCGCAGCGAGCTCGTCGCAGCCGTCGCCGAGAAGTCCGGCAACTCCCAGGCCGCCGTCAACGGCGTGCTGGACGCGGTCTTCGAGGTCTTCACCTCGCAGGTCTCGCAGGGTG
>NZ_AFRW01000087.1 GCF_000220985.1 Nesterenkonia sp. F
GCTAGGGCGTGTTCCATGTCGGTGTGGATCCACATCAGCGTGGCGACCAGAGCGTTCGCAGCGTGCTAGGACATGTCTCATAAATATAGACGGATGCAACTGAGACCCTGTGAAGATGTCTCGCTTCCAACTGCTCTCCGATGATCAGTGGGCGTTGATCGCGCCATTCCTCCCGACACGGACGGGTCGGCGGGGCCGACCGTTCTCGGACGCGCGAACGGTGGTCGAGGGCATCATCTATCGATACCGGTGCGGGATCGCCTGGCGGGACCTGCCCCGGGAGTTCGGCCCCTGGCAGACCGTCTGGCGATGGCACCGCAACCTCGCCGCCGACGGGACCTGGGACACGATCCACCAGAGACTGCTGGCCGCCGCTGACCAGGATGACAAGATCGGCTGGACGATCTCGGTGGACTCAACGATCGCCCGCGCCCATCAGCACGCGACCACCATTGCCCGCCACACAGGGGGCTGGGTCGAATTGCATGAATCCGAGGACCGAGCCGCCTGATCATGCTCTGGGCCGCTCTCGCGGCGGGGTCTCGACGAAGGTCCATCAGCTCGTCGATGATCACGGTCTGCCGCTGGTGATCAGTCTTGCTGCCGGCCAGTCCGGCGATGCCCCGGCACTGGTGCCGCTGCTGGAGTCGTTGCGTGTCGAGCGGCCGGTCGGGCGTCCGCGGACCAGGCCTGATGCCCTCCGTGGCGACAAGGCCTACTCCTCGCGGGCGATCCGTACTCATCTGCGCGGCCGTGGGATCCGGGCGGTGATCCCGCAGCCGCGGGATCAGCAGGCCCGCCGGAAGCGACGCGGCTCGGCCGGCGGGCGACCGCCGACCTTCGATCAGACTGAATACACAGGTCGCAACGTCGTCGAGCGGCGCTTCAGTCCTCTCAAGCAGTGGCGTGGACTCGCGACTCGCTACGACAAACTCGCGATCGTCTATCGAGCCGCGATCGTGCTCAACGCGGTCATCGTCTGGGCTCAGCGATGTCCATGAAACGCCGCCGGCTGGTCTACTGGTAGGACACGAACCAGGGCTTGGGGTCGACGTCGAAGGTCTCCTTCGGGCTGAACGTCGGACTGTCCTCGTCGTAGAAGTTCTTCCACGCCATCCACGTGTCCTCCGGCCGAGGGTCGCGCAGCGTGTCCCAGGTCTGCTGCTTCGTCCGTGGATCGCCGTGTCCGTCCGCGTGGAGGGTGATGGCCAGCTGCTCGTGCGAGGTGTCGACGTCCTCGCGGTTCTCGATCATCGACGAGCGGAACTGGTGGAGGATCAGCATCTTCTGGGGCAGGTCGTGCTCGGCGGTGAGCGCCGCCAGCCACTCGGAGACCTCGTTGATCTCCGCGGCGTCGACCGAGCCGATCCGCTCGCCGGGGGCCGCTCCATGGCGCATCCGCCATTCTGGGTCCAAGGCGAGTCCGACATGCGGTTCGGCGAGGAGGTCCTCGTACTGCTCGGCCTGCGAGAGGAAATCGGCGTGTCCGGGCTGAAGATCCAGGACCACGTAGATGCCGGCCTCGCCGGCGGCCTCGATCCAGGGACGCAGCTGCTCCGGATCGGCGGGACGGCTGTAGCCCCCGGTCGGGCCCGGCTGGGAGTCGGCGACGCTGGCGATGATCTCGAAGGCCGGCTGCACCGGTTCCTCGCTGTATCGCTGGTAGTCGTCGGCGAGACTCTGCACGCGGTCGATCGAGGCGTCGAGATCCTGCTGGCCCAGAGCGCCCAGCGTCGCGATCACGGGGGTGCCGTAGAGTGCGACGAAGCGACGATCGGGGAAGAGCGTGTTGCCGCCGCCGGGCAGTTCGACCGGCTCCTGGTTAGCCTCGGCGTCCGTGGATGAACCCGATGAACCCGATGAACCCGATGAACCCGATGAGCCAGAAGGTTCCGGCCCATCAGAGGGCGAGGGGCCTTCTGTCTCTGTGGTCGGCTCCGGAGATGACTGTGCCGGCGACTGTGCCGGCGACTGCTCGGAGGACGTCGACGGGGACTCCGACGGAGGACCTGCGCACGCGCCGAGGGCGATGAGGCCTGCCACAGTCAGCGCGCTCCATCGATGGCTTCGGCGGCGGCGCGACCGCCGACCATCCGGACGAAGCGGGCTCCACCTCGACGGTTCCATCTGACTAGGCCCCTCTCAGTTCAGCGGAGGACGGCGTGTGGGGCGGGGAAGCGTGGTCCGCTCGAACGATCACGCGACGGCGGTCGCCGACGAGCTCCACGCGTCCGAACGGACCCAGCGCCACGCGACCTGATTGGCAGAGAGCCTTGCGGCCCCACGAGGGCAGGAGAATCATCGACTGTCCTGGCCTGATGCCAGGGCAGTAGATGACCACAGTGGCATCCTAATTGCTATCTG
>NZ_AFRW01000086.1 GCF_000220985.1 Nesterenkonia sp. F
GCTGGGCCGCGCCGTCGAGGCGGCGCTGCGGCGTGCCGGCGCGGCCGAGGACGGCCGTGCCTGCGCGGGCGCGGACGGCGCCCGGCCGCCGACGGAACGGGGGAAGCCGGCGAAACCGGTGGTGCCGGTGGTGCCGCCGCCGTCGGCGACCTCGCGGCTGCGTCGCAGCATCGATCCCGTCGAGCACCTGCTCGCCCGTGCGGGGCGGCCGGCCGCCCCCGGCCTGCTGCGTCGTCGGGCGACCCTCGTCGGGTCGCTGTCCGGGGGCTCGCAGAAGGCTCGCGGCGCGCGGGAGCGCCGACGGCGGCTGGCCGGCAGCCTGCGGGTCCCCCGGCGCGCGACCGCGGCGCTCGCCGGCCGGGAGGTGCTGCTGGTCGACGATGTGCTGACCACCGGCGCGACGCTGGCGGAGATGCATCGGGAGCTCGAGGCCGCCGGAGCGCGGGTGCTGGGGGCGGCGGTGCTCGCGGCCGCGCCGCGGCCGGTCGCGCCGTCGGCGACCCGGTTCTGAGGCCGCCGCCTGGGATCGCGCCGCCCTCGTCGGCGGCTGAACAGGCCGAGGGAGATCCGGCCGGGTGAGGCGTGGATATTCGTCGCGCGGATCGGGTGACGCCGGCCCAGAATCGTCCTAGTGTGGAGTATGGGAATCTTCACGATGGGTCCCATCGCAGCGGCGACGGGACGAGTGGCCCGATCGACCGTTGTGCTGTCATCGGACACGAGGAGGTCACCATGACCCTGCAGGTCAGCTACACCGGACGCAACATCCAGATCCCCGACGCCTTCAAGGAGCATGTCGAGGACAAGGTCGGCAAGATCGACCAGCTCGCCGACAAGGGCCACGAACTCGAGGTGAAGGTCGTCGCGGAGAATTCCCATCGGCGCAGCGAGACGACGATGACCGTGGAGCTCACCGTGTTCGGCCGGGGGAAGGTGGTGCGCTCCGAGGCGCAGGCCGGTGACAAGTTCGCCGCCTTCGAGATCGCGTTCAACAAGCTGACCGAGCGGCTGCGCCGGCAGCGCGACAAGAAGAAGTCGCGGGCCCACGCGCCGCGGCACAACGGCGCTCCGGACGTCGCGACAGCGATGGCCGGGCTGGAACCGGTGTCGACCGATCGCCCGCTGTACGAGCAGGTGCTCGAGGCCGAACAGGCCGACGACGCCCCGCCCGCCGAGGAGGACTGGGACGCGCCGATCAAGATCCGTCGGAAGGTGTTCCCCGCCGAACGGATGAGCGTCGACGCCGCCGTCGACGCCATGGAGCTGGTCGGTCACGACTTCTTCCTCTACATCGATGCCGAGACGGGCCAGCCCTCGGCGGTCTACCGCCGGCGCGGCTGGACCTACGGCGTCATCTCGCTGGACAGCGAGCAGGCGATCGAGGCCCAGGTCACCGAGGAGCGCTCCTACCGTCCGGAGAACGGCACGACCCACGCCGCAGTCGGCGTCGCCTGACCTGAGGACGGGCGCCGGAGGGGCGTCCCGCCGGGGCCCGGACCGCGACGGTCCGGGCCCCGGCGTCCGTCCGGCGGCTGATCCGACGGGACCGGCCGGGACGGGATCCCTGCCGCGTGCCGGGCTCGCGCCGTCCGGCCGACGTCGAGACAGGATGCGGGGAACCTTTAGGCACAGTTGAGACGGACGGCGTAGACTGACCGAGGCTCCCGCGTGGCCCTCAACACACGGCTCGAGTGCGCGACAGCGTCCGGACCGGGCGTCGAGGGCGACGTCGGCGGCGCGCCGGCCGGTGTCGGCGGCGTCGGCGTCGGGGCCGTGCCCCAGTACGAACCTGATGGAGAACCGGCTGTGCCTACTCTGCTCGAACGAATCCTCAAGACCGGGGACAAGAAGATCCTCAAGACGCTGCGGTCGCAGGCCGACGCCGTCAACCTTCTCGAGGACGAGTTCAAGGAGCTGTCCGACGCCGAGCTGCGTGCCGAGACCGAGCGCTTCAAGGAGCGGCATCGCGACGGCGAATCGCTGAACTCCCTGCTGCCCGAGGCCTTCGCGACGGTCCGCGAGGCCGCTGATCGCACGCTGGGCCAGCGGCACTTCGACGTGCAGGTCATGGGCGGCGCCGCGCTGCACCACGGCAACATCGCCGAGATGGGCACCGGTGAGGGCAAGACGCTGGTCGCCACGCTGCCGTCGTACCTGAACGCGCTCACCGGCAAGGGCGTGCACATCATCACCGTCAACGACTATCTGGCGAAGTACCAGTCGGAGCTGATGGGTCGTGTGCACCGCTTCCTGGGGCTGAACGTCGGCACCATCACCAACGACATGCAGCCGGCCCAGCGACGCGAGGCCTAC
Organism: Nesterenkonia sp. F; assembly: GCF_000220985.1. Lineage (GTDB taxonomy): Bacteria > Actinomycetota > Actinomycetes > Actinomycetales > Micrococcaceae > Nesterenkonia. Next base: position 2,314 of record NZ_AFRW01000086.1, read on the forward strand.
GCCGCCGACATCACCTACGGGACGAACAACGAGTTCGGCTTCGACTTCCTGCGCGACAACATGGCCCAGTCGCTGGACGACCTGGTCCAGCGCGAGCACCATTTCGCCATCATCGACGAGATCGACTCGATCCTCATCGACGAGGCGCGCACCCCGCTGATCATCTCCGGCGCCGCGACCGGCGGCATCTCCCGCTGGTACTCCGACTTCGCGACGCTGGTGACCAAGCTGGAGAAGGACGCCGACTACGAGGTCGACGAGAAGAAGCGCACCGTCGGAGTGCTCGAGTCCGGGATCGACAAGGTCGAGGACTATCTGGGCATCGAGAACCTCTACGAGTCGCGCAACACGACTCTGATCCAGTACCTGAACAACGCCATCCGGGCCAAGGAGCTCTACAAGCGGGACACCGACTACGTCGTCGTCCGCGGCGAGGTCCACATCGTCGACGAGCACACCGGGCGCATGCTCAAGGGGCGACGCTACAACGAGGGCCTGCACCAGGCCATCGAGGCCAAGGAAGGCGTGCAGATCAAGCCCGAGAACCAGACTCGGGCGACGGTCACGCTGCAGAACTACTTCCGCAGCTACGAGAAGCTCTCGGGCATGACCGGCACGGCCGAGACCGAGGCCGCCGAGTTCATGTCCACCTATAAGCTCGGCGTGGTCCCGATCCCGCCGAACAAGCCGCGCCAGCGGACCGACCACAATGACCTGGTCTACAAGAACGAGGTCGTGAAGTTCGACGCCGTGCTCGAGGACATCGTCGAGCGGAACAAGCAGGGGCAGCCGGTGCTCGTCGGCACCGAGTCGGTCGAGAAGTCCGAGTACCTGTCGAAGCTGCTCGCGAAGGCCGGCATCCGCCACGAGGTCCTCAACGCGAAGAACCACGAGCGCGAGGCCGCGATCGTCGCGCAGGCCGGCCGCCGCGGGGCGGTCACCGTCGCGACGAACATGGCCGGCCGCGGCACCGACATCATGCTCGGCGGCAACGCCGAGTTCAAGGCCGTCCACGAGATGGAGAAGCTGGGGCTGGACCCGGTGGAGGACTCGGAGGAGTACGAGGCCAAGTGGCGCGAGGTCTTCGAGAAGGCCAAGGAGGAGGCCGAGACCGAGGGCGACGAGGTCCGGGAGCTCGGCGGGCTCTACGTGCTCGGCACCGAGCGCCACCAGTCGCGCCGCATCGACAACCAGCTGCGCGGACGCTCCGGCCGTCAGGGCGACCCCGGTGAGTCCCGGTTCTACATCTCGCTGACCGACGACCTGATGCGCCTGTTCAATCAGGCCGCCGCCCAGCGGATCATGAACTCTAAGGCCATGGACGATCAGATCCCGGTCGAGCACAAGTTCGTCTCCAGCGCCATCGCCAACGCCCAGCAGCAGCGCGAGGGCCAGAACACCGAGATGCGCAAGAACGTGCTCAAGTACGACGACGTGCTCAACCGTCAGCGCCACGCGATCTACTCCGATCGTCGGCGGATCCTCGAGGGCGACGACGTCCATGAGAAGGTCCAGCACTTCATCGAGGACGCCGTCGGGCTGATGATCGACGAGCACACCACCGCGAACTCCTCCGAGGACTGGGATCTGGAGACCCTGTGGGAGGAGCTCTCCGGGCTCTACCCGATCGCGCTGACGATCGAGGACATCGTCGAGGAGGCCGGCGGCGTCGACCAGCTGACGGTGAAGATGCTCAAGCGTGAGATCATCTCCGATGCGAAGGTCGCCTACGAGAACAAGGAGGACGAGCTCGGCGAGGAGGCCATCCGCCAGCTCGAGCGCCGCGTGCTGCTCTCGGTCATCGACGAGAAGTGGCAGGAGCACCTCTATGAGATGGATTACCTGAAGTCCGGGATCGGCCTGCGGTCGATGGCCCAGCGCGATCCGCTGGTCGAGTATCAGCGGGAGGGCTACCAGCTCTTCCAGACGATGGCCGACACCATCCGTGAGGATTCGGTGCGCTACCTCTTCAACGCCGAGGTGCGCACTGCGTCGCCGCAGGTGAAGGTCGCCGCGCGGCCCGGTGCGGAGGAGAGCACGGGCGACTCCGCCGACCAGCAGGTCTCGGTGCCCGGCATGGAGGATGAGCCGAGCGGCGAGGACGACTCCGAGCTGGAGTACACCGCGCCCAGCGAGACCGGCGACTCGACCACCGAGACCCGCCCGACGCGCTGAGCGCGCGGAGTCTCCGCCCGCGGCACGACGACGGCGCCCGGCACCCTCGAGGGTGCCGGGCGCCGTTCGCCATGCGGAGGCGGGGGTTTCGGCCCGCTCGACGCCTCACCGCTCATCCCGGTCGCCGAGATCCGCGAGCGTGCGCACGCCGGGCCCGTGGCGCGCGCCCTCGCCTCTGACGGCGTGCCCGTCGTCGAGATCACGCTGCGCACTCCGTCCGCCCTGGCGGCCGTCGCCGACGTGGCGGAGGAGGTCCGGCCCCGGATGGAGTCCGCGGTCCGGTACGGAGCTCAGCCCATCTCGAGGGCGACCACGCGCCAGCGGCCGCGGTGGGCCTCCAGACGCATCGCACAGGCGCGGGTGCGGGCGTCCTCGGTGAAGATCACCGAGGCCTCCCAGATTCCGCCCTCGACATGGTCGGCGCGGACCTGCCGGATCTCCAGCGGCCGCGGGGTCGGGGCGGGCGCCTGCTCGCCCGGACCGTCGACGCGGCGCCGGGCCATCAGCTCAGCCCGCTCGCAGACCTTCTGGTAGACGCAGGCCTCCAGCCAGCGCTGCATCTGCCGGACCGGCCGGGCGCCGCTCAGCGACTCCATCGTCGCCTGGCAGACGATGCGCGAGATCGCCACGATCTGCCGCCGCTCCTCGCGCAGTCCGGCCATCCGCGTCGGACGGCGCCGGTCGCCGTCAGCTGCGACGGTCGCGGCGAACTCCGCCGACCCCTCCAGCTGGCGCAGCAGCGTCGGCGTGGCCGTGCTGCGCCGGGCGGCCAGCGGATCGACCGGCGTCGGCCCGGGACGCTCGCCGGCGGGCTCGCCGGCGAGGCGCGCGTCGTGACGGATCAGCGGGTCGCCGTGGGGCATCCGCACGTGGCGCCGCATGCGGCGACGTCCCGGCTCGTCGGCTCCGGTCCGGTTCTCGAGGGCGGTCGCAGTCATCGGCTCGTCCTTTCGTTCGGCCGTCGCGGGCTCTCCGTCGGCGGCGATCGATCGTGCTCAGTCGTGCTCAGTCGGTGTCGGTCGTGGGGCGGGGCGCCGTCCCGGAGCTCAGCTGCGGGAGGGGGCGTCGTCGGGCAGCTCGAGCACCATGCCGGGCAGCAGCTGGGACGGATCGTCGCCGATCGTCGCCCGGTTGGCGGCGTACCAGCGCGGCCATTCGGCCGCGATCTGCGCGTCGGAGGCTTCGTCGCCCAGGTGCTCGGCGGCGATGCTCCAGAGCGTGTCCCCGGAACGGACGACCACATGGTCGGCCTCGTCGGCGGCAGTGCGGACCTGGCCTCCGGTGAGCCGATCCCCGGGCTCGGGGGACGCCGTCCGCTGGGACCCTGCCGGCCGCGGAGTCGTCGGCCCGCCCGTCCCGTCGGACTCCTCGGAGGAACGGCCCGAGGCTCCTTCCGACGAGCTGTCCGACGAGCCGTCCGACGGGGCGTCGGCCTCGGCGGTCGAGGCGTCGTCGGCCGCGTCGTCGGCGCTGGAACCTTCGTCCTCGTCGGCGGACGGTGCGGGAGCGAACAGCGGGTCCGGGGAGTCCTCGAGACGGTCGGCCACCAGCTCGGAGTCCGCGGCCGTCGTCGAGCCGGCCTCCGCGTCCTCGGCGTCGGGGGTCTCGCCGCCGGCGTCGCGATCCTGGTCGTCCTGGGCGGCGGTGGCCGTCGGCATCGTCGTCTGCGAGGTCACGGAGCTCGAGACGCCGGCCACGGTGCCCATGACGGCCATCTGGGCGCCGAGGGCGACCACCAGCGCGCGCCGCATGAAGCCGGGGGAGAGGAGCTCCAGCAGTGCGGTGCCGCGCCGGACGCCGACGCGCCGACTGAGCTGCAGCAGGGCGGTGGCGGCCACTGAGAGTGCGGCGAGCAGGCCCAGCAGCACGCCGAGTGCGACGCACAGCAGGCCGATGAGCTCCTCGACGGCCTGCAGGTCTCCGACGGTGAGCGCCTGCCGCTGCTCCTCGAGGGCCGCACCCCAGACCTGCAGAGTGGACGGCTCCGGCCGCAGCAGGCGGGCCGCGGAGGTCTCGGCGCCGGACATCAGCACGGCGCCGAGCACCAGCAGCAGCGGGCCGCTGACCACGACCAGCAGCGTCAGCACGACGTCGGCGGCGGAGGCCCGCGAGGGGGCGGGGCGGCCGGCGACCGGCGACGGGACCGGTGCATGGATCGCGGACATCGGCGAGCTCCTTCTCCTCATAGGACGGCGACGGTAACTTCCTCGGCGAGCAGCCGTCGTGATGGAGACTGTACACCGATGATGCGGTTTGATGCGATTTGGTGGACATCAGTCCGAATGGAGATATCTGAGCGTGTCCTGGTGATCGTCCTGACGGAGAGGCGTTCGTCCTGGTCAGCGCCGCCGGGCGAGCCGGGAGGGGCCTCGGGGTCGGTGAGGCGCGGATCGCGGTGCGGATGCGTCATGATGTCCACTGCACGGGATCATGCGTGCCTCGCCGCGTCCGGCCGGACGGCGCGCGAGCACCGTCGAGCGCGTCGCCCGGGACCGGGGCGAGGCGGGAGGGGAGGCCGAGGAGATGCGTTGGGATGCGTTGTTCGCCGATCTGGAGGCCCAGTGGGAGGCCGGCGCCGCGGAGGAGCGTGACCGGGAGATCGCCGAGGCGGTGCGCGCCGAGCGCGCGACAGTGCCCTTCGCCGACCGGCTGCGGGCTCAGCGGGGCGAGCGGGTGAGCATGATCGTCGCCGGGGCCGGCTCGATGGTCGTCGACGTGGACACCGTGGGGGAGGACTGGCTGGCCGGCGCGGAGGGGCACGTCGGCGTGCTGGTGCCGCTGGAGGCGGTGCTCGCCGTCGACGGTCTCCCGCGGCGGGCGCAGGAGGAGACCTCGCCGACGCGACGGCGCCTGCGCATGACCAGTGCGCTGCGGGCGCTGGGGCGGGACCGTGCCGTGGTCTCGCTGCTCTCCGCGCAGGCTGACGTGCTGGCCACCGGACTGCTGGCCGCCGTCGGGCGCGACCACGTCGACGTCGCGCGCACGCGTCCCGGCGAGACGCCGCGGGCGCGCGAGGGGCACGGACTGCGCACGGTGCCGCTGTCGGCGATCACGCTGGTCCGCAGTGAGGACGGTCCGGTGATGTGAGGCGGTTCGTCAGGTCGTCGACTCGTGGCGGCGCTGCTCGCGCGCCTGGCGCTGGAGGGCGTACTGGTGCTCGATGTACTCGTCGAGCTTGGCCTCCTCCACGCGCCACTGGCCGCGGCCCCCGACCTGGATGCCCTCGAGCTCCCCGCTGCGCACCAGGCTCCGGGTCTGATCCATCGAGATGTTGAGCACCTCGGCCACATCAGGGAGGGTCAGGAAGCGGCGCATCGGATACCTCCGTCGGGTCGCCGCCGATCGCCGGGGATCGGCGCGTTTCATGTGATTCGTGGTCGGACGATGCGGATCGTTCCGCATTCGTCCGTCGTGATCGATTGTGGCACAGCGGCCGCGACGACGGGATGTTTCATCCACAGGCTCCGTGCCGACCTGGGTTTTCCACAGTCGGCGCTCGACGATGGGTCAGCACCGCCTCCAGTCGTCTACCCTGTCCTGGTGCACAGCCGGGACGGGCGGTCCCGGCCCGGAGAGCGACGCGAGGAAACGCATGACGTCTGAGATGAAGGGGGCGGCCGAAGGGGCCGCGGACCGGCTGAAGCGACCCAGCTGGAAGGACCCGCGCCTGCTGGTGGGGATCGTGATCGTGCTGGCCTCGGTGGCCGGCGTGGTCGCGCTGGTCTCGGCCCAGGACCGCACGACGCCCGTCTACGCGGCCGCGCACACGCTGAGCGTGGGCGAGTCCGTCGACGAGGAGGACCTGCGCGTGGTCAACGTGCAGATCGACGAGGTCCGGGACGATTACCTGCTCGCCGACGAGGAGCTGTCCGCCGAGCAGCAGTTCGTCTCGGTCGTCGAGGAGGGCGAGCTGGTCCCGCGACGGGCGGTCGACGACGCTGATCCGCAGGGACGGCAGGCGATGACGCTGACGGTGGAGCACCCGCTGGCCCAGGCGGTGGAGGCCGGCCGGCTGGTCGACGTCTGGGAGGCCACGCCCGGGAGGATGGCCGGAGACGAGGCCACCGTCGAGCAGCTGACCGCCGGCGCCGAGGTCTCCGAGATCTCCGAGTCCAGCTCCACCTTCGGCGCGCAGTCGGCGCTGGAGGTCGAGATCCTGGTGGATCCGGACCAGGTTCCGGACATCCTCGCCGCCGGCAGCTCCCAGGCCGTCGTCTCGGTGCTCCCCGCGGGTTCGCCGGAGCCCGGGGCCGAGGAGATGGTGGAGGGCGGGGCCGACGAGGGCGCGGACGGTTCCGATGATTCCGGCGGCGGCTCCGGCGGGGAGGGATCCGAGTGAGGCGCTGCTCGGTCGTCACCACCGGACATCTCCACCAGGACCACATCGCCGCGATCGAAGGTCTTCACAGTGACGTCACCGTCGACCGCCGCTGCTCCGATCTGGTCGAGCTGGTCGCCGCCGCCCGGGCCGGGCGCGCCGATGCGGCGCTGATCATCGGCGGCACCGAGGACCTGACGGACAGCCGACTGGCCGAGCTGCACGAGGACGGCGTCGTCGTGGTGGCGATCTCCGACCTCGCCGACGAGCGGCGACGGCTGGCCGCGCTGGGCATCACGGCCCTGCCCGACGAGATCGACGTCCATCTGCTCGTCCCGGCGCTGCGCGGCGAGGAGGTCGAGCCGCCGGAGGAGCTCGACGCCGAGCTCGAGGCGCTGGTCGCCGCCGAGGGTCCGTCGGATCCGGAGGACGGGGGCGGTCCTGCGGGATCGGAGCACCCGGAGGACTCCCCCGAGGCGGAGGCCGGCGACACCCCGCCCGGTCGGGGCGGCATGGACGGCAGCGATCCGGCGGCGGGCGCCGCGCCGGCCGATGCCGGTTCGGGTCCGGCCGCCGATGCCTTCGACGCCGCCGATGCCGCCGGAGCCGACGTCGTCCCCCGAGATCTCGGCGGGGCGGCGAAGGAAGACGGCGACGACGGCGAGGCCTCCGCCAGAGCGACCGGTCCGCGGATCGAGGAGAGCGTCGACGGCCTCGACGGCGGCGAGGCCGATGAGGACGGCGAGGGGTCGGACTCCGAGGAGCCCCCGTCCGAGACGTCCGACTCCCCGGTGCGGGGCATCACCGTGGTCTGGGGTGCGCCGGGAAGCCCGGGCCGGACCACCACCGCGGTGAACATGGCCGCCGAGCTTGCGGGCACCGGACGCCGCGTCCTGCTGATCGACGCGGACACGGTGGCCGCCTCGGCGGCGGTGCAGCTCGGCCTCATCGAGGAATCGGCGGGGCTCGCCCAGGCGTGCCGTCAGGCGGATCTCGGGCGTCTGGACTCCTCCCGGCTGCGGCGGATCGTCACTCTGGTCGACGTCGCCGGCTGGCGCATGCACGTGCTGACCGGACTGCCGCGGGCCGACCGCTGGCGCGAGCTGCGCGAGCGCGGCCTGCGCCAGGTGCTGCGGATCGCGCGGGACGAATACGACCATGTCGTCGTCGACGTCTCCGCCTCGATCGAACAGGACGAGGATCTCACCTATGACACCTTCGCCCCGCAGCGGCATGCCGCTGCGGTGGCGGCGCTGGAGGAGGCCGACACCGTGCTGGCCGTCGGCGCCGCCGACCCGGTCAGCTTCCCGCGGCTGGTCAAGTCCCTGGAGGAGCGGCGGCTGCTGGTGCCGGAGGCGCCGGAGCCGCAGGTGGTGATCAACCAGCTGCGCGCGCAGGCGGTCGGACGGTCGCCGGAGGAGCAGATCGCCGAGGCCTGGGCCCATTGGGGCGCGGCGGCGACGATCATCCGGCACCTGCCGTGGGAGCGCGAGGCCTGCGACGTCGCGCTGCTGCGGGGGCAGGTCCTGGCGGAGGCCGCCCCGGGCTCGGAGCTGCGTCGCGGCATCGCCGCGCTGGCCGGAGTGGTGCTGCCCGAGCGGCGGCGCGGGCTCTTCGGCCGGCCTCGTGGGGGAGAGCGGCGCTCCCGGCGCCGCGCGGCGCGTCGTGGACGGGGCGGACGGCGCAGGGCGGAGTCCTCCGAGTCCTCCGAGGCCGCGTCGGTCGAGGCGACGTCCCGGGATTCGGCCGCCGCGGACGACGGGTCGGCGGGTGCGGGCGACGGCGGCTCCGCCGCCTCGGGGCCGGCCGCGTCGAAGAGCGCGCCGGCGCGTGCGGAGGCCGACACGGACGCCGATACGGAAGCCGGCGCCGAGTCGCGGTGACGCTCGGGCTCACGCGGCGGACGCGATAGGGTGAGGCTCGGAACCTGGACGACGTGGTCCGGCTCCGCACTGCTGAGCCGCGGCACATCCGAGTGAGCGAGGGGCACATGGCCGAGACAGTTCTCTGGACGCGCGACGACTCTGAGGTGGAGACGCTGCGGAGCGCATACTTCGCGCACGTCGCCTCCGACGATCTGCGGACGGTCAGCCGGGCCGACCAGCGGGTCCGCGTCGAGGAGCATCTCCGCCTGGCGGGCAGGCGCACCGATGCCGCCCCGGAGGCCGCCGTCGTCGTCGGCGAGCGGCGCAGCATCGCCATGGTCGTCACCGACGACATGCCCCACCTGGTCGACTCGGTCACCGCCGAGGTCTCCCGGCACGGCCTGGCGATGTCCTTGGTGGTGCACCCGATCGTGCTGACCACGCGGGAGGCGACGGCCGGTGAGCTGCTCGCCGTCCGCGAGGTGCCCACCGCCCAGCCGGGGATGTCCTCCGGCGACACGCAGACGCTGCCCGACCTCGCCGCGCTCGTCGACGACGAGTCCCGTCGCACCGCCGTGGAGTCCTGGATCGCCGTCGACATCGACCATCCGATCGACGAGGCTCGGGCCGGCGAACTCACCGAGGGGCTGCGGCGGGTGATCGGCGACGTCGCCGCCAGCCACCGTGACCAGGACCGGATGGCCGGCCGCGCCCGCGGCGCGGCGGGGCTGCTGCGCGAGAACGACAGCATCGAGGAGTCCGCGGAATCGGCGGACCTCCTCGACTGGATGGCCGACGGCAACTTCCTCTTCCTCGGCTACTGCGAGTACGTGCTCGACCGCGACTCCGCCGACGGCGCCCAGCTCGTCCCGCAGCCCGACAGTGCGCTGGGGATCCTCGCCGAGCGTCATGGACTGGAGGCGCTGCATCGTGAGCCGGCGTACGAAGGGGGCCCCGGGGCCCCCGACGGGGAGCCTGTCGCGGAGACGGAGCGGGAGCGGGCACTGGTGATCACCAAGGCCAACATCCGCTCCACCGTCCGGCGCCGGACCTACATGGACTACGTCGCGGTGAAGACCTTCGGCTCCGACGGCTCCGTCGCCGGCGAGCGGCGCTTCGTCGGGCTGTTCAGCCAGCGTGCCTACACCCAGTCCATCGTCAACATCCCGCTGCTGCGTTCGCGCGCCGACCAGCTGCTGCGCCGCTCGGGCTTCAGTCCGGAGTCGCACTCCGGGGCCGATCTGCTGCAGATCCTGGAGACCTACCCGCGCAACGAGCTGCTGCAGATGGACATCGAGGAGGTCGAGGACACCGCCTGGCAGATCCTGCAGCTCCAGGAGCGGCGGCGGATCAAGCTGTTCCTCCGCAAGGACCTCCATGGACGATTCATGACCGCGCTGCTCTACATGCCCCGCGACCGGTTCAACACGGCGGTGCGGCTGCGCGTGCAGGACGAACTGATGCGGCACATCGACGCCGAGTCGATCGACTTCAACGTGCGGCTGACCGAATCGGTGCTCGCGCGGCTGTTCTTCCGCATGCGGCTGGCCGACGACGCCGCGGAGATGGCGCTGAGCGTCGAGGAGCTCCAGGCGAAGCTCGCCCGGACCATCCGCTCCTGGGCCGAGGGCATCGCCCAGGAGGCGGCGGAGAGCCGTTCCGAGGGGGAGGCCGAGCGCATCGCCGCGCGCTGGGGCGAGGCCTTCCCCGATGACTACCGGGTGCTCTACGAGGTGCCCGACGCGCTGGTCGACATCGCCGAGCTCGAGCAGCTCGAGGCGCATCCCGAGGACGGCCCGCGGATGCAGTTCTATGCGCCGGGCGGCGAGGATCCCGCCGACATGCGGCTGAAGCTCTACCTGACCGAGCCGAAGACGCTGACCGAGACGCTGCCGGTGCTCGACGACTTCGGCCTGTCCATCCTCGACGAGCGGTCCTACACGCTGACCTGCGGCGACGGATCCGTCTTCCATCTCTACGACCTGGGACTGGGGTACCCGGAGGGACTCGACGCGGACTCCGTGGACATCGGTCTGCTGGAGGAGGCCTATTCGCACGTGCTGCGCGGCACCGCCGAGTCCGACGTCTTCTCCCGACTGGTGCTGCGCCTGGGGCTCGACATCCGGACGGTCACCGTGCTGCGGGCCTACGCGAAGTACATGCGCCAGCTGGGCAGCGCGCACTCCTACGACTTCCTCGCCGAGACGCTGCGGCAGAACCCGGAGGTCGCCCTCGCGCTGGTGTGGCACTTCGAGGCTCGCTTCGACCCGACGCCGGCGGAGGACCGCGAGGAGCTCATGGAGCGGCGTCGTCAGGAGGTCCTGGACGCCCTCGAGCAGGTCCGCACCCTCGACGCCGACCGCGTGCTGAGCACCTTCCTGAACCTCATCGACGCCACGGAGCGGACCAACGTCCATCAGGGCCATGTCCGGGTGGCGCTGAAGATCGCCCCGGACCGCGTCGACTCGGCGCCCGAGCCGCGGCCGGCGCACGAGGTCTTCGTCTACGCCCCCGACGTCGAGGGCGTGCATCTGCGCTTCGCCAAGGTCGCCCGCGGCGGGCTGCGCTGGTCGGACCGGCAGGAGGACTTCCGCACCGAGGTCCTGGGGCTGGTCAAGGCCCAGATGGTCAAGAACGCGGTCATCGTGCCCTCCGGGGCCAAGGGCGGCTTCTACCCCAAGCAGCTGCCCGACCAGTCCGTCGGCCGCGCCCAGTGGATGGAGGCCGGCAAGGCGGCCTACCGGACCTTCATCCGCGGACTGCTCGACGTCACCGACAACCAGGTCGAGCGCGACGGCGTCATGGAGATCGTCCCGCCGCGCGAGGTCGTCCGCCACGACGGCGACGACCCCTACCTGGTCGTCGCCGCCGACAAGGGCACTGCGACCTTCTCCGACACCGCCAACGAGATCTCGCAGGAGTACGGCCACTGGCTCGGCGACGCCTTCGCCTCCGGCGGCTCGGTCGGCTACGACCACAAGGAGATGGGCATCACCGCCCGCGGCGCCTGGGAGTCGGTGAAGGCGCACTTCTCCGAGATGGGTCACGACACCCAGTCCGAGGACTTCACCGTCGTCGGCATCGGGGACATGGCCGGCGACGTCTTCGGCAACGGGATGCTGCTCTCCGAGCACATCCGCCTGGTCGCCGCCTTCAACCATCTGCACATCTTCATCGACCCGGACCCCGACGCCGCGGCGAGCTTCGCCGAGCGGCGGCGGCTCTTCGCCGAGCGCCCCTCGGGCTGGGACGCCTACGACGAGAGCCTGATCTCGGCCGGCGGCGGCGTCTTCTCCCGCACTGCGAAGACCATCCCGATCAGCGAGCCGATGCGGCGGCGCTTCGACCTGCCCGCCGACGTCGAGCAGATGACCCCGCCGGAGCTGATCGCCGCGCTGCTGAAGGCCCCGGTCGACCTGCTCTACAACGGCGGCATCGGCACCTATGTGAAGGCGGCCGAGGAGAGCCACGACGACGTCGGCGACCGGGCGAACAACGCGGTGCGCGTCGACGGCCGGCAGCTGCGGGCGAAGGTCGTCGGCGAGGGCGGGAACCTGGGGCTGACCCAGGCCGGCCGCATCGAGGCCGCCCAGCAGGGCGTGCGGCTGAACACCGATGCGATCGACAACTCCGCCGGCGTCGACTGCTCGGATCACGAGGTCAACATCAAGATCCTGGTCGACCAGCTGGTCGCCTCCGGCCACCTCGACGCCGCCGAGCGGCCCGAGCTGCTGCACGGCATGACCGAGGAGGTCGCCGAGCTGGTGCTGGAGACCAACCGGGCCCAGAACGTGGTGCTGCTGACCGACCGTCACCGGCTGGGGGACTGGTCGCCGAGCTTCCACCGGCTGATGGGCTGGCTCGAGGAGAGCGTCGGACTGGACCGCGAGCTCGAGGGTCTGCCCACCGACGATCAGCTCGCCGCCCGGCGCGACGCCGAGGAGCCGCTGACGTCTCCGGAGCTCGCGGTGCTGGTGGCCTGGTCGAAGATCCAGCTCAAGGGCGCGCTGGTGGAATCCTCGCTGCCCGACGACGAGTGGTTCACCGCCACGCTGGAGGAGTACTTCCCGTCGGCGCTCACCGACCGCTTCGCCTCGCAGCTGCCGCGTCACCCGCTGCAGCGCGAGATCATCGCCAACGAGGTCGCCAACGACGTCGTCGACATGGGCGGAGCGACCTTCGTCTTTCGCGCGATGGAGGAGACGTTCGCGACCGAGGAGCAGGTCGTGCGGGCCTTCGTCGCCGTCCGCGAGCTGTTCCGGCTCGGGGAGTTCGACGCGGCGATGCGCGAGCTGCCGGTCAGCTTCCCGCGCGACGAGTGGGCGCACACCTACCTGGACATGCGCCGGCTGCTCGATCGGGCGGTGCGCTGGTTCGTCAATCATGCCGCCCGCGGCACCTCCGTGCAGGAGGACGTCGAGGCCTTCGCCGAGCACATCCGGCCGCTCTACGGCCGGCTGGAGGAGCACCTGCGCGAGGAGGACCGCCGTCGGGTGGCGGCCAAGCGCGAGGCCGCCCGCTCCGCCGGGATGCCCGAGCAGCTGGCCGACTGGGTCGGCGAAGTCTTCGAGAGCTTCTCGCTGCTGGACATCGCGGCACTGTCTGCCGAGCTGGCGGTGGACTCGGCCGACGTCGCCGACGTCTACTTCGCCGTCTACGCCGAGTTCGACATCGACGCGCTGCTGGTGCGCATCACCGACCAGCCGCGCCGGGACAAGTGGCAGGCGCTGGCCCGCGGCGCCCAGCGCGACGAGCTGTACCGGGCGGTGCGCGAGGTGACCGAGTCGGTGCTGACCACCACGGAGCCCGGCGACGCCGAGACGCGGCTGCTCAGCTGGCGGGAGGCCCATGAGGCGAAGATCAGCCGGGTGGAGAAGCTCGTCGACGAGGTCAACCAGGTCAGCCGCGACAACGTCGCCTCGCTGACCGTGCTGCTGCGCCACCTGCGCGGGATGATCGGGGCCTGATCAGTGGCGGTCTTCGACGATCCTCTGCGGGGGCACCGGCATCTGCGCGACGGCGACGCCGACCACCTGCATCATCTGGTGGGGGACTGGCAGATGCTGGCCGACCTGGCCTTCTCCGATCTGGTGCTCTGGTTCCCGCCCACGGAGGCGGGCTTCGTCGACGAGGAGCAGCGCTCCTTCATCGCCCTGGCCCAGGCCCGGCCGTCGACCACCCAGACGGTGGTCCACCGGGACGTCGTCGGCGACCGGATCCGGGCGGACCTGAAGCCGATGGTCGCCCGCGCCTGGAAGCACCAGGTGGAGACCAACTCCTCCGACCAGGGGATGCCCGCGCCGGCGCGGATGCGCGTGCAGGCGGTGCCGGTGCTGCGGGGCGGCCGCACGCTGGCGGTGGTGACCCTGCACTATTCGGTGGCCGCGCTGCGCACTCCGTCGCGGCTGGAGTTGACCTACCGGCGCTGCGCGGCGGACCTGCTGACGATGATCGTGCAGGGACGCTGGCCGCAGGGTCCCTACGAGTTCAACAGCTCCGGCGGCGCGCCCCGTGTCGGCGACGGGCTGCTGCGCCTCGACGCCGAAGGGCGGATCTCCTTCGCCAGTCCGAACGCGATCTCCGCGCTCTCGCGTCTGGGGGTCGCGGACTCGCTGGAGGGCCGGTCGCTGGCCGGCATCGGCGCCGAGCTGCAGCGGGCCACCGGGGTGACCGTCGACGAGACCCAGCCGATGCTGCTCACCGGGAAGAGGGCCAGCCGCACCGAGCTGGAGGCCCACGGCGCCGTGGTCACAGTGCGCTCGGTGCCGCTCTACCGTGACGACGAGCGCTTCGGCGCCCTGGTGCTCTGCCGCGACGTCACCGAGCTGCGCCGTCGGGACCGGCAGCTGATGAGCAAGGACGCCACGATCAAGGAGATCCACCACCGGGTGAAGAACAATCTCCAGACGGTCTCGGCGCTGCTGCGGATGCAGTCCCGTCGGATGGACGGCGAGGAGGGCCGCGGGGGGCTGCGGCGGGCGATGCGCCGGGTCGAGACGATCGCGATGGTCCACGACTCGCTCTCCAAGGGGCTGGAGGAGAGCGTCGACGTCGACGAGCTGATGCGCCGACAGCTGCATCTGGCCGCGGAGATGGCCCAGTCGGAGCGACCGGTGGTCACTCGTCTGACGGGCAGCTTCGGGCAGCTGCCGCCGGACATGGTCACGCCGCTGGCGCTGGTGGTCACCGAAGTGGTGGCCAACGCCGTCGAGCACGGGCTGGGGACGCTCGACGACGACGCGCCGCTGACCGTCGAGCTGCGGGCATCGCGCTATGCCGACGCCGCAGGACGGCGGCGGCTGGATCTGGAGATCGTCGACGACGGCGTCGGCGTCCCGGAGCAGGACTGGACGCCCGGCCTCGGGCTGCAGATCGTGGAGACCCTGGTCCGCGGCGAGCTCTCCGGAGGCATCGAGTGGGTGCGCGGCGAGGGGCAGGAGCCCCGGCCGGGCACGAAGGTGGTGCTCCACGCGCCGCTGGTCTCGGGCTGAGCGGCGCGTCGCCGGCGCATGGGAAGACCCCCGTCGCTCGAGGCGGCGGGGGTCTTCACCCGTGCGGCGGCCGCGGGGCGGCCGGAGAGCTGCTCGGCGAGTCCTCGCTGATCAGGAGGCGCGGCGGGCGCGGGCGGCGCGCCGCTTCAGCGCACGCCGCTCATCTTCGCTCATGCCGCCCCAGACGCCGGCGTCCTGGCCGGTCTCCAGGGCCCACTGCAGGCAGGTGTCCAGCACCGGGCAGCGGCGGCAGACGCTCTTGGCCTCCTCGATCTGCAGGAGAGCCGGACCGGTGTTGCCCACCGGGAAGAAAAGCTCGGGGTCCTTGTCCAGGCAGGCGGCTCGACTGCGCCAATCCATGCGAATCACTGCTCCTAGGCGCCCACTCGGGGCGAGATCACTCGGGTGTCAGGCTGTGGCGGGACCTCGACCCGAGACCGTGAAGTCGCCAGGGAGGCGGTGCCGCCGACCGGGGCGCAGAGAAGCTCGGATGCGGCCGCGGGCACGACCGCACAGGTGCAACGAGGCGATGCGGGGACTGCGCTCCCGGATCAGTACGTGTTCAAGGCTGACACGTTAACAAGGTGCAAACAAGATCCCCGATCCTGGAAATCTGCTCGGAACCATGTGGAATTACTCACAGCACAGACGAGGTTTCGCGCGGCTCCGGGCCGGCGCGCGCCGCGCGCCGCCGAGCCGCTCGTGCCGGGGATCAGCCGACGTCGGTCGATTCCCGGCAGGGCGTCGCGGCGCGGAGCGGTCCGGTGCATGGTGCAATGGATCCATGGCCTCAGAGGACTCCATCCAGCCCGACTTCCACGCCGACGGCCGGCCGCGACCCTTCACCCGGGCGCGGGCGCGACCGGTCACGGTGTGGCTCCTGTTCCTCATCCTCTTCGTCCAGGGGGCGGCCACGGCCTTCACCTCACTGGGGTCCTTCTTCGGCTCCGAGGCCCAGGTGCTCGACGCCGTCGGCGCGGCGGTGATGCTGGTGGTATATCTGCTCGCCGCCGTCGCGCTGGTGCTGCTGGGCTTCGGCCTCTTCCAGGGAGCGCCCGGGGCGCGCACTCCGGCGATGGTCATCGAGCTGCTGCTGGTGATCGTCTCGGTGAGCTACCTGGCCCAGGGCGTGCTCGTCATCGGGCTGCTGCTGATGCTCCCGGCGGCCGCGGCGCTGGTGCTGGGCTACGTCGGGCCCACCCAGCGCTGGCTGGAGGCCGGCCGCCGCGACCGGCGGCGCTGAGCCGCTGGTCGCGGCGGCGACCGGCGTCGTGGACGGCGGGCGCCGTGGTCAGCTGACCGGGCCCGTCCACTTCTCGCCCGGGCCCTGGCCCGGGGCGTCGGGCACCGAGGACTCCTCGCGGAAGGCCAGCTGCAGCGACCGGAGCCCGTCGCGCAGGGGCATCGCATGCTGCGAGCCGACCTCCGGGGCGGCGGCGGTGACCAGGCCGGCCAGCGCGGTGATCAGCTTGCGCGCCTCGTCCAGGTCCTTCATGGCCGCCGCCTCATCGTCCTCGGCCAGTCCGGTCTTCACCGCTGCGGCGCTCATCAGGTGCACCGACACGGTGTTGATCAGCTCGACGGCCGGCACCTCGGCGATGTCGCGAGCCTGCTGGTCGACCGCCTGCTGCAGGCCGTCGGCGGAGGAGGCCTCGGCCGCCGCCTCGCCGGCCGCGTCGGCGGCGCCCTCCCGGTTGTTCTGCTCACTCTGCATGCTGGTAAGCTTGTCATAGTCTGGATGTGCGCGCGACCGCGATCGCGGCACCCCATCGACACCACTGCCATCGCCTCACACAGGAGCTAGACAGATCAGCGAACCACGCATCAACGAACGGATCCGTGTCCCGGAAGTCCGCCTGGTAGGGCCTCAGGGGGAGCAGGTGGGCATCGTCAGGATCGAGGATGCCCAGAGACTCGCCTCCGAGGCGGATCTGGACCTCGTCGAGGTGGCCCCTCGCTCCAAGCCTCCGGTCTGCAAGCTGATGGACTTCGGCAAGTGGAAGTACGAGGCCGCCGTCAAGGCGCGCGAGTCTCGGAAGAACCAGACGGCCACGGTCCTCAAGGAGGTCCGCTTCCGGCTGAAGATCGACGAGCACGACTACGAGACGAAGGTCGGCAACGCGCGTCGCTTCCTCAGCGCCGGCGACAAGGTCAAGGCGATCATCCAGTTCCGCGGACGTGAGCAGCAGCGCCCCGAGATGGGCGTGCGGCTGCTCCGCCGCGTCGCCGACGATCTCGAAGACCTGGGCGCCGTCGAGTCGACGCCGCGCCAGGACGGTCGCCATATGGTCATGGTGATCGGCCCGTTGAAGACCAAGGCTGAGAACAAGAAGCAGCAGGCCGCCGAGGCCGCCGACAAGGACGACGCGGAGAAGGACAAGGGCGAGTCCCGCCGGGCGCGCAAGAACAAGGAGCGCGTTTCCACGGAGCCGAAGGACGCCAAGCCGCTGTCCAACTCGATGGCCGACTACCTGCCGGACGAGCTGAAGGACCTCTGAGCCCGACCCTCCGGGGCGGGGACGGGGCATCGACGGGTCGGGACCCGGGGACACTCGGATCCGGGCCCGTCCGCGTCCCGGGGAGGACGTCGCGCCGATGATGGCGTAGACTGTCTCTTCGGGTTCTCGGCAGGCCCTGCGTCCGCGTGCGTCCGCCTCGACGGGCGACGACTGAGGCCGCGAGCCTGCCGATCCTCTGACAAGGGGGCCGTGGGAGCGCCGCAGGGTCGACGACGTCGGCCCGGCGATCCCGGACGGCCCCACCTCTGTGCCGCCGTCGGGCATGGCCCGACACAGGCGCAGCAGGTCCGGACGATGTAAGGAGAACGGCACCATGCCGAAGATGAAGACCCACAGCGGGGCCAAGAAGCGCTTCAAGCTCACCGGCTCCGGCAAGATCAAGCGCCAGCAGGCCAACCGTCGCCACTACCTGGAGCACAAGTCTTCGCGCCTGACGCGCCGTCTGGCCGGTGACCAGATCGTCACCAAGGCCGACGAGAAGCGCATCAAGCGCATGCTGGGCATCTGAGCGTCCGTTCCCCCGGACGGCGGATCCCGCCGTGCCGGCGCCGTCGTTCCGCGGCCTCGCCGCGGAACCTGAGGCCCGGCCGCATCCTCACAGCGAACGAAGACTGACAGCCCCCGCCGCCCCGACGCGGTCGCGCCGCCCGAAGCATCCGGGCCGGAGCCGGCGCCGGACGGGCGGGGGAGCACGGGGCTCGGCCCCGACGACTTCAAGGAGAATCACGTGGCACGTGTGAAGCGGGCGGTCAACGCCCACAAGAAGCGCCGCAAGGTCCTCGACCGGGCCTCCGGCTACCGCGGTCAGCGGTCCCGCCTGTACCGCAAGGCGAACGAGCAGCTGCTGCACTCGTTCACCTACAACTACCAGCACCGCAAGAAGCGCAAGGGCGACTTCCGCCGCCTGTGGATCCAGCGCATCAACGCTGCCGCCCGTGCGCACGGCATGACGTACAACCGCTTCGTCCAGGGCCTGAAGGCCGCCGGCGTCGAGGTGGACCGTCGCATGCTCGCCGAGCTGGCCGTCTCCGACGCCCAGTCGTTCGGCGCACTGGTGGAGACCGCGCGCAAGGCCCTGCCGCAGGACGTCAACGCGGCCCGCGCCTGAGTCGCCCGACTCTCGCAGCATCTGCGGCCGGCCCCGCTCGACGCGGCCGGTCGGACCACGGCGCCCGTCCCCTGCTTCGGCAGGGGGCGGGCGCCGTCGTCGTGCTGGGCGACCGCCCCGCCGCACACCCGCGCCAGTGAGGAAGAATGGACGCCATGATGGACACCGATGTGCTGACCAACCCCGGCGCCGACCGGGTGAAGAAGATCGCCGCGCTGGCCACTCGAGCCGGCCGGCGGAAGCAGGGCCGCTTCCTGGCCGAGGGTCCGCAGCCGGTGCGCGAGGCGCTGGCGCTGTGGCTGCGGCGCTGGGAGGACGGCGCCGACGTCGGCCCGCTGCCGCAGCTGGACGCGCTGTTCTTCACCGCCGAGGCGCTCGAGGCCACCCCGACGTCCAGGCGCTGCTCGACCGCGCCCGCGGACTGCTCTTCGACCCGCAGGACCCGGTGCCGCGCGCCTCGAAGTTCTTCCTGCGGGAGGCCACTGCGGAGGTGCTCGCGACGATGGGCGACGCCGAGACCTCCCAAGGGCTGGTCGCCGTCGGGCGGATCCCGCGAGGGAACGACGTCGGCGGGCTCGAGTCGGTGCTCGCGGGCTGGTCCTCGTCCGGACCGGTCCGCCGGCCGGACGGCTCTTCCGCCGTCGTCCAGCAGGACCACGAGCCGGCGCGCCTGGCCGCCGGGCTGCTCGGGCTGAAGGACCCGGGCAACGTCGGCACCATCATCCGCACCGCCGACGCCGCCGGAGCCGGCGTCGGCGTGCTCGGCCCCGGGACCACCGATCCCTGGGCTCCGAAGGTGGTCCGTGCCGCGGCGGGCTCGCACTTCCATCTGCCGCTCTTCGTCGGCATCGACCCGGGGGATCTCGTGACGTTCGTCCGCGCCCAGGGCACCCGGGTGCTCGCCGCCGACGGCGCCGGCGAGCTCGCTCTGACCGACGTCGAGCGTCCCGGCGAGCCGGCGCTGTGGCTCTTCGGCCACGAGGCCCACGGGCTCAGCGAGGGGCAGAAGGCGCTGGCCGATGCCCGGGTCTCCATCCCGCTCTACGGTCGGGCCGAGTCGCTGAACGTCGCCACGGCGGCCACCGTCTGCCTGTACTCCACAGCCATGGCCCAGCACGCCGGAGCGCCGCACGCCGGCGAGGGCGGCGGGGGAGCGGACCGGTGAGTCGCGAGGCCGAGAACACCGGCTTCGACTGCGGCCACTGTCGGCGGCGCGTGTCGCGGCAGTCCGGCGGCAGCTACCGCAATCACTGTCCGCACTGCCTGTGGTCCCGCCACGTCGACGTCGCCCCCGGCCGATCGGGCCGCCGACTGCGGTGCGGTGATGGAGCCGGTCAGCGTCGACCACTCCGGCAAGAAGGGATTCGTGCTCATCCACCGCTGCACCGTCTGCGGAGCCGAGGACCGCAATCGGCTGGCCCCCGACGACGACATGGACCTGGTCATCGAGCTGCAGCGCCCCCGCTGAGGCGGACGCGGCGCACGAACCAGTGATGGCCCCACCTGCGCACGAGGTGGGGCCATCGCCCTGCTCATCTCACTGAGACCTGGTGCAGTGCATCCCAGCTCAGCTCCTTGAGCCGTGTATGCGGTTGTCAGCTCCGGCCGCGTCGCATCGTCGGACGCATGCGGAGGATGCCCGGTGAGGCAGGGTGGCGACGGTCTCGCCGTCGTCGATCGCTCGGCGCAGGTCAGTCGGCGTCGATCGGTCGACGATCAGCGGCCGGCCGGGGTGAAGTCCGTGCTCGCGATGTGCTCCGGACGCGGCTTCGGCGCGGCGAAAGGTTCCACGCAGGTGTTCTCCACCGAGTTGTAGACGATGAAGACGTTCGACCGCGGGTACGGGGTGACGTTGCCGTTCGAGGCGTGCATGCAGTTGCTGTCGAACATCACCGCGCCGCCGGCGGGGCCTTCGAGCACGTCGATGCCGAAGCGGTCGGCGAACTCGGTCAGCGTCTCCGGGTCGGGGACGCCGGCTCCCTGCATGACCAGCGACTGCTTGTGGTTGTCCTCCGGCGTCTTCTCCTGGGCACTGATGTAGTGCTTGTGCGAGCCCGGCATGATCATCAGCGGGCCGTTGTAGGAGTAGTTGTCGGTCAGCGAGATGGAGATGGACACCGCCCGCGGCGTGGGCATGCCGTCCTCCGCGTGCCAGGTCTCGAAGTCCGAGTGCCAGGTGAAGTCCTTGCCCACGAAGCTGGGTTTGTAGTTGATGCGGCTCTGGTGGATGTAGACGTCCGAGCCGAGGATCTGCCGGGCGCGGTCGACCACGCGCGGGTCGTTGGCGATCTTGGCGAAGATCTCGTTGCTGCGGTGGATGTCGAAGATGGAGCGGACCTCGTCGGACTTGGCCTCGACGACGGTGCGCTCGTCGGCCTTGACCTCGGGGTCCTCGGACAGCCGCTTCAGCTCGGCGCGGAAGAGCTCCAGCTCCTCGCCGGTGATCAGCTCGTCGATGGTCAGATAGCCCTTCGCATCGAAGCCGCGCAGCGTCTCGGCGTCCATCGGGCCCTGCTCGGCGCTGCCCTGGACCACGGGGTCCCGGCGCTCGATGACGCGAGTGCGCTCGCCGTCGCGGGTGGGGTAGAGATCCGTCACGTCCTGGACGGTCGTCGTCATGTGGTCGACCTCCTGTCTCGTCGCAGACGTTCCATTCGTGTCGAGTCGACGGCGACCAGGCTCCCGCTGCGGGGTCGGCTCCGTGGCCGCCGCCACTTCCGGACCGTACCCAGGAGTCTGTCGGACTGCAACTGCGCTCGTCCGTGAAGCTGAGCCGCGTCCACTCAGGATCGGGTAGGCTCTATACATGGTTGCTCCACGGAACTACGTCATCACCGGTGCTCGCATCGTCCCCGTCACCGCCGAGCCGTTCCACGGCGCGCTGGTGGTCACCGACGGACGGATCGCCGCGCTGGGCCCCGACGTCGAGGTCCCGGCCGGCCACGAGGTCGTCGACGCCTCCGGCGGCTGGGTTCTGCCGGGCCTGGTCGACGCGCATGTCCACCTCGGCGTCCACGAGGAGGGCGAGGGCTGGGCCGGGGACGACACCAACGAGACCACCGACCCGGTCACCGCCGCCGCCCGGGCGATCGACGCGGTGAATCCCGACGACCTCGGCTTCGACGACGCGCTGGCCGGCGGCGTCACCAGCGTCAACGTCAACCCCGGCTCGGCGAACCCGATCGGCGGACTGACGGTGGCGCTGAAGACCCACGGGCGCCTCGTCGACGAGATGGTGCTGCGCTCGCCCGCAGGGCTCAAGGCCGCGCTCGGCGAGAATCCCAAGCGGGTCCACGGCGAGCAGAAGCGGACGCCGAACACTCGTCTCGGCGTCGCGCTGACGCAGCGGCGGGCCTTCTCCGCGGCCCGGAGCTGGATGGCCAAGCCCGAGTCGGAGCGCGAGACTGACCTGGTCTCGGAGGCCCTGGCACAGGTGCTGCGCGGCGAGATCCCCTGGCGGCAGCACTGCCACCGCGCCGACGACATCGCCACGGCGCTGCGCGTGGCCGACGAGTTCGGCCACCGGCTGGTCCTCGACCACGGCACCGAGGCGCATCTGATCGCCGACGTCGTCGCCGCGCGCGACGTGCCGGTGCTCTACGGGCCGATGATCGTCTCGCGCAGCAAGGTCGAAGTCCGCCGGCGCAGTCCCGCCGCGCCCGGCATCCTCGCCGCGGCCGGGGTGAAGGTCTCGCTGATCACCGACCACCCGGTGGTGCCGATCGACTTCCTCGTCCACCAGGCCGCCCTGGCGGTGCGCGAGGGGATGGATCCCGCCGAGGCGCTGAAGGCGGTCACCATCCATCCCGCCGAGGTGCTCGGCGTCGCCGATCGGGTCGGGTCGCTGGAGGTTGGCAAGGACGCCGACGTCGTGCTCTGGTCCGGAGATCCGCTGGACACCCGCAACCGGGCGCTGCGCACGTGGATCGACGGCGCGGAGGTCTACACCTACGACCAGGACTCCCGGGAGGGCCGGGTCCGCGCCCGTCGCTGAGGTGGACCCTCGTCTC
>NZ_AFRW01000085.1 GCF_000220985.1 Nesterenkonia sp. F
CGTCGTCGCCCGCGGGCCGTGGTCAGGCGAGGATCAGCTGTGGTCCTCGTCGGTGCTCTGCTCGTCGGCCGGCTCGGTCGACGGCGCCGGGGTGAGCACATGCTGGACCGCCGCCAGCTGCACGTCCACCCGGTCGCCGGAGCTGAACTCGAGACTCACGCGCTGCCGCTCCTCGTCGCGGACGGCCACAGTGCCGACCATGCCGCCGGCCGTGGCCACCTCCGCGCCGACCACTGCGCCGCTGACCGCGGCCGCCTGGGCGTCCTTCATCTTCTTGCCCCGGCGGAAGGTCAGGATCATGAAGATGGCCAGGATGGCGATCATGATCAGGATGAAGGGGTCGAAGCCACCGGCGCCGCCGTCGCCGCCGGCGGCGAGGATCTGGGTCGAGATCGTCAGTGCGTTCACAGGTTCGGGCCAATCTGTCGAGGGGTCGTCTCGGTCCGGGCACCGCCCGGATGCTCCGTGCCGGACGTGCGAGCCGGCCCGGCCGGGCCGCCGATGCGCTCCCCGGGGCGGGGACGATCATCAGCCGGCACCTCTGCCATTCAACCGACGAGACTATCAGCCCTCGGTGGTCGGCCCCGGAGCGCTCGCCGAACGTCCGCTGTGAGCGGACGACGGCGAGGCCTGCGGCGACGACGCCGTGGAACCGGGGCCGCCGAGCGGCGCACCCTGCTCCGGCGGCTCGAGTCCCAGGTGTCGCCAGGCGCCCTCGGTGGCCACCCGGCCGCGCGGCGTGCGCGCCAGCAGCCCTTCGCGGACCAGATAGGGTTCGGCGACGGTCTCCACCGTCTCGGTCTCCTCGCCGACCAGGATGGCCAGCGTCGAGAGCCCCACCGGGCCTCCGCGGAAGGTCGAGCACAGCGCCTCGAGCACGGCACGGTCCAGGCGGTCCAGTCCCCGCCGGTCCACCTCGTAGGTGTCCAGCGCCGCCGCGGCGGCGTCGACGTCGACCAGATCGACCCCGTGCACGAGCGCCCAGTCGCGCACACGCCGCAGCAGCCTGTTGGTCACCCGCGGCGTACCCCGCGAGCGGGAGGCGATCTCGGCGAAGCCGACGTCGCTGACCTGCACCTGAAGCAGCTCCGCCGAGCGGCGCAGCACATGCTCGAGCTCCCCCACGCCGTAGTACTCCAGGTGGCCGGTGAAGCCGAATCGGTCGCGCAGCGGCCCCGGCAGCAGCCCGGCCCGGGTGGTCGCCCCGACCAGGGTGAACTGCGGCAGATCCAGCGGGATCGAGGTGGCTCCCGCCCCCTTGCCGACGACGATGTCGACGCGGAAGTCCTCCATCGCCATGTAGAGCATCTCCTCGGCCGGCCGCGCCATCCGGTGGATCTCGTCGACGAAGAGCACCTCCCCCTGGTCAGCGACGAGAGGATCGCGGCGAGGTCGCCGGCGTGCTGGATCGCCGGACCGGAGGTCACCCGCAGGGAGGCGTCCATCTCCGCGGCGATGATCATCGCCAGCGTCGTCTTGCCCAGCCCCGGCGGACCGGAGAGCAGCACGTGGTCCGCCGCCGCGCCGCGCAGCCGCGAGGACTGCAGCACCAGCGAGAGCTGGTGGCGGACCGTCTGCTGGCCGACGAAGTCCTCCAGCGTCTTCGGCCGCAGCGCGGCCTCCATCGCCTTCTCCTCCGGCATCGGCGCAGAGTCGACGACCTCGCGCGACGGGTCGCGCCCGTCCGCCGATGCCGCGGGAGGCTCCTCTGCGCTCATCGGGACGGGCCTCCCAGACTGCGCAGCGTCTGCCGGAGCACCTCGGAGACGGCGGCCTCGGCGAGCTCGGGCCGGGCCTGAAGTTCCTTCTCCACTGCGATGCGGGCGTCCTTCTCGGTCCAGCCCAGCGAGGTCAGCGCCTCGCGCACCTGCGCACGGACCTGCTCGCCGTCGGCCTCGGCCTCGGCGGAGCCGCCGTCGGAGGAGGGCTCCTCGGGAGGCTGCTCGATGACCAGCTTGCCGGCCAGCTCCAGCAGGATCCGCTGGGCGGTCTTCTTCCCGATGCCCGGCACGCGGGTGAACGCCGCAGTGTCGGACTCGGCGATGGCCGCACGCACCTCGGCCGGCGTGTGCACGCTCAGCACCGCCAGCGCGAGCCGCGGGCCCACGCCGGAGATGGAGAGCAGGCTGGTGAAGATCTCCCGCTCGCCGGCCTCGGCGAAGCCGAAGAGCAGCGGCGCGTCGTCCTGGCGCGGCACGAAGCTGGTCAGCAGACGGGCCTCGGAGCCGGTCCGCAGCTCGGTCAGGGTCTGCGGCGTCGCGCTCACCTCGAGCCCGAAGCCCGAGACCTCGACCACGGCATGGTCGAGCCCCACCTGCAGCACCTCGCCGCGGATCGAAGAGATCATCGTCCACCATTCCTCGTCGTCCGGCGGCGGACGGGCCGTCCGTCGGCGGGCGACGTCGCTCATCGGCGCCGATCGAGCGCAGCGCCGTCGGGCATCGTCATCAGAGTCGTCGGGACATCATTCGCAGATGTCTTCGAACAGCCTACCGTCGTCGATCGGCTCGTCGCGGGTCAACGCGCCCAGGAGTCCCCGGAGCACCGGGAGACGCCGGCGAGGACCGGCCGTTCGCGGCGCGCCGCTCGGCCTCGGCCCAGGCCCGCTGGGCCGGGGTGGCCTCGCGCGGCTGCCGCGCGGCGGCCTGCTGGGCGGCAGTCCGCGCGCCCTGGTGGGTCCGCGTGCCGGCGGACATGTCGTGCCGCGTGCCGACGCCGGACCGCCAGGCGTGGCAGATGGCCACCGCATAGGCGTCGGTGGCGTCCACCGGCTTCGGCAGCTCGTCCAGCTTGAGGATCCGCTGGACCATGCGGGCGACGGCGTCCTTGGCCGCCGAGCCGTCGTCGGTCACCGCCGCCTTGACCTCCGACGGGGTGTGCCAGGCCACGGGGATGCCCCCGGGCGGCCGCGGCGGCGATGACCACGCCCGAGGCCTGAGCGGTGCCCACCACCGTCGGCGCGTTGTTCTGCGCGAAGACGCGTTCGATGGCCAGCACGTCGGGCGCATGGACGTCGAGCAGCCGCTCGGCGGCGCGCTGGATCGCCAGGATGCGGGACGCCAGGTCCTGGTCGGAACGCGTGCCGGCGACCTCGACGGCCACCGAGGCGCCGGTGCGGTCCGGCTGCATCTCCACCACGGCGAAGCCGCAGCGGGTCAGCCCCGGGTCGACGCCGAGGATGCGCTGGGCGACCAGCGACCCCCCGGCGGTCCCGCGCACCGGCGCGGCGCCCATCAGCTCTCGGCGTCGAGCGCGGCCATCGTCTCCGCGCTCAGATCGGCATTGGTGTGGATGTTCTGCACGTCGTCGACGTCCTCGAGGACGTCGTAGATGCGCAGGAACTTCTTCGCCGCGGCCAGGTCGAGGTCCACCGAGACGTCGGAGACGAAGGCGACCTCGTCGTTGTCATGCTCGATGCCGGCCTCGCGCAGCGCGTCGACGACGTCGCTGAGGTCCTGCGGCTCGCAGCGGATCTCGAAGGTCTCGTCGTTCTCGATGACGTCGTCCACGCCGGCCTCCAGGACCGCGGCGAGCACGTCGTCCTCGGACATGCCGTTCTTCGGCAGCGTGACGATGCCGCGCCGCTGGAACATGTAGGCCACCGAGCCGGGGTCGGCCATCGTGCCGCCGGCGCGGTTGACCGCAGTGCGCACCTCGGAGGCCGCCCGGTTGCGGTTGTCGGTGAGGCACTCGACCATCAGCGCCGAGCCCTGGGGACCGCGGACCTCGTAGAGGATCTCCTCGTACTCCACCGCATCGCCGGTCAGTCCGGCGCCGCGCTTGATCGCGCGATCGATGTTGTCGTTCGGCACCGAGTTCTTCTTGGCCTTCTGGACCGCAGTCTCCAGCGCCGGGTTGCCGTCGGTGTCGGGGCCTCCGCTGCGCGCGGCCACCTCGATCTGCTTGGTGTAGCGCGCGTTGATCTTGGCCCGCTTGGCATCGACCGCCGCCTTGCGGTGCTTGGTGTTGGCCCATTTCGAATGGCCGGCCATAGTTCTCCGTTCTCGACGAGGTGGAAGACAGGTCCGCGCCGGGGGTGCGGCGCCTGCCGGGCGGGCGCACCGTGGCCGGTGCCGCGCCGCACCGGGCGCGCTCCCCCGGCGTCGAGTCTGCGCCCCAGCCTACCGTCGTCGGCGTGTCGATGCCGAAGCGCGCGCAGCGACGGCGCCGACGCCGGCTGGTCAGCGTCCCGTCGGCATCCCCGCCGGCCTCGGGGTCAGCCCTGCTCAGCGGCCTGGGAGCGCACGGCGAGGATCCGCTGGAGGACGGTGGCCGCCGAGGCGGCGGCCAGCACGCACAGCACCACCAGCAGCACCGTCGCCGGCAGGCCCAGCCCGGTGAACCCGGTGAAGACGAGCGTGACCACCAGCCGCTCGGTGCGCTCGGCGAGTCCGACGTCGGCGGTGAAGCCCAGCGACTCCGCCTTCGCCCGCACATAGGAGACCAGATGGCCCAGCACCAGGCAGGCGCCGGCGGCGACGCCGATGCCCGGCTCGCCGCCGACGGTGAACGCCCAGATCAGCAGGCCCAGGAAGATCGACCCGTCCTGCAGGCGGTCCAGGGTCGAGTCCAGGAAGCCGCCCAGCACCGAGGCGCTGTCGGTGCTGCGCGCCAGCAGACCGTCCAGCAGGTCGGAGAAGATGAACACGGTGATGAAGACCGTGCCCCAGAACAGCTGGTCCAGCGGATAGAGGGTCAGCGCGCCCAGGCACACCCCGGCGGTGCCGACCAGGGTGACCATGTTCGGCGTGATGCCCAGCCGGCGCAGCAGCTCCGCGACCGGGCCGAAGACCCGGGCGGCGGCGCGCCGGGCGCGGCGCGAGAACATCAGCGCGACCGCCCGTCGCCGGCGGATGCGTCGTCGGCAGGCGCCGCGTCGTCGGCCTGTCGGGCGGCGACGGTCTCCTCCGCCTGCTCCCAGGCGTCGCGGATCATCGCGTGGGTCTCCCCCAGCGTCTGCGCCATGTTCTTGGTGCGGGCGATGATCGGCAGGAAGTTGCCGTCGCCGCCCCAGCGCGGGACCACATGCTGGTGCAGATGCGCCGAGATCCCGGCGCCGCCGACCTTGCCCTGGTTGATGCCCAGGTTGAACCCGCCCGGCTCGGCGGTCGCCCGCAGAGCGGTCATCGCCACCTGGGCCAGCCGGGTGAACTCCACCGTCTCGGCGGGCGTCAGGTCGGTCAGGTCGGCCACATGGCGGTAGGGGCAGATCAGCAGATGTCCGGGATTGTAGGGGTACAGGTTGAGCAGCACGTAGCAGGTCCGGCCGCGATGGACGATCAGCGCCTGCTCGTCCTCGCGCCGGGGCCCCTCGCAGAAGGGGCAGTCCGCGGCCGAGGACACCTGGTCCTGGCCGCGCTGCATGTAGGCGATCCGATGCGGATTCCAGAGTCGCTCGAAGCCGTCGGGCACGCCGGCGGGGGTGAAGTCGTCCTCACCGCCGCCGGCGACGTCCTCGACCGCATCGCCGTCGTCCGCGCTCCCGCCGGGCTGCCGCTGGCTCCCCACCGCCGATCAGACCTCCCGCTGCTCGATCGTGGTCACGATGCGCTCGATCGCCTCCTCGACCGGCACCTGGTTCTCCTGCTCGCCGTCGCGGAAGCGGAAGGAGACCGCGTCGGCGTCGTGGTCGTCACCGCCGGCGATGAGCACGAACGGGACCTTGTCCTTGGAGGCGGTGCGGATCTTCTTCGGGAAGCGTTCGGTGCCGTCGTCGAGCTCGGCGCGCACCCCGCGGGTCTTGAGCCGCTTCACGATCTCGGCCAGGTAGTCGTTGAACGGCTCGGCCACCGGGATCGCGCGCACCTGCACCGGCGCCAGCCAGGCCGGGAAGGCCCCCGCGTAGTGCTCGACGAGCACACCCATGAACCGCTCGATCGAGCCGAACTTCGCCGAGTGGATCATCACCGGCTCCTGTCGGCTGCCGTCGGCGGCCTGGTACTCCAGCCCGAAGCGGGTGGGCTGGTTGAAGTCGTACTGGATGGTCGACATCTGCCAGGTCCGGCCCAGCGCATCGCGGGCCTGCACCGAGATCTTCGGGCCGTAGTAGGCCGCGCCGCCGGGGTCCGGGACCAGCTCGAGGCCGGTGTCCTCGGCCACCCGCCGCAGCACGTCGGTGGCCTGCTCCCACTGCTCCTCGGTGCCGATGAACTTCTCCGAGTCCTCGTCCCGGGTGGAGAGCTCCAGGTAGAAGTCGTGGAGCCCGAAGTCGCGCAGCAGCGAGAGGACGAAGCCCAGCAGGTGCTCGACCTCGGCCGGCGCCTGCTCGCGGGTGACGTAGGAGTGCGAGTCGTCCTGGGTCATGCCGCGCACGCGGGTCAGCCCGTGCACCACGCCGGACTGCTCATAGCGGTAGACCGAGCCGAACTCGAACATGCGCAGCGGCAGCTCGCGGTAGGAGCGGCCGCGCGAGCGGTAGATCAGGTTGTGCATCGGGCAGTTCATCGCCTTCAGGCGGTACTCCTGCCCCTCCTTGGTGACGTTGCCCTCGGCGTCGCGCTCCTCGTCGACATGCAGCGGCGGGAACATCGAGTCCGCGTAGTACGGCAGGTGGCCCGAGGTGTGGAAGAGCACGTCCTTGGAGATGTGCGGGGTGCCGACGTACTCGAAGCCCTCCTCGATGTGCCGGCGGCGGACGTAGTCCTCCATCTCGCGCTTGATGATCCCGCCCTTGGGGTGGAACACCGGCAGGCCCGAGCCCAGCTCGTCGGGGAAGGAGAACAGGTCCAGCTCGACGCCGAGGCGCCGGTGGTCGCGCCGCTCGGCCTCGGCCAGCCGCTCCTTATAGGCCTTGAGGTCGTCCTTGGTCGGCCAGGCCGTGCCGTAGAGCCGCTGCAGCTGCTGGTTGTTCTGGTCGCCGCGCCAGTAGGCGGCGGCCGAGCGCATCACCGCGAAGGCATTGGCGATCAGCTTGGTGTGCGGCAGATGCGGGCCGCGGCAGAGGTCGGCCCAGACCCGCTCGCCGTTCCGGTCGACGTTGTGGTAGATCGTGATCTCCCCGCCGCCGACCTCGACGCCGGCGCCCTCGGCGGTCTCGTCGGCGTCGTCGCCGGCGCCCAGCAGCTCGAGCTTATAGGGCTCGTCGGCCATGGCCCGCTTCGCCTCCTCCTCGGAGACGACCTCGCGCTCGAAGCGCTGGCCCTGGTTGATGATCTTCTGCATCGCCTTCTCGATCGTCTTGAGATCCTCGGGCGTGAAGGGCTCGGCGACGTCGAAGTCGAAGTAGAAGCCGTCGGTGACGTAGGGCCCGATGCCCAGCTTGGAGCCGGGGAAGAGCTGCTGGACCGCCTGGGCCATGACGTGCGCGGCGGAGTGGCGCAGCACGTTCAGCCCGTCCTGCTCAGCGACGTCGACCGGCTCGACGGCGGCGCCGGCGGGAATCTCGCGGGAGAGGTCCTGCAGCTCGCCGTCCACCCGCATGACCACTGTGGTCTTCTGGTCCGCGAACAGCGCGGCGCCGGTGGTGCCCGCCTCGACGCTGGTCTCCTCGCCGGAGACGGTGATGGTCATGCTCTCGGTCCCGGCGTGCTGCGACGCGGGGCTGGCGGACACGTTCTCGGACACTTGGAACGGTTCTCCTCACGGTTCGACCGATGCTGGCGATTCTCCCCCGGGCGAGGGCCGTGCGGCGCGACGGCCGACGCCGGCGACAGCGGTCGCGGACGACGCGCACGGGGGTCGCCGACGATTCTACGGGACGCATCCTCGGCATGCGTCGTCGAGGCCCGCCGCCCGGGTCTCCGGCTCATCCCTGGCAGCCGGGGCACCAGTACAGCGAGCGCCCCTGCAGCTCGCGCACCGCCAGCACCGCGCCGCAGCGCAGACAGGGCGTGCCCTGGTGCTGGTAGACCCAGTGGCGCCGGGCCGGGTCGTGGCGCGACGCGTCCTCGGGCCGCAGCGTGCGGATGACGCCCTCGGCGACGCCGTCGCGCAGCTGGACGCCCAGGCGTCGCCAGAGTGCGGCGACCGATTCCGCGGACAGGTCGGCGGCGGGGAGGCTCGGGTCCAGCCGCTCCAGGAAGAGCGACTCGGCCCGGTAGATGTTGCCCACGCCGGCGATGATCGACTGATCCATCAACGCCTGGGCGATCGGGATCCTGCGCCGGGCCAGGCGGCGGGCGAAGGCCTCGAGTCCCGAGGGGCCGCCGTGCGGCCGCCCCTCGTCCGGCGGCGCGGCGTCGGACTGCTCGCGGAGCGGATCCGGACCCAGCCGGGCGACGACGCGCTCGTACTCCGGCACGCTGAGCACGGCGCAGGTCGCCGGTCCTCGCAGATCGGCCCAGCCGTGCTCGGTGCGGAGGCGGGCGCGCACCGCACCGCGCGGCGGTTCGGGGATGACCCAGCCGTCCTCGTCGCGACGCACCGTCGGGGGCTCGAGCCGGGCCCGCGGGGCGCCCAGCGTCGGGGCTCCGGCGAAGTGCTCGTCGCCGCGGAAGCTGACGGCGCCGTAGAGCCCGAGGTGGACCTGCCAGATGTCGGCGCCCAGATGGACGAAGAGCTGCTTGCCCCAGGCCTCGGCGCGCTGCGGAACGCGTCCGTCGAGCCGCCCCGCCCCGGCGGCGAAGCGTCCCTGGGGCGAGCTGACGCGCCAGAGCCGGCCGACGAAGAGATCCTCGATCTGGGCGGCCAGGCGGTGGAGAGTATGACCTTCAGGCATGCGGTGGACGGTCCGGGAGGATCAGTCCAGGATCTCGCCGGTGCGCTCGTAGTGGGCGATCTTCCCGAGGCGCCGCGCGTGGCGCTCCTCCCCGCTCCATGCGGCGCTCAGGAAGGCCTCGACGATCGCGGCGGCCTCCTGCAGGGAATGCTGGCGGCCGCCCAGACCGACGACGTTGGCGTCGTTGTGCTCGCGCGCCAGACGGGCCGTCTCCAAGTTCCACGCCAGCGCCGCGCGGATGCCGCGGACCTTGTTGGCGGTGATCTGCTCGCCGTTGCCGGAGCCGCCGAGCACGATGCCCAGCGCCTCCCGCCCCTCGGCCTGCTCGGCGGCCACCGCCTCGGCGGCGCGGAAGCAGTAGGCGGGATAGTCGTCCTCGGCGTCGTAGACCTCGGGGCCGTGGTCGACCATCTCGTAGCCCCGATCCGCCAGGTGCTTCACCAGGTGGGCGGAGAGCTCCATGCCGGCGTGGTCGGTGGCGATGTGGACGCGCATGTCAGATGAATTCCTCTCGGAGCCGGGAATCGGACCACTGACATCCTATGCGCACCGAGACCCTGCCGCCGCGTCCTCCGCCGCGCCCCGCTCTCCGCGGCGTCCGGGCTCCCCGAGTCGTCACGGACAGTGCCCTCGGCGGTATCGTGGGCCCACCCCCGACGACGACCCGAGGCCGTCGCACGATCCCGCCACGAGGAGAGCATGGACATCCAGCAGCACACGTTCGCCGTGGAGGTCAGCTGGTCGGATCCCGCCGGCACCGCCGACCCGCGCGGCTACACCCGCGAGCACACGGTCCGCACGGTGCTCGCGCCGCGCGAGGTCGAGCGCGGACTGCGCGCTCCGGAGCCGCTGACCGGCTCGGCGGCGCGTGCCTTCCACGGCGACGCCGAGCAGTGGAATCCCGAGCAGCTGCTGCTGGCCTCGCTGGCGCAGTGTCACGCCTTGTCATATCTGCACGCCGCCGCGGAGGCCTCGCTGGTCGTCACCTCGCTGACCGTCTCCGGCTCGGCCGAGCTGCGGATGGAGCCCGACGGTGGCGGGCGGATCACCGGCGCGGTGCTGCGCCCGACCGTGGAGCTGGTCGACGAGTCCCGCCGCGAGGAGGCCGACGCGCTGCACGTCATCGCCGCCGAGCGTTGCGTGATCGCCCGCAGCGTCGACTTCCCGGTCACCCACGAGCCGGTGACGCCTGCGTCGCAGACGTCGCAGCGCGCGGCGTCGGAGAGCGCGGCCGACGACCAGCAGCTGCCGACCTTCTCCCGCCGGCTGGGCGCGCCGATCGCCACGCTGGCCCCGGTCGGCAAGCCGCCCTCGCAGGTCACCGGCCTGCCCGAGCGCGGCCAGGACGCGGGCGCCCGACGCCGGGGCGCCGAGCACGAGCAGCAGACACGACAGGGAGGATCCACCGTGGCCGACGACGACCGCCGCAGCGACGAGCAGGACGCCGAGGCCGCCCCGGGCCCGTCGAGCACGACCGGCGCGACGGGCTCCTCCGCCGACCTGGGATATCTCCCCCCGCCCGGCGGCGGGCCCGGACCTCAGCCGATCCGCCCGACGGCGCCGGCGCGCTCCGCGGAGCCGGCGTCGTCGGGGACGCCCGGCGGCGAGCAGCAGACCTTCTACGAGGCCGTCGGCGGGCACGAGACCTTCGTCCGCATCGTCGACGTCTTCTACGAGCAGGTGGCCGAGGACCCGGACTTCCGCGCGCTCTATCCCGAGGAGGACCTCGAGCCGGCCAAGCGGCGGCTGCTGATGTTCCTCGAGCAGTACTGGGGCGGGCCGCGGACGTACCAGGAGGAGCGCGGCCATCCGCGGCTGCGGATGCGCCACATGCCCTTCCGCGTCGACGCCGCCGCCCGCGACACCTGGCTGCGCTATATGCGCCGCGCCGTCGACGCCGCCGAGCTCTCGCCGCTGCACGACGAGATCCTCTGGGACTACCTCTCCCGGGCGGCGCATTCGATGGTCAACAGCTGAGCCGACGCGCTGCAGGAATCAGCCGGGATCAGTCGGGACCGGCCGGCTCAGAGGCCGCCGGAGGTCCGGCAGAGCACGAAGCCGCCGGCCGAGGACAGCCGCACCCAGCGGCCCAGCCGGTGGACCGCCGTGGTGCCGCCGGCACCGCGGGCGGCGAGGAAGCCCAGCGCGTGGGCGCCGAAGGCCGCCCCGGCCGGCACCTCGACATCCGCGACGGCGTCCTGCGGGCCGGGCTCCAAGACCCGGCCCCACACGCGCTCGCGAACCTGCTCGACCACCGACGCGCCGGCGGTGTCGGGGACGACGTCGGTGATCTCGGAGACTCCGGACTCGGCGGCGTCGCGGACGGTGTCGTCGGACAGCTCGCCGGCCGGCTCCCAGCCCGAGCGCGGCGGGGTCACCGCCGCCCAGGGCACCGTCATCCGACTCGGCGGCAGGGGAAGCTCGACGTCGGCCGGATCCAGGCGGGCGATCCGCTCGGTGACCGCGTTGAGCTCGACGGTGACGTCGGCTTCGGAGGCCTCGGCCAGCGCCATGGTCCGCAGCCCCAGCACCGCCGGCAGACGGCCGACCAGCGAGCTGGGCGTCATCACCGGCACCCAGGCGGCCAGCGCCGACCCGACCGCCTGCAGGCGGATCCCCTGCTCCTGGATGCGGCGGGCCCGGCCCACATAGGTCGACAGATCCTGCAGGGAGACGGCTTCGGCGAATCGCAGCGCTTCGGTCATAGGATTGATTCTGTCATCCTCGCCCGCACCCTGGCCCGCCGAGGCCCCGATGAGACCCCTCCGGAAGGACGTCGCATGCCCTCCACCCGTTATCAGGTCCCCTCGCCCGACGAGGCCGTCGCCCAGCTGGTGGGGATGCTGGACCTGGAGGAGCTCGAACCGCTCTCCGGACCGCGCGGCTCCGAGGAGCGCTTCCTCGGGCCGGTCTTCGACCAGGCGTTCTGGCGGGTCTTCGGCGGCCAGGTCGTCTCGCAGGCGGCGATCGCGGCGATGCGCACCGTCGACCCGGAGCGGGTGATCCACTCGGTCCACGGCTACTTCCTGCGGCCCGGCGATGCGACCCAGCCGATCGAGATCGCCGTGGAGCGGCTGCGCGACGGCGGATCCTTCTCCGCCCGCCGCAGCCAGGCCTATCAGGGCGGCAAGCCCATCCTGTCGATGATCGCCTCCTTCCAACGACCCTCTCCCGGTCCGTCGCATCAGCGGGAGATGCCCGGCCACATCCCGGATCCCGACCAGCTGCCGACTCCCGACGAGCTGGTCGGCCACGTCGACCATCCGGTCATGCAGGAGTGGGCGCGAGGCCGCCCCTTCGAGATCCGCCATGTGGACCGGCCGGTGTACCTCGACTCCGACCGGGCCCCGCGGGCGGCGAACGCCGTATGGATGCGGGCGAAGGCCCCGCTGCCCGACGACCGCCGCCTGCACCGCGCCGCGATCCTCTACGCCTCCGACTACACGCTGCTCGAGCCCATCCTGCGCCGCCACGGGCTCTACTGGGCCAAGCCCGGGATCAAAGTCGCCTCGCTGGACCACGCGATGTGGTGGCACCGCGAGGCACGTGCCGACGAGTGGCTGCTCTACGTCCAGCAGAGCCCCAGCGCGCAGAGCGCCCGGGGGCTGGCGACCGGCTCCATCTACAACCGCGACGGCGCGCTGATCGCCTCGGTGGCCCAGGAGGGCATGGTGCGCCGCCCGCACGGGCTGAAGCCCCGGGTCCGCGAGCGGCTGCAGCGGTCGATGACCCGGAGCTCGGCGGTGCAGCGGCGCCTGGACCAGCAGTACGGGCCGATCTGGGACGCCCGTGCCGCCCACGAACCGCTGGAGTGAGCCACGCCTGCCCCCGATGCCCCGGGGCCGCCCGATCGTCCCGCCGTCTCGACACATCCGCCGCGCCGTCCTGCCGTCGCCCTCCCGTCGCCCTAGACTGGCCTTCGGCGATGGTGCCGATGCTTCTCCGTCCGTCTGCGGCCCTGCCGCGGGCCGGCCGGGACGAGCCTGCCCGCGCCGACGCCGCGGCGGCTCGACGGCGAGCCGCCGGCACCGCGGACGGACGCTCCGTCCGCGACGCACCGGGCGGCGACCGCCGCCCCTGACTCCGACGATGACGTCGTGCAGGAAGGACGAACTGTGCTCGACCGCGCAGATGAGCATCTTCGACGCTGGCAGCAGCGCGAATCCACGGCCGAAGAGATGATTCCGCTGATCGGCCGTCTCTACCGGGACAACAACGTCGTCACCAGCATCTACGGACGGCGGCTGGTCAATCAGTCCGCGGTGGACATCCTCCGCGCCCACCGCTTCGCCCGTCAGGTCGACGAGACCGAGCTGCCGATGGAGCAGACCCTGCCGCTGATGCAGGAACTGGTCCGATTGGACCTGGGGGCGGCCCGCCTCGACATCGCCCGGCTCAACGCCCGTTTCCAAGCCTCCGGACGCGAGGACCTGGAGCAGTTCCTCCGCGAGGAGCTCGACGATCTGATCGGCCGCGGCGGCCGGGGACGCGCCGCGCCCCAGGACGTCGTCCTCTACGGCTTCGGTCGCATCGGCCGGCTGATCGCACGGATCCTGATCGGACGCGCCTCCTCGGCCTCCGGGCTGAGGCTGCGCGCCATCGTGGTGCGGAAGGGCTCCGAGGACGACCTCGCCAAGCGGGCTTCGCTGCTGCGCCGCGACTCGGTGCACGGGCCCTTCGACGGCTCGATCCGGCTCGACGAGGAACACGGGGCGATCATCGCCAACGGCACCTGGATCCAGGTCATCCACGCCGAGGACCCCGCCGACGTCGACTACACCGCCCACGGCATCGAGGATGCGGTCGTCATCGACAACACCGGACGGTGGCGGGACGAGGAGAACCTGAGCCGGCACCTGCAGTCCCCCGGAGCTTCCCGGGTGGTGCTCACCGCTCCGGGCAGGGGCTCGCTCAAGAACATCGTCTACGGCGTCAACCACGACCAGATCGACGACGCCGACCGGGTCCTCTCGGCGGCCTCCTGCACCACGAATGCGATCACGCCGATCGCGGCCGTGATGCACGAACGCTTCGGCATCGACCACGGCCACGTCGAGACGGTGCACTCCTACACCAACGACCAGCACCTGATCGACAACTTCCACCGCGGTGAGCGGCGCGGCCGCTCGGCGGCGCTGAACATGGTGCTCACCGAGACCGGTGCCGCGAAGGCGGTGGCCAAGGCGCTGCCGGAGCTCTCCGGGAAGCTGTCCGGCAATGCGATCCGGGTGCCCACGCCGGATGTGTCCATGGCGATCCTGAACCTGGAGCTCGACAAGAGCCCGGGATCGGCCGAGGAGCTCAATCGGCTGCTGCGCCGCGAGTCGCTCGAGGGGCCGATGCATCGGCAGATCGATTACATCGACTCGGCCGAGGTCGTCTCCTCCGACCTGGTGGGATCGCGGGCCGCCGGAGTCGTCGACGGGCTGGCCACCATCGTCAACGGCGATCAGGCCATCCTCTACGTCTGGTATGACAACGAGTTCGGCTACTCCTCACAGGTCGTCCGAGTGGTCGAGCACATGACCGGCTCGATCCCGGAGAAGTACCCGGCCGTCGAGCAGCTCGAGGGCGCCGGCGCCTGACCGTCGGGCACGCCGACGGCAGTCCTCCTGCTGAGAGACGGCTCGGGCCCGTCGACCATCGCGATGGTCGACGGGCCCGAGCTGTCGGCGCCGGAGTCTCAGCCGCGGGTGAGCTTGCGGTGGGTGACCCGGTGCGGCCGGGCGGCGTCGGGGCCGAGCCGGTCGATCTTGTTCGCCTCGTAGGCCTCGAAGTTGCCCTCGAACCAGTACCAGTTCGCCGGGTCCTCCTCCGTGCCCTCCCAGGCCAGGATGTGGGTGGCCACGCGGTCGAGGAACCACCGGTCGTGGGAGACGACCACGGCACAGCCGGGGAACTCCAGGAGCGCATTCTCCAGCGAGCCCAGCGTCTCGACGTCGAGGTCGTTGGTCGGCTCGTCGAGCAGCAGCAGATTGCCGCCCTGCTGGAGGGTGAGGGCCAGGTTCAGCCGGTTGCGCTCACCGCCGGAGAGGACTCCGGCCTTCTTCTGCTGATCCGGACCCTTGAAGCCGAAGGCGGCGACGTAGGCGCGGGAGGGCATCTCCACGTTCCCGACCTGGATGAAGTCGTGCCCGCCGGAGACGACCTCCCAGAGGCTCTTCTCCGGATCGATGCCGCCGCGCGACTGGTCGATGTAGGAGATCTTCACCGACTCGCCGACGGTCAGCCTGCCGCCGTCGAGCTCCTCCTGGCCGATGATCGTCTTGAACAGCGTGGACTTGCCGACGCCGTTGGGGCCGATGACGCCGACGATGCCGTTGCGCGGCAGGGAGAAGGACAGCCCGTCGACCAGGGTCCGATCCCCGAAGCCCTTCTGCAGGTTCTCGGCCTCGATGACCTGGGTGCCCAGCCGCGGGCCCGGCGGGATCTGGATCTCCTCGAAGTCGAGCTTCTTGGTGCGCTCGGCCTCGGCGGCCATCTCCTCGTAGCGAGCCAGACGGGCCTTGGACTTGGTCTGCTTGCCCTTGGCGTTCGAGCGGACCCACTCGAGCTCCTCGCTGAGGCGCTTCGCGAGTTTGGCGTCCTTCTTGCCCTGGACCTCCATGCGCGCGCGCTTCTTGTCCAGGTACGTGGAGTAGTTGCCCTCGTAGGGGTAGAGCCGACCGCGGTCGACCTCGCAGATCCACTCGGCGACGTGGTCCAGGAAGTAACGGTCGTGGGTGACGGCCAGCACGGCACCCTCGTAGTCGGCCAGATGCTGCTCGAGCCACAGCACCGACTCGGCGTCGAGGTGGTTGGTCGGCTCGTCGAGCAGCAGCAGGTCCGGTTTGGAGAGCAGCAGCTTGCACAGCGCCACACGGCGCCGCTCACCGCCGGAGAGCACCGTGACGTCGGCGTCGCCGGGCGGGCAGCGCAGCGCGTCCATGGCCTGCTCCAACTGGGAGTCGAGGTCCCAGGCGTTGGCCGCGTCGATCTCGCCCTGCAGCGTGCCCATCTCTTCCAGCAGAGCTTCGAAGTCCGCGTCCGGATCGGCCATCTGCGCCGAGATCTCGTTGTACCGCTGCAGCTTCTCGAAGATCTCGCCGACGCCCTCCTGGACGTTGCCCAGGACGGTCTTCTCCTCGTTCAGCGGCGGCTCCTGCCGCAGGATGCCCACCGAATACCCCGGGGACAGGCGAGCCTCACCGTTGGACGGCTGGTCCAGCCCGGCCATGATCTTCAGGATCGTGGACTTTCCGGCCCCGTTGGGACCGACGACGCCGATCTTCGCTCCGGGGTAGAACGACATCGTGACATCGTCGAGGATGAGCTTGTCGCCCACCTTCTTGCGGGCTTTGACCATGGTGTAAATGAACTCTGCCATGCACCCCAGGCTAGTCGGCCCGACCCGGCTGCGGCGAACGCCGCACCGGCTCTCCGGTCCGGGCCGACCGACCGGGCGTGCTCCGGGGCTCGATCCGTCGTCGTCGGCGACTCCGCGAGACGACGACGGGGGCGGTCGCCGGCGGCGCCTCGCCGGGGACCGACGAACGTTCAGAACGGGGCCGGCTCCCGCTCTCCCGCCGGTGCGGCGTCCCAGGCCGAGGCCGCCGCGGAGTCGCCGGATGCCCCGTCGGCGCCGGTCCCGCCGACGGCGGCCGCCGTCCCCTCCCCGCTGTACTCGTCGCCGCCTTCGTCGACGGACTCCCCCGGCCCCTCGCCCGATCCTTGGGCGGCACCTCCTCGCACGCCCTCGCCGGGACCGGTGCCCAGTCGGACGAAGGAACCGGTGCCGAAGGTCAGGTCGTGGCCCACGCCGTCGGCGTCGATGTCCACTGCAGTTCCGCGCTGGCCGTGCTCGTTCTCCCAGCGGCGGACCTTGAGTCTGCCGGTGACGACGACGGGGTCGCCCTTGCCGAGCGTGGCATGGGCGTTCTGCGCCAGCGAGCGGAAACAGGCGACGCTGTACCAGTTGGTCTCCCCGTCCACCCAGGTCTGACGCTCGCGGTCGAAGCGGCGCGGCGTCGAGGCCAGCCGGAAGGTCGCGATCGGCAGTCCCCGATCAGTGGTGACCAGGCGGACGTCCCCGCCCAGGAAGCCGCGCACAGTGATGGTCTCGGTCATGATGGTGCTCCGTCCTCCACGGCCCGCTGCCCGTCTCAGGCGTTTCGGGCCGGTCGACGCCGGGCCGTGGTCGTCGCGTCGACCGTGCGGCCAGTCTGCTCGGCACGACACGCCTCCGGGAGCCCGGAGCACGCGTCTGTGGAGACGGCGGCGTGTCGCGTGCTCGGCGGCGTCGCCTGTGCAGGAGCCGAGCCGGTAGACTGTGGCGTCGAGCCGTCGCCCGCGACGGCCCGTCCCGCCTCGGTAGCTCAGGGGATAGAGCAGCGGCCTTCTAATCCGCCGGTCGGGGGTTCGAATCCCTCCCGAGGCACTTGACGCGTGTGCAGAGGATCCAGCTGACGGCCGTGATGGCGGCGGCCTCCGTGCTGTACCTGGCCCATTCCCTGCTGCGCTACGCCACCTTCTCCGCCAAAGGCTTCGACCTGGGCATCTTCGACCAGGCGGTGCGGCAGTACGCGCTGTTCAAGGCGCCCATCGTGCCGATCAAGGGTGAGGACTTCCATCTGCTGGGCGACCACTTCCACCCGGTGCTGGTGGTGCTGGCGCCGCTGTACTGGATCTGGGACGACCCGCGCATGCTGAACATCGCACTGATCCTCCTGCTCGTCTCCGCGGCGATCCCCACCTACCTGGTCGCCCGCGGCTGGTTCGGACACCGCACCGGCATGGTCGCCGTGGGCGCGCTGCTGCTGGGCTGGCCGTTCCAGGCCATCGTGAACTGGGACTTCCACGAGATCGCCGTCGGGGTGCCGTTGATCGCCTGGGTGATCTGGGCGATGGAGCGCGACCGGATCCGGCTGGTCGTCGGGCTCTCGGCCGCGCTGCTGCTGGTCCGCGAGGATATGGGCGTCACCCTGGTCGCGATCGCGCTGGTGCTCCTGCTGCGCCGTCGATGGACGGCCGCGGCGCTCACCGCGGGCCTCGGCGTCGCCGGCTACTGGTTCGCCACCGACGTGGTCATCCCGCATTTCTCCCCCAGCGGCGACTTCGGCTATTGGGAGTTCACCGCCCTGGGCGCCTCGGCCGGTGCGGCGGTGGTCTTCCTCCTCACCCAGCCCTGGAACGCGGCGGCGATCCTGGTCGACCATCCGTTGAAGATCGCGCTGTGGCTGCTGCACTTCGTGCCGCTGTGGCTGCTGCCGCTGGCCTCGCCCTATGCGATCGTCGGCGCCCCGATCCTGCTCTCCCGACTGTTCAACGACCGCCTCAATGTCTGGTCGCCGGTCTATCAGTACGACGCGATCCTCGCCCCGATCTTCCTGCTGGCCGCTCTGGACACCGTCCGCCGGATCCAGGCCTTCCGCGCCCGCCGCGCAGCCCCGGCCCGGACGGAGATTTCGGAGATTTCGGAGGCTTCGGAGATCCCCGAGCGCGACGCGCCGGCGACCACAGCGCGGCACCGCCGCTGGGCGACCGCCGTGCCGGCCACGGCGCTGGCCCTGTCGGTGGTCGGGACGCTGACCTTCCCGCAGGTCTTCCCCCTGCAGCGCACGGTGACCGCCTCCTGGTCCTTCGACGAACGCGTCGCCGCCCATCAGCGCGCCGTGGAGACGATCCCCGACGGGGTCTGCGTCGAGGCCGCCGACACCGCCGCACCGCATCTGGTCGACCGCACCCGCGTCGGGCTGAACGGCACCACCGACGAGGACCGGCTGAGCTGGCTGATCATCGACGACACCGTCTCCGAGCTCGGCGGCAACGATCCGCTCACCCCGGCCGAGGCCTTCGACCGCGCCGATCGTCTGGGCTTCGAGCCGGTCATCTCCGACGACGCCGGCCTGTGGGTGCTCCACCGGGAGGTCGACGACGCCGTGGACGCCTCCTGCGCGGAATACCTCCGCCGCTGAACGCCTTATGCCCTGAGCGGACGGGACGGCCGCGACACCGACGAGCCCCTCGGCAGGGTTCCCGATCCCGACCGTCCGGACCGCCCGACCGCCGCCGAGCCCGGAGGACCCGATGCCCGCCTCCCCCACCGCCGCCGCCCCGCCGCGGGTGGTCCTGGTCAGCCTGCACACCCATCCGCTGGATCAGGCGGGCACCGGCGACGCCGGCGGGATGAACGTCTACATCGATGCGCTCTCCCGGGCCCTGCAGGCATCTGGATATGCCGTCGACCTGGTCACCACCGCAGTCGTCGGCCGTCATTCCTCCCCCGACTCCCCCGGCGAGGACGACACGCTGGTCACGCTGCCCGACGGGCGCCGGCTGCATACCCTGACGGTCCCGCCGCAGGCGCGCGGGTCGAAGAACGACCTGGTCGACGCCGTCGACGAGCTGGGTGAGCGGGCGCTGACGAGCCTGTCAGCCGTCGCCGAGCGCGTGGACGTGGTCCACTCGCACTACTGGATCTCCGGCCTGGCCGGTCTGCTGCTGTCCGAGCGGCTCGACGCGCCGCTGGTCCACACCATGCACACCATGGCCGCGGTCAAGCACGAGCGCGATCCCGACGCCGCGGAGGACCCGCGCCGCCACGACGCCGAGGCGCGTATCGCCGCCGAGGCGCAGGCGGTGACCGCCAACACCGACGCCGAGGCCGCCGACCTGCGGCGCCTCTTCGCCGTCGACGACGCCCGCCTGCATCTGGTGCGTCCCGGCGTCGACCTCTCCATCTTCCACCCGCCGGCGGATCCGGATCCGCGCGCCGAGCTCGACGGTCGGCCGCTGCGGCTCACCTTCGCCGGCCGGCTGCAGCCGCACAAGGGGCCCCAGGTGGCGATCGAGGCGCTGGGGCTCTTCCACCGCCGCATGCCCGATGTCCCGGTGGAACTGATCATCGCCGGCGAGCAGAGCGGGGAATGTCGTGTCGACATCGCCGAGCTGGCCGCACGCCACGGCGTCGCCGAGCTGATCCGCCGGCGCCCGCCGCTGCCCCACGGCGAGCTCGCCGAGCTCTTCCGCGCCAGCGACGCGGTGCTGATGCCCTCCTGCAGCGAGTCCTTCGGGCTGGTCGCCCTGGAGGCGATGGCCTGCGGCACCCCGGTGCTCGCCCACGAGGTCGGCGGGCTGATGGAACTGGTGCAGCACCGCCGCACCGGGCGGCTCATCGGGAGCCTGGATCCGGACAGCTGGGCCGCGCAGATGCGCTGGCTGGTGCTCCACCGCCGGGCCTGGAGTCGCTACAGCGCCACAGCCGCGCGGCGGGCCCGCGAGCATTCCTGGGAGGCGACGACGGCGCCGGCCGCCGCGGCCCTCTACGAGCACCTGGCCGAAGCGCGAGTCGCGCACGTCTGACGCGAGCGTCCGGCGGGAAGAGGGGGACGGGTCGACCTGTACGCCGGATTCTGTGTCGTGCCGACTCGCGTCGGCGCGACGGCCATCATCCATCTGGGTCACGTGTCGCCACGCACCTCGAGCAGTCAACCCGGATGCCTCGGGCGGGCAGCCCTGATCGCGCATCCTGTTCGACCTTGCTCCGGATGGGGTTTGCCGAGCCGCGGCAGTCACCTGCCGCGCTGGTGGTCTCTTACACCACCGTTTCACCCTTGCCCGGCCGGCGTGAGCCGACCCGGCGGTCTGTTCTCTGTGGCACTGGCCTGCGGGTCTCCCCGAGTGGGCGTTACCCACCATCCTGCCCTGTGGAGTCCGGACGTTCCTCGACGCCGCAGTTATCCGCTCGTCACGTCCAGCGCGACAGCGGGGCCTTGCGACG
The DNA here is from genome assembly GCF_000220985.1 of Nesterenkonia sp. F. Classification (GTDB taxonomy): domain Bacteria; phylum Actinomycetota; class Actinomycetes; order Actinomycetales; family Micrococcaceae; genus Nesterenkonia. The sequence continues at coordinate 20,415 of NZ_AFRW01000085.1, forward strand.
GCGCGATGGCCCGGTCGACCCGTCCCGGGGATCCATCGTACGCCAGCGAGCAGCTCTGCGCCGATCCGCCTCCGGCCCGGGTGACGGGACTCTCAGCGGGCCAGAAGCAGGCGCGCCCCGTCCCCGAGAGCGGTGGCCAGCGCCGCGAGCATCCCGACGGCGGCCACGACGGAGACCGCCACGGCGACGATCCACTCGCGCGCCGAGCCCGAGCGCCCCAGCAGCGGCAGCGCCATCCGGCCTCCGCTGCTCCACAGCGCCCCGAGCACCGGCAGACGGCGGAATCCCCTCGGCGGGGTGAGCGCGACCGGCCAGAGCAGATTGCAGCCGCCGTCGGTGAGCATGTCGCCGGCGATGTGCACCGCCGCCCCCAGGCCGACGGCGAGGACGAACCACCAGCCCTGCTCCCCCAGCCCGACGGCGACGAGGCCGCCCAGCAGCAGGCCGAGAAGCCAGGGCGCCTTCCGGGCGGCCTCGGGCAGGAAGTGCAGGGTCTTCACCGCGAAGGAGGCCAGCACCACGGTCATCGCCCCCGCCCCGATCTGCAGCGTTCCGGCCTCGATCGTCACCGAGAGGCGGGAGAGCAGCCAGGCGACGAGCATGGAGACCGCCACCCCCAGCAGCGAATGAGTGCCGTTTCGGTGGCCGCCGGAGATCCGGCCGATCACCCGGCAGAGCCATTCCGAGACCGGCGGCAGCGAGTGCGCGATGGAGGCGTTGTGGTGATCGGCGTCCGGCAGCAGGGCCGCGCCGGCGGCGACGACGGCTCCGGCCAGCACGCCCAGGTCGGTGATGCCGTCGAGCAGGCCGAAGCCCAGCGGCAGCGTCTCGGGCAGACCCGCCGTCGCGGCCTGGAGGACGGGGATCTCCAGTTCGGCCGGCGGCCGGATCGGCACGTGATGGTCGGCGGCGATGAGCACCCAGCTCGCCGCCCCGCAGGCGGCATGGTGGGGCCCCATCATGAGCCTGCTCCTGTCCCTGGTGCTGGCCTCGTCGGCCCTGCTGCTGCCATGGTGATGCTCCTGTCTCCGACGTGCGGGCGCGGGGATCGCGACGGACCATCCCACCACGGGCCACTGACACAAGTGCTGACACAGGTGCTGACACGAGCGCTGACACGGGTGCTGACACGAGCGGCGCCGGGTCCGCCGTCACGACCGGCTCCTGCGCGCGCTAGGATGTCCCGGTGCTGATCCATCTCCCGCCCTCCGAAGGAAAGACCCCGCCGGCCGACGGCGGAGACGCCCTCGATCTCTCGGCGCTGACGCTGCCCGAGCTGGCGGAGCCCCGCCGTGAGGTCCTCGACGCGCTGGTGTCCGCCAGCTCCCGCGAGGACGCGCAGAAGGTCCTCAGAGTCGGAGCGAACGTCATGGGCGAGGTGACGGCCAACATGCGGCTGCTCGAGGCGCCGACCGCCCCCGCGCATCGGCTCTACACCGGGGTGCTCTATGACGCGCTCGACGCCGACACGCTCGACGAGGCCGCACGAGCCCGCGCCGAGGAGCAGGTGCTGATCTTCTCCGGGCTCTTCGGCGTGACCGGCTTCAGCGACCCGATCCCGGCCCACCGACTCTCGATGGGCGTCACGCTGGCTCCCGACGGGCACGGCCCGGGCCGACTGTCCACCTTCTGGAAGCAGGCCCTGGCCGACCCGCTCGACGCGCTGGTCGGCGACCAGCTCGTGGTCGACTGCCGCTCATCGGCCTATGCCGTCCATCGCGCGGCCCCGGAACAGACCCTGATGGTCAACAGCGTCACCGAGCGCGACGGCGAGCGGAAGGTGGTCACCCACTTCGCCAAGCACGCCCGCGGCACGCTCACCGGCATGCTGCTGCGCGCCGAGCGGCCGGCGGAGTCGATCGACGACGTCGCCGAGATCGCCGCCTCGGCCTGGGCGGTGGAGGTGCGCCCGGCGACCGGACGCACCCCGCATCAGCTGGATCTGATCAGTCGGGCATGACCGGCTGGGTATGACCAGCCGGACGCTCAGCCCGCCGGGCGGATCCGGCTGGCGGCCGGGTCCCACTCGACGCCGGCGGCCGAGGCGTCCATGGCCTCGTTGCTCAGCGCGTCGGCGTCCCCGTTCTCCTTCCGCGGGATCCAGGTGTAGCGCACCTGGGCCGACGGCAGGATCGCCGCGGCCTGGGCCGCCAGGCGCTTCATGTCCTCGTGCTTGATCCGCCAGCGCTTGCTCATCTGCTCGACGACGAGCTTGGAGTCCAGCCGCACGTCGACCTCGGCCTCCGGATCGATCTCGCGGGCCAGCGTCAGCCCGTCGATCAGGCCGGTGTACTCGGCCACGTTGTTGCTGGCCTTCCCCAGCGGAGTCGCGCGGGTCGCCAGCACGCGCCCGGAGGGGTCGCGCACCAGGGCGCCGGATCCGGCGATGCCGGGGTTGCCGCGGCTGCCGCCGTCGGCTTCGACGATCAATGTGGTCACAGTTCTCCTGTCGGGATGTCTGAGGATGGGGTGTCTGAAGATGGGGTGTCTCGGGACGGGGCGTCGCAGACAGCGGGTCCGAGCGGCGGTCGGCCGGAGCCGAGGGCTCGGAGGGGACGGGCTCAGCCGCCCGGAGTGAGCACGAAGTCCCACGGATCGGTGGTGATGCCGCTGACCACGACCTCGACATCGTAGCCGCGATCGGCCAGCGCCCGCTGCAGCGCCTGTGCGGCGGTGGGCAGCCAGAGCCACTCGCTGGCGAAGTGCGAGACGTCGATGAGATAGGGGCGCCCGTCACGCACCGCCTCGCGGGCCTCCGAGGCGGGATGGTGGCGCAGGTCGGCGGTGATGAAGACGTCGGCCCCGGCCTGCCGCGCCACGTCGAGCAGGCTGTCGCCGGCCCCGCCGCAGAGCGCGACGCGCTGCACGATGCCGTCCCGGTCCCCGGCCACGCGGACTCCCCCGGCGACCGCCGGCAGCAGGCCGAAGAGCCGGCCGGCCAGCTCGCCCAGCGTGGTGCCGACATCCAGCGTGCCGAGGCGACCCAGCCCTTCGTGGGGCAGCCCGTCCTCGGCGGGCTTCAGCGGCGTCGCGTCCTGCAGACCCAGCATGCCGGCCAGCACGTCGTTGACGCCTCCGACGGCGGAGTCGCCGTTGGTGTGCGCGGTGAGCAGCCCGCAGGAGGACTCGATGAGCCGGTGGACGATCTCGCCCTTGTATCCGGCCGCATCGACGCTGTGCACCCCGCGCAGCAGCAGCGGATGATGGGTGATCAGCAGATCGGCGCCGGCGTCGCAGGCCTCCTCGACGACGGCGCGCACCGGGTCGACGGCGAAGTGCACGGTGCGCACCGGTCGTTCCCGTCGACCGGCGACGAGTCCGACGGCGTCCCAGGGTTCGGCCAGACCGGAGGGCCAGAGCTCCTCGGCGAGGTCGACCACCTGCTGCAGCGTCGGGGCGGAGCCCGCCGAAGGCGTCGCGGGGTCCGGGGCCTGATCATCGGGCGTGGTGTCCATGCCCTCCGTTGTATCGCGTCGCGACGGCCCGACGCCCGGGACACGCTCGGGCTGCAGGCGGTCCCGGCCGCGGCGACCGGCTCCCGCGGCGTCGCCGGCCGGCGCGGCACGATGGACGCGTCGAGGAATGCCGCGGCGATCGGCACGGTTGGACCGGACATGAGTTCTCCCTCCGAGCCCGAGACCCCGACCGCCGAGCAGGCCGGGGCCGCACGCACTGTGGTCCTCGGCGCCGGCTGCTTCTGGTGCCTGGATTCGCTGGCCCGTCGGCTGCGCGGCGTCGTCCGCGTGCGCAGCGTCTACACCGGCGGCACCGGCCCGGCGACCTACGAGGCGGTGTGCACCGGCACCACCGGCCACGCCGAGGCGGTGGAGATCACCTTCGACCCTGCGGTGCTGCCCGTCGAGGTGGTCTACGACGTCTTCTTCTCCTCGCACGACCCGACGTCGCTGAACCGGCAGGGCTACGACGTCGGCACGCAGTACCGCTCGGCGATGTTCTACGCCGACGACGCCGAGCACGCCGAGATGCACGCGGCGATCGAACGCGCGCAGCAGTCCTACGACGCGCCGATCGTCACCACGCTGGAGCCGCTCGGCGCGGTCTTCGAGGCCGAGCCGGTCCACCAGGACTTCCACGCCCGCCGGCCCGACGTCGGATACTGCCGGGTCATCATCGATCCGAAGGTCGCCGCGCTGCGCCGGAATTACGCCCCGTGGCTGACGGAGCAGCCGGTCGGCTGAGGAGCCGATAGGCTGGCCCCGACCCGTGTCGGCGCCCGACGGCGCCACCGACGGCACGGCTGCTTCCCCGCCAGTCCCCGCAGAGACGCAGACACACCGCACGGAAGGGTTCGACTCCATCATGGCGATTCTCGACAACATCACCGAGGCCGTCGGCGGCACTCCGCTGGTCCGGCTCAACCGACTCGACGCCGACCTGCCCGGCGACGTCGCGGTCAAGCTCGAGTTCTACTCCCCGGCCAGCTCGGTCAAGGACCGGATCGGCACCGCCATCGTGGACGCCGCCGAGGAGGCCGGCGTGCTGAAGCCCGGCGGCACGATCGTCGAAGGCACCTCGGGCAACACCGGAATCGCCCTGGCGATGGTCGGCGCGGCCCGCGGCTACCGCGTGGTGCTGACCATGCCGGAGACGATGTCCACCGAGCGGCGCGTCATGCTGCGCGCCTACGGCGCCGAGATCGTGCTGACCCCGGGCGCCGACGGGATGCGCGGCGCGGTGGAGAAGGCCAAGGGCATCGTCGAGGAGACCGACAACGCCATCTGGGCCCGACAGTTCGCCAACGAGGCCAACCCGCAGGTCCACTACGACACCACCGGCGAGGAGATCTGGCGCGACACCGAGGGCGCGGTCGACATCCTCGTGGCCGGCATCGGCACCGGCGGCACGATCACCGGCGCCGGACGGAAGCTGCGCGAGCACAAGCCGGAGGTCGGCATCGTCGCCGTCGAGCCGGAAGACTCGCCGATCCTCTCCGGCGGCGCGGCCGGCCCGCACAAGATCCAGGGGCTGGGGCCGAACTTCGTCCCCGACATCCTCGACCGCGAGATCTACGACGAGGTGTTGACCGCCAACCTCGACAAGTCCGTGGAGACCGCCCGCGAGCTGGGCACCCGGGAGGGCATCCTCGGCGGCATCTCCACCGGCGCGAACATCGCGGCGGCCCTGGAGGTCGCCGGTCGCGAGGAGAACAGGGGCAAGCTGATCGTGACCGTCGCCTGCGACTTCGGCGAGAGGTACATCTCGACGCTGCTCTACGAGGACATCCGCGGCTGATCCTCCTGCACGTTCCCCGACGCGACCGCCGACCGAAAGGCATCGATCGACAGTGGGCATCCTGAAGCGCATGCGCGAGGACATCGACTCCGCGCGCGAGCATGACCCGGCCGCACGCAGCTCCACGGAGATCGTGCTGGTCTACTCCGGCCTCCACGCTATCTGGGCCCACCGCCTGGCGCACCGGATGTGGCGGCGCCGTCCGCTGAAGACACCGGCGCGTGCACTGTCCCAGGCGGTGCGCACGCTCACCGGGATCGAGATCCACCCCGGTGCGGAGATCGGCCGGCGATTCTTCATCGACCATGGCATGGGCGTGGTGATCGGCGAGACCGCCGAGATCGGCGACGACTGCATGCTCTACCAGGGGGTGACCCTCGGCGGGCGCTCTCTCGAGCAGGTCAAGCGTCACCCCACGCTGGGCCACGGCGTCGTCGTCGGCGCCGGTGCGAAGGTCCTCGGGCCGGTGGAGCTCGGCGAGGGATCCACCGTCGGAGCCAACGCCGTGGTCGTCAAGTCCGCGCCGCCGCACTCGATCCTCACCGGGATCCCCGCCCACGCGCGCAGCCGCACCGAGACGGAGCGGAAGCCGGCCGTGGATCCGGCCGAGTACGCCCTGGACCCGGCGCTGTTCATCTGAGGGTCCGCGGCGGGACGGCGCCGGCGCCCCCCTCGGCCGAGTCGACGCCGCGGCGTCGACATGACGGACATGACGAAGGGCCGGTCCCGGAGCAACCTCCGGGACCGGCCCTTCGTCATGGGCGAGGCTCAGCCTCGCTCGTCGCGCGGCAGGCTCAGGCCTCCACCTCGCTGCGGTCGCCGGACCAGAGCGTGTGGAAGGTGCCCTCGGCGTCGGTGCGCTGATAGGTGTGCGCGCCGAAGTAGTCCCGCAGCCCCTGGGTCAGCGCCGCCGGCAGACGGTCGCGGCGCAGGCTGTCGTAGTACGCCAGCGAGGAGGAGAAGACCGGGGCCGGCACGCCGTGCTCGGCGGCCGCGGCCACCACCCGGCGCCAGGCCGGCAGGCACTCGTTGATGGCCTCGGTGAACTCCTCGGCCAGCAGCAGGTTCTTCGGCAGGCTGGAGGGCTCGCCGTCGAAGGCCTTCATGATGGTGTCCAGCAGATCGGCGCGGATGATGCAGCCGGCGCGCCACAGTGAGGCGATCGCCTTCAGGTCCAGCTCCCAGCCGAACTCCTCGCCGGCGGCGACGAGCATGTCCATCCCCTGCGCGTAGGCGACCAGCTTGGAGGCGTAGAGCGCCTTGCGCACGTCCTCGACGAACTCCGGACCGAACTCCTCGTCGGCGGCGGTGGAGTCCACGCCGTCGCTGAAGACGCGGTTGGTCTCGGCGCGCAGCTCACGCTGCGAGGAGATCGAGCGGGCGAACACCGACTCGGCGATCGCTGTCACCGGAGAGCCGACCTCCAGCGCGGAGATCGCCGTCCAGCGGCCGGTGCCCTTCTGACCGGCGGAGTCGACGATGACGTCGACCAGCGGCCGGCCGGTGCGCTCGTCCTCCTGCTCGAGGACCTCGGCGGTGATCTCGATGAGGTAGGAGGCCAGGTCGGTGGTGTTCCACTCGCGGAAGACCTCGCCCTGCGCCGCCGGCTCCAGCCCGGCCAGGCTGCGCATCAGGTCGTGCGCCTCGCCGATGACCTGCATGTCGGCGTACTCGATGCCGTTGTGGACCATCTTCACGTAGTGACCGGCGCCGTCGGTGCCGACCCAGGTGCAGCAGGGCTCGCCGTTGTAGTCGGCGGCGATCTTCTCCAGCATCGGACCCAGAGTCTCATAGGACTCCGCCGAGCCGCCGGGCATGATCGACGGACCGTTGAGCGCGCCCTCCTCGCCGCCGGAGACGCCGACGCCGACGAAGTGCAGTCCCTGCTCGCGCAGCCGCTCCTCACGACGGCGGGTCTCCTCGAAGAACGAGTTGCCCGCGTCGATGACGATGTCGCCCTCGTCGAGCAGCGGCAGCAGATCGTCGATGACCGCATCGACCGGAGCGCCGGCCTTGACCATGATCAGCACACGGCGGGGCCGCTCGAGCGACTCGACCAGCTGGGCCAGCGACTCGGTGCGGACGAACTCGCCCTCGGAGCCGTGGGCCTCGAGAAGCGCATCGGTGCGCTCCACCGACCGGTTGTGCAGGGCCACGGTGTAGCCGTTCCGAGCCAGATTCCGTGCCAGGTTGGCCCCCATCACGGCCAGTCCGGTCACTCCGATGTCGGCGCTCATGCAGTCTCCTTGTTCGAGGTCTGTGTTCGAGGTCCATGCACGCCGTCGGTCGTCGTGCACGGTGCTCGACGCCGGTCGGCCGTGCCAGGCCGACGCGGCGCCGGTCAGTCGCTGAACATCCTAGTCCCGGCGGGTCACCGGGATGATGCGGTCTCCTCATTCCGCGCGGGGCGGATGGTGAGGCCGACGATCGGCATGGCGGAGCGACGCCGTCGCGGACCGCCCACGCCGGCGTCGAGCGTCTCCCACTCTATCCCGAGCGGGGCTCTTCGTGGGGCGGGCGTTGCGCCGGGCCCGACGTGCCCCGCCCCGGCACGGGGGCGAGCGTGCGGATCAGTCGCCGACCGCCTCGCGACCGCGGCGCACGATCAGCGGATCGGGCTCCCCGACGACTTCGTGGTCCTTGCCCTCGTACTCGAACTGGGACAGGAAGTAGCGCATGGCGTTGAGCCGGGCTCGCTTCTTGTCGTTGGACTTGATGGTGATCCACGGCGCGTGGTCCGTGTCGGTGCGCCGGAACATCTCCTCCTTGGCCTCGGTGTAGGCCTCCCAGCGGTCCAGCGACTCCAAGTCCATCGGAGAGAGCTTCCACTGCCGCACCGGGTCGATCTGGCGGATCGCGAAACGCGTGCGCTGCTCCTTCTGGGTCACCGAGAACCAGAACTTCGTCAGGTGGATCCCGGCGTCGACGAGCATCTGTTCGAACTGCGGCGCCTGGCGCATGAAGATCTCGTACTCGTCGTCGGAGCAGAAGCCCATCACCCGTTCGACGCCGGCCCGGTTGTACCAGGAGCGGTCGAAGAGGACCATCTCCCCGGCGGTGGGCAGGTGGTCGATGTAGCGCTGGAAGTACCACTGCCCCCGCTCGCGGTCCGACGGCTTGCTCAGCGCGACCACGCGGGCGGTGCGCGGGTTCAGGTGCTCGGTGAAGCGCTTGATGGTGCCGCCCTTGCCGGCGGCGTCGCGCCCCTCGAAGACGATCACGTGCTTCAGCCCGTAGTCCTCGGCCCAGTACTGGAACTTCAGCAGCTCCACCTGCAGGTGGTACTTCTCCAGCTCGTAGATGTCGCGGTCGAGGCGCTCGGCATAGGGATAGTTCTCCTGCCAGGTCTCGACGGCGTTGCCCTGCGGGTCGATGAGGTCGGGATCCGGCGTGTGGCCGTCCAGGACGCGGTAGCCGCCGTTGCGCAGGCGGTCGATGAACTCCCGCAGATTCTCCCGCGGCGCCTCGTCGAGGTCGTGCATATGGTTCCTCCGCCTCTCGTCTGCGCCAGGTGTGCTCGGCGCCGGACGCCGTGCGCTGTGCCCGGACATCTCACCAGGGATCTGTGAACGGACGATGAACTCGAGCGTCGTCGGGCCCGGCGTCGGGTCGACCGACGGACGGCCCGACGAGCATCCGTCTGCAGAGGCCAGCCTACGCCGGGCCGCCGACGCGGGGCACCGGACCGCGCCGAGGGGGCCACCACGTGAGACGAGCCCGCGCGGTCTCAGTCCGCGGTCAGGACGCCTGCGCCCCGGCCCCCGCTTCGCCCGCAGGGGGGGCGGCGTCAGAGCGCCTGCTCGCCCATCTGACCCGCCCGGGCCAGCGCCGTCAGCCGGGAGACGGCGCGATGGTACTTCTTCATGTAGCCGCCGGCCATCATCTCCTCGGTGAACAGCGCGTCGAAGGGCTTGCCGGAGGCGACGATCCGCACGTCCTGGTCGTAGAGCCGGTCGGCCAGCACCACGAAGCGCAGCGCCAGCGCCTGCGACTCGATGGTCTCGACGTCATGGAGCACCAGCACGTCGACGTCGGCGACCAGCTGGCGGTAGCGGCTCGGGTGCACGGCGGTGAGGTGCTCGGTCAGCGCGGCGAAGTCGTCGACGGCGATCCGCGACCCGGCGAACTCCCGGGCGGCGAAGTCCTCGACCTGATCGGCGGGCAGCGGATCGGGGGCCTGCGGGAGCCCGCGGTGCCGGTAGTCCTCGCCGTCGACGCGGACTGTGGCGAACTGGTCGGCCAGCACCTGGATCTCCCGCTGGAAGTCCGCGGCGGCGAAGCGCCCCTCGCCGAGCGATCCGGGCAGCGTGTTGGACGTCGCGGCCAGCTTGACCCCGGCGTCGGCGAGCTCGCGCATCAGCCGCGACATCAGCACGGTGTCGCCGGGGTCGTCGAGCTCGAACTCGTCGATGCAGACCAGCGCGTACTCGCTGAGCACGTCGACGGTGCGCCGAAAGGACAGGGCGCCGACCAGGTTGGTGTACTCCACGAAGGTGCCGAAGGCCTTCGGCCCCTCGGCCGCGTGATAGAGCGAGGCCAGCAGGTGGGTCTTGCCGACGCCGAAGCCGCCGTCCAGGTAGACCCCGGCGGACCGACGCGTCGTCGAGGCCGACCCGCCGCGGCCGAAGAGCCGGGAGAGCAGCCCGCCGCCGCCCCGTCGGCCGACGGTGGTCGCGAACGTCCGCAGCACCTCCACCGCCTCGGCCTGCGAGGGATGGTCGGGATCCGGGATGTAGGAGTCGAAGGAGACCTGCGAGAAGCGGAACGAGGGCGTCAGCCCCTCCAGCAGCTCCCCCACTCCGACCTGGGGCGTTCTCTGGCTCAGCGGTGCGACGTCGGACGGCATGCGCCCCATGCTACTGGGCGGCGCCCTCGACGATGACCTCCGATGACGAGGAGCGGCTCCCACCTGGAGGCGCCGCGGCGGACGGGGCTAGGCTGGAGATGTGTCCGCCGACCGCGCGCCGACCGCGCGCCGATCGCGGCGGCGGACCCTTCGAGCCTCCGATCGAAAGGCGATGCTCCATGACCGCCGAGAAGGACCATTCCCAGTACGCCCGTCCCGAGACGCTGGTGACCACCGAGTGGGTCGCCGCGCACAAGGACGACGCCGACGTCGTGGTGGTGGAGTCCGACGAGGACGTCCTGCTCTACGAGACCGGCCATATCCCGGGCGCGGTGAAGATCGACTGGCACACCGAGCTCAACGACCCGGTGACCCGCGACTTCCTCGACGGCGAGGCCTTCGCGGCCTTCGCCGCCTCCAAAGGCATCTCCCGGGACACCACGGTGGTCTTCTACGGAGACAAGTCGAACTGGTGGGCCGCCTATGCGCTGTGGGTCTTCACGCTCTTCGGCCATGACGACCTGCGGCTGATGGACGGCGGCCGGCAGAAGTGGACCGACGAGGGCCGTGAGATGACCACCGGGCGGCCGGAGATCGCCGCCGGCGACTACCCGGTGATCGAGCGCGACGACGCCACGCATCGGGCCTTCCGCGAGGACGTGCTCGCCCACCTCGGCAAGCCCCTGGTCGACGTCCGCTCCCCGCTGGAGTACTCCGGCGAGCGGACCCACATGGAGGGCTACGAGCAGGAGGGCGCCCTGCGCGGCGGGCACATCCCCACCGCCGCCTCCGTCCCCTGGGGCCGGGCAGTGGACTCCGACGGGACCTTCAAGTCCCGCGAGGAGCTCGAGGCCATCTACCGCGACGAGGCCGGCCTGGGCACCTCCGACGACGTCATCGCCTACTGCCGCATCGGCGAGCGGTCCTCGCACACCTGGTTCGTGCTGCAGCACCTGCTCGGCTACGAGCAGGTGCGCAACTACGACGGGTCCTGGACCGAGTGGGGCAATGCGGTCCGGCTGCCCATCGCCGCCGGCGAGGAGCCGGGTGAGGCCCGATGACCGCCGCGCAGCACTCTGATGCCGCCGGCGGGCCGGCCGCCGAGCCGGGGGCCGACCCCATGCCGGCGCCGCTCGCCGAGCTCGTCGAGGAGTTCCAGGCCGTCGAGGATCCGCAGAAGCTCGAGCTGCTGCTGGAGCTCTCGCGCGAGCTGCCGGAGCTGCCGGAGGAGTACGGCGACGGCTACGAGCAGATGGAGCAGGTCGTCGAGTGCCAGTCACCGCTGTACCTGACCCTGGAGTTGGACGACGGCGCCCGCACGGCCCGGCTGATCTTCGCCGCGCCGCAGGAGGCGCCGACCACCCGCGGCTTCGCCTCGATCCTTCACCAGGGGCTCGACGGGCTGACCTATGAGCAGATCCTGGCGACCCCCGACGACGTCGCGGCGCGCCTGGGGCTGGCCAGAGCCATCACCCCGCTGCGGCTGCGCGGCATGGAGGCGATGCTCGCCCGGGTGAAGCGCAACGTGCGCGAGCACGTCGCCGCGCTCGACGCCGGCTGAACCGCCGGCCGCCGGGGCGGCCGGCGGTTCAGCGCCCGGCCGGCTCGGTCGACTCCGCGGAGACTACCGTCGGCAGGGTGCCCGTGGATGCCAGGTGAGGCGGCGCGTCCGCGGTGAAGAGCGTCGTGGTCCACTCGGCGACCTTGCGCTCCCACCGTTCGGGGTCAGCGTTCCACTCCTTGATGTGCCGCGCCCGGGTGAAGGGCACGAAGCTCACCATCGGACTCCGTTCGGCCAGATCGCGGGAAGGGCCGTAGGGGACGACGTTGTCGTCGGCGCTGTGCAGGATGAGGGTGCGCACATGCAGCTCATCGGCCCGCGCCGTCCAGTTCAGCGCCTTCAAGTCCACCGGAGCCGCCAGTCCTGTCACACGCTTTCCCGAGGGGTTGGAGATGATCCACTGCCCCATCCGTCCCACGCGGTCGGGGATCCGGTTCTCCCGGGCCTGGTGGGCCAGCACGTCGATCCAGTCGACCACCGGGCCGGTGAGCACGAGTCCGCGGATCGCCGGCGCGAGTCGGGACCGGTCGGCCGTCTGCAGCGCGATCGCCCCGCCCATCGACCAGCCGAAGAGCAGCACGTCCTCGGCACCGTGGTCGAGAGCGTGCTGCACGGCCGCCTCGACGTCCTCCCACTCGGTGACGCCGAGACCGTAGCGGCCGTCCGCGGCGTCGGGCGCCTCGCCGTCGTTGCGATACGAGATCAGCAGCGAGTCGAGGCCCAGGCGGTCGGCCACCGCCAATCCCCGGATGCCCTCCGTGCGGCGTCCGCCGCGGCCATGGACCATGATCGCCCAGATCCCGCGCCCGGCGAGCACGCCGTCGGCGCGCTGCGGCGGCACGTGCCAGGCCGGGGCCGGCCCGTCGGGCAGCTCGACGACCACATCGCGGCTCGGGAAGCCCGCGCTGTCCGGATCCGGGTGGGTCACCGAGGTCCACCAGCCGCGGACCGCGCTGCGCAGGTCCCCGCGGTAGATCTCCTCCACCCGGCGGGTGATCGTCCCGTCGCGGGGCGAGAAGGCGGTGATCTCCCCGATCCGCGCGTGCGACTGCCCGCCGTGGAAGAACAGTCCGTAGGTGCCCTCGACGATGGTCTCCGGCGTCGCCGGCAGGACCACCTCGTCGCCTCGCGAGCCGCGCACCACCGCCAGGATCTCGAGGTCCTCGCGATGTTCGCGGACCGGAGTGACCACCATCCGCGCGAAGTAGCCGGCCAGCGCCGAGGCTCCGGCGGCCGCGGCCAGCCCGGCCCCGAGCCCCGCGCCGGCACTCAGCACTCCGGCGCGCACCCCGGGCGTGCGCGGTTCGCGCTCACGACGCACCCGTCTGATCACCGCCGACGCGCGGCGCCCGATCGGGCTCCGGACGGCCGGCGAGGTGCCGGCGGCGGGCCTGCGCGCCAGCCGGCCGACGCCGCGGCGCGCACGGCCGGCCTGCTCTCTGACGAGATCCACGGAGTCCGCGACGGACGACCGACGGTCACGCGATGCCATGGGCGGCGCCTCCAACGCTCTCTCGGCTGCGATGCTGGTTCCCCGGAATACTCCGAACCGGCTCGGAGCCGACTCCGGACCGGTGCCTGCGGCCGCATCCCCCGGCCGGCTCCCCGCTCAGCCTACGCGGCGGCGCCGACGAGTGGAATCCGATCCCGGCCCCGGGAAGCAATGCCGTCGACGGCGCGTTGACCCCGGATGCGGCCGCGTCGCGGCGGGTGCGCCCGCCCGCGGGGTCCGACATCCGAGCTGACAGCGGCGAGAGGGAGCGATGACGATGAGCGAGCAGCACGCACAGCACGAGCAGCAGGCGGCGACGCCGGAGCAGGACGCCTCCGCGGCGTTCACCCGTCGGCTCACCGATGAGCAGTGGCGCGAGCGGCTGACCGCCGAGGAGTACTACGTGCTGCGTCGCGGCGGCACTGAACGGGCCTACACCGGAGAATACTGGGACAGCACCGACGACGGCGTCTTCACCTGCCGCGCCTGCGGGGCCGAGCTGTTCTCCTCCGAGACCAAGTTCGATTCGCACTGCGGCTGGCCGAGCTTCTACGAGCCCTCCTCCGGGGCGAACGTCACCCACCTGCGCGACACCAGTCTGGGCATGGAACGGGTCGAGGTGCGCTGCGGCAGCTGCGACTCCCACCTGGGACACGTCTTCTCCGGCGAGGGATTCGACACCCCGACCGACCAGCGCTACTGCATCAATTCGCTGTCCATCCGGCTCCACTCGCCCGACGAGTGATCCCCGGCGCCGCCCGGGCCGCCAGCATCGCCGCCGGCCTCGCGCCTCGGCTCGTCGCCGACGGCTGGCGGGTGGTGACCAGCGACCTCGACGGGGGCGACTATCCCTGCGACCTCTCGACGCACTCGGGCCCGTCGGATCTCATCGACCGGGTGACGGCGGATCACGGTCCGCTCGACGGCCTCGTGCTGAGTCACGCCCACGAGGTCCAGACCGGCGTGCTGACCACCACCGCAGAGAGCTTCGACCAGCACATGACGGTGAATGCCCGGGCCAGCCTCCTCCTGGTCGCCGAGTTCGCTCGGCCCCCGGGGGGCGTCTCCGCCGATGTGATCGACCCCGGCTCCGTGGACACCGGCTGGATGGACCAGGAGCTGCGCGATGCGCTGGCGCCCCGTCATCCGCTCGGCCGCCTGGGGTCGCCGCGAGACATCGCCGCGGTGGTGTCGTTCCTCCTCTCGCCCGAAGGCCGGTGGATCTCCGGACAGCTCCTGGATGCCGACGGGGTTCTCCGCCGGCTGCTGAGCCGGGCCGCCGCAGGAACGCCGTCCAGCACGTCCAGGGCGCCGAACAGGCCGAAGGTCCAGAAGCCGACGATCATGGTCGAGGACGCGCCGACCACGAGGACGGCGTGCATGGGCATCGTCATGAGGCCCGTCCACCATCCCCGTCCGTGCCATGGCACGATCGACCGACGCCACGGCCGGAGCGAGATGAGCGCCCCCCCTCCGCGCGCGGAGTCCGGCCGTCCGGCGGCCCGCTGGGCAGTCCGGGCCCGGTGCGTCTAGGATCCAGAGCATGACCCCAGGACACGTTCCCGCCGACGGCCTCGCCGACGACGCGACTCCCGACGCCTCCTTCGCCTCCGACAATGTGGCCGGCGTCGCCCCCGAGATCCTCGAGTCCCTGGCCCGCCTCGGCGGCGGGACGGCCCTGCCCTACGGCGACGACCCCGTCACCGCCCAGCTCTCCGACGTCGTGAAGGCCGAGTTCGGCGCGCGGGCCGAGGTGCTGCCGGTGTTCAACGGCACGGGCGCCAACGTCGTCGCCCTGCAGGCGCTTCTCCCCCGATGGGGCGCGGCGATCTGCACCCGGCAGGCGCACATCAACACCGACGAGGGCGCGGCTCCCGAGCGCCTGGGATCGCTCAAGCTGCTGCCCCGCCCGACCATGGACGGCCGGCTCACCGTCGACGACGTCGAGGCCGAGCGGGGCGCGGCGGGCTTCGTCCACGCCGCCCAGCCGCTGGCCGTCTCGATGACCGAGTCCACCGAGGTGGGCACCGTCTACACGCCCGAGGAGATCGCCGCCGTCGCCGAGCGCGCGCATGCGGCCGGCATGGGCGTCCACGTCGACGGCGCCCGGCTCTCCAACGCCGCGGCCGCCCTCGGCGTCGAGTTGGGCGAGCTCACCGCCGAGGCCGGCGTCGACGTCGTCAGCCTGGGCGGGACGAAGAACGGCGCGATGGCCGCCGAGGCCGTGGTCGTGATCGATCCCGACCGGGTGGCCGGCGTCGACTACATCCGCAAATTCTCCATGCAGCTGGCCAGCAAGCAGCGCTACGTCTCCGCCCAGCTGCTGGAGCTCTTCGGCACCGACCTCTGGCGGCGGAACGCCGAGCGGGCCAACGCCCAGGCCGCGCAGCTGGGGCGCCGACTGGCCGAGATCGACGGTATCCGGCTCTCCCGCCCGACCGAGGTCAACGCCGTCTTCCCGGAGATCGACGCCGCGATCCTCGCCGAGCTGCGCCGACGCTACCTGGTCCACACCTGGGACGCCGCCGCCGACGGCACCCCGGTGGCGCGGCTGATGTGCTCCTTCGACACGCGCGACGCACAGATCGACGAACTCGTGGAGACCGCCCGACAGGCCTCCGCGGCGCGCCTGGCGCCGCGGAGCTGACCCCCTCCGTAGGGTGGTTCCGTGACGATTCTCGGCCCAGCGGGTTCCGGGACGGGCGCCGGCGACGGACATCCGGCGCGGCCCTCCCCTCCCGGCCTCGACGACCTCCCGGAGCCGTTCCGCACCGCTCTGGGGGATCTTCGGCGCGCCCGCACGCGCCGCGAGGCGCTGGTCGAGGAGATCCCCGCGCCGTCGCGCCTGGCGCCCTACGCCGTCGCGCTGCGCGCCGAGGTGCCCGATCCCGCGACGGCGCCCGACCATCCCTCGCCGAATCACCCGGCCCACGCCGCCCGGTCGTCGCGGAGCACGCGCGCCGGAGGCTCCGGGCCCGTCCCTGACGACGCCGAGCTGCTGGCCGCCGGCCGCTTCGTGCTGCTGCACGACCCCGCCGGCCACGAGACCTGGGACGGCACCTTCCGCGTGGTCATCTACATCCGTGCCGAGCTGGACGCCGAGATGGGCAACGATCCGCTGCTGGCCTCAGTGGCCTGGACCTGGCTGCGCGACTCGCTGGGCCAATACGGCGTCGAGCACCACAACGCCGGCGGCACCGCCACGCGGATCCTCTCGGAGAGCTTCGGCAGCCTGCAGGACCGCAGCCCCAGCAACACGGTGGAGCTGCGCGCCTCGTGGACGCCCACCGGCCGCCGCTTCGACGCCCACCTGGAGGCCTGGGCGGACATGGTCTGCTCCTTCGCCGGCCTGCCCGCCCTGCCCGACGGCGTCGTCGCCATGCCCCACCTCAGGAGGAACTGACGACTCGATGCCCGACCGCCCCACCGAGGATGCTGAGGATGCCGAGGACACGCTCCCGCCGCTGCTGACCGAGCCGGCCGAGGGTGTGCCCTTCGTCATAGACACAGACCGGGGCCTGCAGCGCTGCGCCGACGCTCTGGCGGCCGGCTCCGGCCCCGTGGCCGTCGACGCCGAGCGCGCCTCCGGATTCCGCTACGGCCAGCGAGCCTTCCTGGTCCAGCTCAAGCGCGCCGGCTCCGGACTCTGGCTGATCGACCCGGAGCCGTTCGACACGCTGGCGCCGATCCAGCAGGCGCTCGACGGTGCCGAGTGGATCCTGCACGCCGCCTCCCAGGACCTGCCCTGCCTGGCCGAGCTGGGGATGCACCCCCACCGGCTCTTCGACACCGAGCTGGCCGCCCGCATGGCGGGACTCCCGCGCGTGGGACTCGGCGCCGTCGTCGAGACGCTGTTGAACGTGCGGCTGGCCAAGGAGCACTCGGCCGCCGACTGGTCCCGCCGTCCGCTGCCGAAGGACTGGCTGCGCTACGCCGCCCTCGACGTCGAGCTGCTCGTCGAGCTGCGCACCGAGCTGACCCGGATGCTCGACGAGCAGGGAAAGCGCTCCTGGGCCGACGAGGAGTTCGAGCACCTGCGCACCCATCGCCCGCAGACGGTGCCGCGGAAGGATCGCTGGCGGAAGACCTCGGGCATCAACAAGATCAAGTCCCCGCGCCGGCTGGCGGTGCTCCGCGAGCTCTGGCGGGCGCGCGACCACCTGGCCGAGCGGCGCGACGTCTCCCCCGGCCACATCCTGCCCGACTCCGCACTGGTCGCCGCCGCGGCGGCGATGCCGCGCACGGTCCCCGACCTGCTGGCCACCCCGGGCTTCCACGGTCGGGCCGCCAAGCGCGAGGCCCCGCGCTGGCTGCGCGCGATCAGAGCCGGGAGCTCGTCCGAGGACCTGCCCGAGCTGCAGCGCCGCAGCGCCGGACCGCCGCCCCCGCGGGCCTGGAAGGACCGGAACCCGCTCGCCTATCGGCGCTACCGCACAGCCCGCGCCTGGCTGGCGGCCCGTGCCGAGGAGCTGGCGATGATGCCCGAGACCCTGCTGACCCCGGCGGTGCTCAAACAGCTCTGCTGGGAGCCGCCGGCGCAGATCGACCTCGACGCCGTCGCCGATCGCCTCGCCGAGCTCGGCGCCCGCAGCTGGCAGGTCGACCAGACCGCGGCCGTGGTCACCGTCGCACTGCTGGACCCGGATCCGCTCGAGGAGGTCTGAGGCGGCTGCGGGGACGCCGACCGGCCGGGCCGAGCCGGCCGCCGCCACCGACACGGCCGCTCGGAACATCGGGTGACAGACTGAGTTACCCGCCAGTAAGATGTGGGCCATGGCACATACTACGGATTTCTCCGGCTACCGCCCGCTGATCGAGGCCTTCGGCGACGAGGTCGTCACCCGCAGCCTCGCCGAGGACGTCGCCCTGCCCCACGACGCCGGCACCTTGGCGCTGATCCGCCTGGACAACGGTGAGCAGCGGCGCCCGTCCACGCTCGGCCCCCGCTCGCTCGTCGAGCTCGGCGAGACCATCGCCGCCCAGATCCCCCGGGCCGAATCCGGCGAGATCGTCGGACTGGCCGTGACCGGCACGGGGCCGCATCTCGCCGCCGGGGCAGACCTCGGTGCGGTGAACGCCATCGAGGACCGCAGCCTGGGACGGATGATGGCCGAGCTGGGCCATCAGGCCTACACCCTGCTGGAGGACTTCCCCGCGCCGACCTTCGCCTTCATCAACGGCACCGCCCTCGGCGGCGGTCTGGAGATCGCGCTGGCCGCCCACCACCGCACCGTCTCCGACGGCGCGAAGGGGCTCGGCCTGCCCGAGATCTTCCTCGGGCTGATCCCCGGCTGGGGCGGCATGCACCGTCTGCCGCGGATCGCCGGCCCGGAGAACGCCGCGACGGTGATCTTCACCAATGCGCTGGCCGAGAACCGAACGCTGCGCGGACCGGCCGCCCATCAGCTGGGGCTCGCCGACGCGCTGCTCGACGCCGAGGACTTCGAACGGCAGTCGCTGGACTTCGCGGCGCGGATCATCGCCGGCGACGAGGAGCTCGCCCGACAGGTCGAGGAGCACCGCGCGCACGCCGACGACTCCGAGGCCTGGCACCAGGCGCTGACCACGGCCCGGCGCGCGGTCGCGGCGAAGACCGGAGACTCGGCTCCGGCGCCGCTGCGGGCGCTGGAGCTCTTCGAGCAGGTGCCGCGGCGCGACCGCGACGCCGCGATCGAGGCCGAGTGCGAGGCGCTGGCCGATCTGATGGTCACCGACGAGTTCGCCGACACCGTCTACGCCTTCCTGGAGCTGGTCCAGAAGCGCGCGAAGCATCCCGCCGGCGTGCCGGGGACCGCTCCGCGCGAGGTGACCTCCGTCGGCGTCGTCGGTGCGGGACTGATGGCCACGCAGCTGGCGCTGCTCTTCGCAGAACGGCTGCAGGTGCCGGTGGTGCTCACCGACGTCGACGACGAGCGGGTCGCCCGGGGCCTGGATCGGATCCGCGCTGAGCTGGACCGCCGCGTGGAGCGCGGCCGCCTGGAGTCGTCGCAGGCGGAGGCCCTCCGCGGACTGCTCACCGGCGCGACGGACAAGTCCGTCTACGCCGACTGCGACCTGGTCATCGAGGCCGTCTTCGAGGAGACCTCGGTGAAGAAGCAGGTCTTCGCCGAGCTCGAGGAGATCGTCTCGGCCGAGACCGTGCTGGCCACCAACACCTCCTCGCTGTCCGTCAGCGCCATGGCCGAGGACCTGCGGCATCCCGAGCGGGTGATCGGGTTCCACTTCTTCAACCCGGTCGCGAAGATGCCGCTGATCGAGATCGCCCGCACCCCGCGCACCGCCGACGAGCCGATCGCGACGGCCTTCGCCCTGGCGGCTCGGCTGGGCAAGTCCCCGGTGCTGACCCGCGACACCACGGCCTTCGTGGTCAATCGCGTGCTGCTGCGGCTGATGTCCGAGGTCCAGCGCGCGTTCGACGAGGGCACCGACGCCGAGACCGCCGACACGGCCCTGCGGCCGCTGGGGCTGCCGATGTCGCCCTTCGATCTGCTGGCGATGGTCGGACTGCCGGTGGCCCAGCACGTCACCGAGTCGCTGCACGCGTCCTTCGGCGACCGCTTCCACGTCTCGGCGAACCTGCAGCGCCTCATCGACCACGGCGTGACCGAGATCTGGGCGGCCGACGACGGCGGCTCCCGCCCCATCCCGGAGGAGACCGCCGCGCTGCTCGAGCAGGGCGACGCGCCGCGGACCGCCGAGCAGCTGCTGCGCGACGTCGAGGACGCCCTCGCCGAGGAGATCGCCCTGATGCTGGAGGAGGACGTGGTCGGCTCGCCGCAGGACATCGACCTGTGCATGATCCTCGGTGCAGGCTGG
>NZ_AFRW01000084.1 GCF_000220985.1 Nesterenkonia sp. F
CCGTTCTGCCGGAGACGATGCGCGCCGTCGTCGTCCACGGCCCCGAGGACTACCGCCTGACCACCCGCGAGGTCCCGACCCCGGACCCGGCGAGCTGCTGCTGCGCACCGACGCCGTCGGCGTCTGCGCCTCGGACCTGAAGTGCTACCACGGCGCGGAGAAGTTCTGGGGCGGAGAGCACAAGCCCGCCTGGGCCGAGACCGACCGCATCCCCGGCCACGAATTCGTCGGCACCATCGTCGCCGCCGGCGAGGGTGCGCTGGCCGCCCGCGGCGCGGCGATGGGAGACCGGCTGGCCTGCGAGCAGATCGTGCCCTGCTGGGACTGCCTCTACTGCCGCCGCGGGGCCTACTGGATGTGCGAGCCCCACGACATGTTCGGCTTCAAAGGCTTCGACGGCGCGATGGCCGAATACGTCCTGATCCCCGAACGCGCCCTGACCCACCCGGTCAGCTCCGAGCTGCCCGGCCACCACGCGGCCTTCTCCGAGCCGCTCTCCTGTGCGATGCACGCCGTCGAGCGGGCCTCGATCCAGTTCGAGGACACTGTGGTCATCGCCGGCGCCGGCCCCATCGGCCTCTCGGCGATCGCCGGAGCCCGGCAGAAGAACCCGCTGCGGATCATCGCCCTGGACATGGTCGATGAGAAGCTCGCCCTCGCCGAGGCCTGCGGAGCGGACATGAGCATCAACATCGCCTCCCAGGACGCCGAGACGATCATCAAGGAGCTGACCGGCGGCTACGGCGCCGACGTCTACATCGAGGCCACCGGCCACCCCTCGGCCGTCGCCCAGGGCATCAACATCCTGCGCAAGCTGGGACGCTTCATCGAGTACTCGGTCTTCAAGGAGAAGGCCTCGGTGGACTGGTCGATCATCTCCGACGACAAGGAGCTCGACGTCCTCGGCGCCCACCTGGGCCCGCACTGCTGGCCCGCGGCGATCAAGCTCATCGAGGACGGCAAGCTGCCCATGGACACCGTCTGCACCCATCAGTACCCGCTCGAGGACTTCCAGACCGCCCTGGACATGGTCGGCGACTCCACCGGCGGCTCGGTCAAAGTCTCGATCCTGCCCAACGGGCCGGTCCCGGCCGGCTCGGCGACCCACCTGATCGGAGGCGAGACA
>NZ_AFRW01000083.1 GCF_000220985.1 Nesterenkonia sp. F
AGAAGATGAGCACCGTCCAGGTCACCGCCCGGCCGCGGCGGTGACCTGGACGGTGCTCATCTTCTGCGTGCCGATCCTCGGGCCGCTGGCCTACTTCGTGATCGAGACGGTCCGCTACCGTCGCGACCACCCGCGCACGCCCCGAGGCCGGGCGGAGCGTACGGTCACCGAGGAGCACGACGACGGCGCGGGGGACGGACGGTGACAGTCGACCCGATGCGAGGCGTTGTCGACGGCGATCCGCGACGTGCTGGCGCGCGCCGCGGGCCGACAGTACTCGCCCCGCGGCAGAGCGGCCGGTAGCTTGCGTGCCATGGGCACCGTCACCTCCGTCGTGGGCGCCGACGTCGTCTCTCGCGGCCCGGGAGATGATCCCGGGGCCGGAGGCCGACTACGCCGACGAGTTCGCTCTTGCGCTGGAGGAGCCTTCTGCCGCGAGTGCCGAGTCCTGGGCGCGGGCGCTCTTCGGGGACACCCCTGACCGCGGGCAGCTCCTCATCTTCCGCGGGCTGCTCCGCCTGCACCTGGCGCGGACCGCGTCGCCGGACACTGTGGTCGGCTTCGCCGTCGTCGAACGGGCGAAGGAGGCGATCCGTCTGCAGGCCTCCTCGGACTTCCTGCACTGTCATCTCATCGTCAGGGCCCGTCGGGATCAGGTCTCGCTGACGACGGCGATGCAGTACACCGGACGCCGCGCGGCGCTGATCTGGAGGCCGCTGTCGATCGTCCACCGGCGGCTCGCCCCGGGGCTCCTGCGGGACGCGGAGGAGGAGATCCGGGCGGCGGAGCAGCCGGATGCCTGAGCTGCCCTGGGGCTGGGGCCCGCGGCCGTCGGCGGAGAGCCTGGCCGTGCTCCCGCGGAGTCCGCAGGACCGGCTCGTGACCCGTGCAGTGGTCTCGACGGCGGCTCCGGACACGCTGTTCCTGTGGGTCTGCCAGCTGCGCCGTGCTCCGTACAGCTACGACTGGATCGACAACGTCGGGCGTCGCAGCCCGCGACGTCCCGATCCGCGGTGCCGGGAGCTGACTCTTGGCCAGACGTTCATGAGCATCTTCACGCTCGTCGACATGGTCCCGGACCGCTCGGTGACGCTGCGGATGAAGCCGGGTGCTCCCACGACGCTCTTCGGCACGATCACGCTGGTGTATCGCATCGAGCCGCAGGTGGACGGACGCTCGCGGCTGGTCGCGATGATGGCCGTCCCGCCGATCGGCCGCCGCGCCGCAGACCGGCTCATCCCAATCGGGGGTGTAGGAGTTGGGGTCTGAAGCCGCCGGTCTCGAGCAGGCTTCGGGCGATGTAGTTGGTCAGGTTGCGGAACCCGAGTGCGGAGCCGCGCAGGTGTTCGAGCCGTCCGTTGAGCGCCTCGGTCGGCCCGTTGCTGGTGCCGGGTCGTTCGAAGTAGGCGAGCACGTCAGCGGCTCGCTTCTTCAGGGTCCGGCCCAGGGTGGTGAGCTCGGTGAGCACCTTGGGGACGCCGGCGCTGAGGTCGGTGATCAGCTTCTCCATGAGCTCGCGGCCACGTTGCCGGTCCTCGTGGCGATAGGCGGCGATCATGCGCTGGTAGACACCCCAGGTCGCCTCGACCTCGATGTGAGCGTCATCAACGAACAGTGCGCGTAGCCTGTCGCTCTGCTTGTCGGTGAGCAGGTCCGCGCCGGTGTGCAGCGTGCGCCGCGACTTGTAGAGCGGGTCGTCCCTGAACCCACGGTGCCCGTGGATCGCGAGTTGGACCCGGCGCCGGCACCTGTCGAGGGCGTCACCGGCCAAGCGCACGACGTGGAAGGGATCCATCACCGTGACCGCGTCCGGGATCTCCTCTGCAGCGGCGGTCTTGAACCCGGTGAAGCCGTCCATCGCGACCACCTCGACCGCGTCACGGAAGGCGTCGTCGCGGTCGGCGAGCCAGGTCTTGAACGCCGCCTTCGACCGGCCCTCGACCATGTCCAGCAGCCTTGCTGGGCCGGCGCCATCGCGGACCGGGGTGAGGTCGATGATCACGGTGACGTACTTGTCGCCACGCCTGGTGTGGCGCCAGACGTGCTCATCGACGCCAATGACCTTCACGCCCTCGAACCGCGTGGGGTCGTTGATCAGCAGCCGCTTGCCTTCGGCCAGGACCGCGTTGTTGGCGGTGTCCCACGCGACCCCGAGTCCCTCGGCGACACGGGCGACGGTGAGGTGTGCGACCACGATCCCTTCCAGCGCCCACCGCAGCCCGGCGCGCGAGAGCTTCGCGCGTGGCTCCGCCGCGGCGCTGGTGTCTTGGCGCCACACGTGTCCGCAGTCGGCACAGCGGTAGCGGCGCACTACAACTTCCAGCACGGTCGGTCGCCAGCCCAGCGGCTCGTGGGCCAACCGCCGGATCACGGTGTCACGAGCAGCGCCTTCGCTGCCGCACCGTCGGCACCACTGATCTGGTTCCACCACGCGGCACGCGAGGACCGCACGATCCGGTTCAAGTCGTTGCCCGGTCACGCTCAGACCGAGGCCGTCGAGTCGAGCGAAGGCGGTCAGGTCAGGGCGGCCGAAGCCGGCCGGCGGGGTAGCGTCGGACACGTCGAGGTCTTTCGGACGGATGGCGTAGGAACCTCCGTCGTCGGGAGACCTCGACGTCTATCTGCGGACCGACGCTCCCGGCCGACCTACACCCTCATCTGGGAAGAGCCCGCAGACCTGCGTCGACGGCTGCTGCTCTGGGGCGATCTGGTCATGATGCGCTGACAGCTTCGGGTGCTCGCTGCCCTGGCTGAGGACTCCGAGGCGTCCGGCGACGTCGACGGATGGTGACCGCCTGCGCTTACCGGTGCTGTTCGACGTCGATCTCCTCGGCCGGGGTGGTCTCCAGCAGCGGGATGAACGTGAAGGCGTTCGGGCGCGAGCCGTCGACGTCGGTCAGCCCGTAGTGCTCGGCGAGCTCGTGGGAGCTGGTCGAGCGGGTGTTCCAGGCCGCGCGGTCGTCGTCGGCGGCCAGCGCGGCGATCCCGCGGGCGAGCATCGTCGGCGTCTCGGAGATGACGAACTCATAGGGCGGCACCGCGTCGGGCACGCCGCGGTTCGCCTCGGCGGCGGAGCGCCAGGTCTCCTCGGTGACGCCGAAGATGTCGAGCATCATCTCCGAGCGCAGCCAGCCCGGCGTCACCGACACCGCCGTCCCGCCGTGGGCGGCCAGCTCGTGCCCCTCGGCGAAGGCCAGCCGGTCCACCGCGGTCTTGGTGAGGTCCAGGAAGACCGTGCCGCGGAAGTTCGCGGCGTTGTAGTCCCGCGTCCCGTCGGTCACCTCGATCACCAGTCCGCCGGGACGCCGGATCAGCAGCCCCAGCGCGTGGCGGCTGGTGTGCAGATGGGTGAGGAAGCCGGTGTCGAAGAGCCGCCGTCCGGCGTCGAGGTCATACTCCCACAGCGGGACGTCGAACTCGACGTAGGCCTCGCCGCCGATGTCGTTGATCAGGATGTCGAGGCCGCCCTGCTCGGCGTCGATGCGCTCGACCAGCCCGCGCACCGCCTCGGGGTCGAGATGGTCGACGACGACGGGATGCGCGGTCCCGCCGGCCTCGGCGACCAGTTCGGCGGTGCCCTCGACGGTCTCCTCGCGCCCGTAGTCCGACGGCGCGTCCCGGGTCGAGCGCCCAGTGCAGTAGACGATCGCCCCGGCGCGGCCCAGCTCGACGGCGATCGCCCGCCCGGCCCCGCGCGTGGCCCCGGCGACCAGGGCGATGCGGCCGGTCAGGTCGGGCGGCGGCTCCGGCGTCGTGGACTGTGCGGACGCTGCGGTCTCGGTGCGGTCGGTCTCGGCGTCGTGGGTCATCAGGGTGCCTCCTCGTCGGTCACGGAAGTGCTGTCCGTCCGAGCGTGCCGCCGATCCACGACAATCGGTGTCGGGAATCCCTAGGATTCCTCCCATGCGGACCTCACGGCTGATCGCGGTGCTGATGGAGCTCGTGCGACTGCGCAGCACCACCGTGGCCCGGCTGGCCGACCGGCACGGGGTCTCCGAGCGCACGATCCAGCGGGATCTCGCCTCCCTGCAGGAGATCGGCGTGCCGCTGTGGACGCGCACCGGCCCGGCCGGCGGCGTGGGGATCGTCGAGGGCTGGCGCTCACCGCTGACCGGGATGACCGGCGTCGAGGTCCAGGCGCTGCTGATCGGCGAGGCCGGCGCCGGCGAGCTCGGCCTGGCCGCCGAGTTCGAGGCCGCCCGGGCGAAGATGCTCGCCGCGAGTCCGGCTGCGCGCCCTTCCGGCGGCGGCCGCGCGGGGGCCGGTGACGACGACGGCGCGGCGGCGCGGGCGGCCGAGCGGGTGCACATCGACCACGGCCGTTGGTTCACCGACCCCGAGCGTCCGTCCGCGCTGCCCGAGGTCTCCCGTGCGGTGTGGCAGGACCGGCGCCTGTCGGTGCGCTACGAACGCCCCGGACGCCCGCCGGTGCGCCGACTGCTGGATCCGCTGGGGCTGGTGCTCAAGACCGACCGCTGGTACCTGATCGCCGCCCATCAGGCTGCGGTGCGCACCTACCGGCTCTCGCGCATCGTCGACGCCGTCGTCGTCGACGAGCCGGTCCGACGGCCGGAGGGCTTCTCGCTGGTCGAGCACTGGCGCGCCGCGCGGGCGGAGTTCGAGGCCTCGATCTTCCGCCTGCCGGTGCGGCTGGCGATCCCGGAGTCCTCGGTGCCGGTGCTGCGCACCGTGCTGCCCGGCGTCGACGTCGACGGAGCGCTGGAGCA
>NZ_AFRW01000082.1 GCF_000220985.1 Nesterenkonia sp. F
CGCTGCGCCACACCGGCTCGACGGTGCCCTCCTCCGAACACGTGGCGATGACCGTCGCGGTGCTGCGTGCCGCCGGCGTGGAGGTCGACGACTCCGAGCCCTCGGTCTGGCGCGTGGCGCCGTCGTCGATCCCGGCCTTCACCGTGCGCGTGGAGCCGGATCTCTCCAACGCCGGCCCGTTCCTGGTCGCCGCGGCGGCCACCGGCGGCGAGGTCACCATGCGCGGCTGGCCGCGGGAGTCCACCCAGATCGGACGACGCTGGACCGAGCTGCTGCCGCAGTTCGGCGCCGCCGTCGAGCTCGCCGACGAGCCGGCGGAGGATGGCTCCTCAGGCGACGCCGCAGCAGACTCCTCGGCCGGATCCGCCGCCGAGTCCGCCGGGACGGCCACGCAGACGCTGACGGTGCGCGGCGGCCGCGACGCCTCCGGCGCGCCGCGGGTGACCTCCCCCGGCGTCGTCGACGGCACCGCCGAGCTCACCCCGACCGTCGCCGCGCTGGCCGCCCTCGCCGACCGCGGGACCGCCTTCACCTCGGTGGGGCATCTGCGCGGGCACGAGACCGACCGGATCGCGGCGCTGGCCGCGGAGCTGCGCGGCCTCGGCGCCGCCGTCGACGAGCATGACGACGGCTTCAGCATCCGCACTCCGGCGACCCGCGGGGGTCTGGTGCGCAGCTATGCCGACCATCGGATGGCGACCTTCGCCGCAGTGCTGGGGCTGCGGCTCGACGGCGTGGAGGTCGAGGACATCGGCTGCACGGCCAAGACGATGCCGACCTTCCCGCAGCTCTGGCGCACCCTCGTCGAGCCGGACGGAACGGTCGATCGCGGCGATCCGGGCGAGGACGGAGGACGATGAGCCGCCGCTGGTCCGACTTCGACGAATCCGATGTGAAGGTCCGGCCGAACAAGCGCGGCTCCCGCCCGCGGACGAAGGAGAGCCCGGACCATCCCGATGCCGAGCTGGGCCGGGTCATCACCGTCGACCGCGGACGCTACCGGGTGCATATGCACGGCTCCGGCGACGGCGAGCGCCTGGTCACCGCGGTGCGAGCCAAGGCGCTGCGCCGCTCCCCCATCGTCCCCGGAGATGTCGTCGCACTGGTCGGCGACACCTCGGGCGGCGAGGGCACACTGGCCCGGCTGGTGCGCATCGAGGAGCGCTCGACGCTGCTGCGTCGCAGCGCCGACGACACCGACGACGCCGAGCGGGTCGTCGTCGCCAACGCCGACCAGCTGCTGGTCGTCGTCGCCGCCGCAGATCCCGCCCCGCGCACCGGCTTCATCGACCGTGCGCTGGTGGCAGCCTTCCACGCCGGCATCGAGCCGATCCTGCTGATCACCAAGACGGATCTCGCCGAGGACCCCGCCGACCCGGCGGGGCTGCTCGCGCACTACGCGGAGCTGAGCCTGACCACGGTGGTCTCCCGCCGTCGAGTCGCGGACGGGGGCCCCGGCCCCGGAGACGACGCCGACGCGCTCGACGAGCAGGCCGTCGCCCGGCTACACGCTCTGCTGGACGGCCATGTCACCGCGATGATCGGCCACTCCGGCGTGGGCAAGTCGACGATGGTCAACGCACTCACCGGCGCCGATCGGGCCACCGGCGACGTCAACGACGTCACCGGCCGCGGACGGCACACCTCCTCCTCGGCGGTGGCGCTGCGCCTGCGGACTCCTGAGGCGGTCTCCTCGCCGCAGGGCGCGGACGACGCCTCCGCGGAGGACGCCGACTCCGCCGACGGCGTCTCCTGGATCATCGACACGCCGGGCGTGCGCTCCTTCGGCCTGGCCCATGTCGATCCCGACGACGTCCTGGCCGCCTTCGGGGACCTGGTGCAGGGCTCGGTCGACTGCGAGCCGGGATGCGCCCACGAGTCCCCGCAGGGCGGCTGCGCGCTGGACGCCTGGGTCGCCGCCGGACGCGCCGGCGAGCACGGTCCGGCGCGCCTGGCCTCGCTGCGCGGGCTGCTCTCCTCGCTCTCCGGATCTGCGGAGGAGCAGGAGGAGAAGAGACTAGGATCGTCCCCATGAACCGCCACCAGACCAGCCCGTACACCGAGGACCTGCGCCTCGCCCACATGATCGCCGACTCGGTGGACGCGCAGACGATGGCCCGCTTCTCCGCGATGGACTTCGAGGTGGAGACCAAACCGGATCTGAGCCCCGTGACCGAGGCCGACCGTCAGGCCGAGGACCTCATCCGCGGGCAGCTGAGCCGGGCCCGCGGACGCGACGCCGTCCACGGCGAGGAGTTCGGCTCCTCGGGGTCAGGTCCGCGTCGCTGGGTGATCGATCCGATCGACGGGACGAAGAACTTCGTCCGCGGCGTTCCGGTCTGGGCCACGCTCATCGCGCTGGTCGACCACGGCGAGCCGGTGATGGGCGTGGTCAGCGCCCCGGCGCTGGGCCGCCGCTGGTGGGCCGCCCGCGACGGCGGCGCCTACACCGGCAGGTCGCTGGCCTCGGCGCGCCCGCTGGAGGTCTCGAAGGTCTCCGCGCTCTCCGACGCCTCCTTCTCCTACTCCTCGCTGACGGGCTGGCGCGCGGCGGGCCGCAGCCAGAACTTCCTCGAGCTCACCGAGACGGTCTGGCGGACCCGCGCCTTCGGCGATTTCTGGTCCTACTGCCTGCTCGCCGAGGGCGCGGTGGACGTCGCCGCCGAGCCGGAGCTGGAGCTGCACGACATGGCCGCGCTGGTGCCGATCGTCACCGAGGCCGGCGGGCAGTTCACCTCGTTGGACGACGAGCCGGGCTGCTCGGGCGGCAATGCCCTGGCCACCAACGGCCGGCTGCATGAGGCGGCCCTGGCCGCCCTGGCCCCAGACGACCCCACGCCGTGGGCGGGCCCCTCCGAGGCCGCGCCGTCGGCCTCCGTCGAGGAGCCGGCGCAGCACGAGGCTGGGCGAACCGGCCTCGGCCGCTCCTGACCACGTCCTCCTGACCACTTTCTCCTGACCACTTTCTCCTGACCACTTTCTCCGGGCCCCGTCCTGCGGCGTCGTGCGGGGCTCGACGACGTCCGGCGAGGCCCGACGGCAGTCACCCGCGCCGTCCTCGCCGTGTGCAGACGTTCCCCTCCGAGACGGCGCGCCCCTTGCTGTTTTAAGCATGCCTAAACCATACTGGTCGGCATGATCGTTCCCCGCTCCCTCCGCCGGTCCGCTCGCAGGTCTCGCCGCCCCGCCGCGGCCGCGCTGCTGGCCGCGGCCCTGCTGCTCAGCGGCTGCGGACCCGCCGGTGCCGACGGCCTCGGCGAATCCGGGGCTCACGACGACCGCCCGGTGGTGCTGACCACCTTCACGGTGCTGGCCGACATCGTCTCGCAGATCGGCGGCGACCGCGTCGAGGTCCGCTCCATCACACCTGTCGGCACCGAGATCCATGAGTATGATCCGACCCCGGGCGACATCCGCGCCGCGACCGAGGCGGATCTGGTGATCACCAACGGACTGGGACTGGAGGCGTGGTTCGACCAGTTCATCGACCATGCCGAGGCGCCGTCGACGATCGCCTCCGCCGACGTCGACCCGCTGCCGGTGACCCGGCTCGCCGGCCACCCGGCCGCGGCCGAGGACCTGCCGACCAATCCCCACGCCTGGCTCTCTCCGGAGCGCGGCCGGACCTACGTCGACGTCGTCGAGCAGGCCCTGGCGGAGCTCTCCCCCGCGGACTCGGAGGTCTTCGCCGCCCACGCGGACTCCTACCGCGAGCGCCTGACGGAGATCGCCGAGGACGCCCGCACCCGGCTCGCCGCCGTCGAGGAGTCCACCGGCTCGCCGGCGCAGGTGGTCACCTGCGAGGGAGCGTTCAGCTACCTGGCCGAGGACCTGGGACTCGAGGAGCACTACCTCTGGCCGATCAACTCGGACACCGAGGGCACCCCGCAGCAGGTCGAGGCGCAGATCGAGCACGTGCGCGCCCATGAGGTGCCGACGGTCTTCTGCGAGACCACCGTCAACGACGACGCCCAGCGCCAGGTGGCCGAGGCCTCCGGGGCGACGCTCGGGAAGCCGCTGCACGTCGACTCGCTGTCCGCTCCCGACGGGCCGGTGCCCAGCTACCTGGAGCTGCTCCGCCACGACCTGGATCTGATCATCTCCGGGGCGGAGGCCGGCGTCGAGGAGTCGAGCGAGTCCCAGGACAACACGGAAGACGACGCGGACGACGACGCGGACGAGGAGGACCGATGACCCAGACCCCGCCCGCCGCTCCTCCGGTCGAGGTGTCCGGGCTCAGCGCCGGCTATCCCGGCGTCCTCGCCCTGCAGGGCGTGGACCTGAGGCTGTCCGCCGGCACGATCACGGCGCTGGTCGGCGCCAACGGCTCCGGCAAGTCCACGCTGTTCTCCGCGCTGCTGGGACTGCGCGCCCCGCTGGCCGGCACCATCCGGCTGCACGGGAAGCCGCCCCAGCAGGCCCGACGCCGCAACCTGGTCAGCTACGTCCCGCAGCACGACACGATCGACCACACCTTCCCGCTGACCGTGGCCCAGATGGTCATGATGGGCCGCATCCCGCATCAGGGCCCGACCCGCCGGCCGCGGCGCGCCGACCGTGCCGCCGTCGCCGAGGCGCTGGAGCAGGTCGGGCTGGCCGAGCTGCGCCGACGCACCGTCGGCGAGCTCTCCGGCGGCCAGCGGCGCCGGGCGTTCCTGGCCCGTTCACTGGCCCAGCGGGCGCCGCTGATGCTGCTCGACGAGCCCTTCGCCGGCGTCGACCGCGGCTCCGAGGAGCTGATCACCGCCACGCTGCACTCCCTCCGCGACGCCGGGACCACAGTGCTGGTCTCCACCCACCACCTGGACTCGCTGACCGAGCTCGCCGACGACGTGGTGCTGCTGCACCGCCGTGTGCTGGCCGCCGGCCCGCCCTCGTCGGTGCTGACCGAGTCCACCCTCGCCGGAGCCTTCGGCACGGTGCTGGCCGACGACGACCGCGCCGACGACCGCACAGCGGCCCCCTCCGGAGGAGAGGAGGCGCCGTGGAGCTGATCGTCGAGATCCTGGCCGCGCCGCTGCAGTTCGCCTTCATGCAGAACGCGCTGGCCGTGGCCGTCGTCGCCGCCGGAGTCTGCGGGCTGCTCTCCTGCTGGCTGGTGCTGATGGGCTGGTCGCTGATGGGCGAGGCGGTGGCCCACTCCATCCTGCCGGGCATCGTGCTGGCCGAGCTGCTGGGGGTGCCGATGGCGGCCGGCGCCTTCGTCTTCGGTCTGCTGGCCGTGCTGCTCATCGGCGGGATCAGCAGCACTCCGGTGATCAAGCGCGACACCTCCATCGGCGTCGTGTTCACCACGCTCTTCGCCCTGGGCCTGGTGCTGATCTCGCGGGTGCCGAGCCAGACGCATCTGCAGCACATCCTCTTCGGCAACGTGCTGGGCACCTCGCGGACCGATCTGTGGCAGGTGCTGGTGCTGGGGCTGGCGACCGCGGCCGTGCTGCTGCTGGCCCGGCGGGATCTGACCCTGCTGGCCTTCGACCGCACCTACGCCCACACCGTCGGGCTCTCCACCGCCGGGCTCTCGGCGCTGCTGCTGGTGCTGCTGGCGCTGACCACGGTGACCTCGCTGCAGACGCTGGGCATCATCCTGGTGGTGGCGATGCTGGTCATCCCCGGGGCCACCGGGATGCTGACCTGCCGGACCTTCGGACGGATGCTGATGGTCTCCTCGGGCGGCGCGGTGTTCGCCGCGGTCAGCGGCGTCTACCTGAGCTACTGGCTGGACCTGTCGACCGGCGGGACCATCGTGCTGGTGCAGTCGACGCTCTTCGGCCTGGCCTATGTGTTCGCCCCGCACAAGGGGATGCTCGCCCGCCTGGCGCGCGCCCGCCGGACCGCCGCCGCGGCCTGAGCCGACGGGAGGGGCTCGGGCAGCTTCCTGCGCCCCGGCCGGATAGACTCGGAGGCAGGACGCCGCCGCGGCCCCGACGGCCGCGTCGGCGGTCGCCGCCGTCAGCACAGCCACGATGCCCGTCGGGCCCGCCCGCCGGGCCCGTCTCGCGGAAGGATCCCATGAGCCCGCGCACCTCCGCCCAGGGGCGCTCGACCCGCACCGACACCGCCACGACCTCGGTGGAGGACTACGCCAAGACGATCTACGGCCTCACCGAATGGGAGGACGATCCGGTGGTCACCGCCTCGGCGCTGGCCCGCACCCTGGGCGTCTCGAACCCCTCGGTGACGCTGATGGTGCGCAAGATGGCCGAACTGGGGCTCGTCGACCACCACCCCTACGCGCCGCTGCGGCTCACCGAGCAGGGCCGTCAGCTGGCCCTGGCCATGGTCCGGCGCCACCGGCTGATCGAGACCTGGCTGGTCCGCGAGCTCGGCTACGACTGGGGCGAGGTCCACGACGAGGCCGAGCGCCTCGAGCACGCGGTCTCGGAGACGTTCATCGACCGGCTCGACGAGCGGCTGGAGCGGCCCGCCGTCGATCCGCACGGCGACCCCATCCCCCGCCGGGATCTGAGCATGGAGCACCCCGAGACCGAGCGGCTCTGCCGAGTGCCCGAGTCGGCGGCGGTGCGCCTGGAGCAGGTCGACGACGCCGTGCCCGACGCGCTGCGCACGCTCGCCGAGGAGCAGGTCGACATCGGCGCGCGGATCACCGTGCGGACCGCGGCCTCGACGGAGGGCGGCGACGTCGTCGTCGCGCGCACCCCGGCGGGCGAGGGCATCCGACTGGCCCACGAGCTGGCCCACGCCATGCGGGTCTCGCCGCTCGACGCCTGAGCGTGCCCGTCGCCGGACCGGCGGCGGAGTCGTACTAGTCTGGGACGGTGCCCGATGCTGAGACCTCCGCCCCCGCCGCGCCCTCGCTGCGCCTGATCCTGCCGCTGGTCGCCCTCGCCGGCGCCGTCGGCGCGCTGGCCCGACTGACTGTGGGCGAGCTGCTCCCCGAGCAGAGCATGAAGTTCCCCTGGACGACGCTGGCGGTGAACCTCTCCGGCTCCGGCCTGCTCGGTCTGCTGACCGGTGTGGCCTCGGTGCACCGGCTGCCGCGCTGGGTCGTCCCGACGCTGGGCACCGGGCTGCTGGGCTCCTACACCACCTTCTCGCTGGTCATCGTCGCGGTGATGCCCGCGGTGCCGGGCGCGATGTTCGACGAGCTCGCCGCCCAGACCTACGTCAATCCCGCCGCCGGCGAGCTGATCGCCTATCTGCTCATCAGCATCCTCGGCTGCACGGCCGCCGCGGCCGCCGGCATCACCGTCGGCCGGGCGATCTTCGGGGCCGTGGGCCCGCCGCGTCCCGGCGCCCGGCGCACCGGAGGTGTCCGATGAGCGTGGAGATGACGATCGCCGTCGTCCTCGGCGTCGGGCTGGGCGGCGCGCTGGGCGCGGTGCTGCGTCTGCTGCTGGACCGGCTGCTGCCGTTCGGCATCCTGCTGGCGAACACCGTCGGCTGCCTGGCCCTGGGGCTCATCTACGGCTGGATCACCGTCGAACCGGCCCTCGCGGCGCCCGGGGCGACGACGGCCCGCTGCTGGTCGCCCTGGCCACCGGGCTGCTCGGCGCGCTGAGCACGTTCGCGACCGTCTCGCTGCGCGCGGCCGAGCGGTGGGTCGCCGGCCGGCGCCTCGCCGCCGCCGGGCTCTGGGCGGTGCACGTGCTCTGCGGAGGGGCCGGCGCGGCGGCCGGGATCGCGACGGCCCGGCTGCTGCTGGGCTGAGCCGGCCGCGGGCGTGTGCGGGCGCCGCGGGTGTATCATGGGCAGTCGGCCCGACGGCGCGCCGTCGCCCCGGGCCCGGATCCCCGCCGCCCGACCCGCGGCGGGCACCACGCAGCCCGGAGGAGGTGGCACATGGCGACGAAGGCCAAGCAGAAGGCCCGCAACAAGGCCGCGAAGGACCCGAACAACCATGTCGTGGCCACCAATCGGCGCGCCCGGCACGATTACCACATCGAGGACCGGTACGAGGCCGGCCTGGTGCTCACCGGCACTGAGGTGAAGTCGCTGCGCGAGGGGCAGGCGTCGCTGACCGACGGCTTCGCCGCCTTCTCGAAGTCCGGCGAGCTCTGGCTCGAGCAGGTCCACATCCCCGAGTACCTCAACGGCACCTGGACCAATCACAGCGCCCGCCGGAAGCGGAAGCTGCTGCTGCACCACAAGGAGCTGGCCAAGATCTCCCAGCAGATCGAGTCCTCCAGGATGACGATCGTGCCGCTGCAGCTCTACTTCTCCGACGGCCGGGCCAAGGTGGAGATCGGCATCGCGCGCGGCAAGCGCGAGTTCGACAAGCGCGAGACGCTGCGCCGCAAGCAGGACGAGCGCGACGCGCAGCGGGCGATGCGCTACCGCAACCTCGGCATCGACTGAAGTCCGCGCTGCTCCGTCCCGGGTCCTGGACGCCGACGGCCGTCGACGGGTGACCGCGCCCGCGAGACCCCTCCGCACCTGCTCGGCCCGCGCCCGGACACAGAGATGCCGGGGCATCGATGACTCGATGCCCCGGCATGTCACACGGTGGAGACGGCGGGAATCGAACCCGCGTCCGATCTGGATTCGCATGGACTTCTCCGGGCGCAGTCTGCGCATCGGGTGTTGCTCGGCCCCATCCATCATGCAGACGAGTGGATGGCCCGGGCCCAGTCGTGTGATTGTCGAGCGACGTCCCCACGACGAGGACGGCGTCCAGTGGCTATCTAGCTGATGCCAGGCACTGAGTCGACAGCGAACTCAGGCTGACAGACTCGCGTCGCTGCTATCAGGCAGCGAGGGCGAAGTCAGTGCGCTTAGAATCGGCACTTATTGGGTTGCAGAGGGGTTTTTACGAGGGCACTCTACATCCTCGGCCCGCTTCCCCATGCTCAACTCAGATCGTCGAAACCGATCGTCCCCATATGCGGTTGTCAAGAACCGTCCCCTGCCCTCCGGTTCCCCATCGGGCAGGTACTCCAGTGTATGCCAACGGCGCTCGATCCGACAATATTCCGGGTGCCCCGACGGCGGCCTCGGCCGGCCGCACCTCTGGAACGAGCCCGGACGCCGCGCGGCCGGCTCAGACCGTCAGGTGCCGCCGGACCGTCACCCAGGAGGAGAGCACCGCCAGCAGGATGCCGATGAGCAGCAGCGCCGGCATGACGATCCAGGCCGCGGAGCCGTCGATGAACTGGATGGCCGGGATCTGCTGGTCGAGCCACTCCCCCATCAGGTGCTCGGCGACCACCCAGGTCGCCGCGCAGGACAGCAGGGAGCCGAGGAGCGCCGCCGCCACGCCCTCCAGGACGAAGGGCGTGCGGATCATCGCCTTCGAGGCGCCCACCAGACGCATGATGCCGGTCTCCCGCCGCCGGCTGAAGGCCGAGAGTCGGATCGTCGTCGAGACCAGCAGCACCGCGCAGACGATCATCACCACGGCGACGACCAGGGCCACCAGCGTCATCCCGTCGAGGATCGCGAAGACCTGGTCCATGACCTCCTGCTGGTCGGCGACTGTCTCCACGCCGGGGGCACCTGAGAAGAGCTCGGTGACCACCTCGTACTCCTGGGGGTTCACCAGCAGCACGCGGAAGGACTCAGGCATGTCGCCGACCTCGAGCGACGGAGACGCCGCGTCCCGGGAGGCCTGGAAATTCTCCAGCGCCTGCTCCTGGGATTCATGGCGGTAGCTGTCGACGTACTGGCTGGCCGCGCCCTCCTCGAGCGACTGCTCCAGCGCGGCCCGCTGATCGTCGCTGACCGCCCCGGTCGGACACGAGGACTCCGGCGAGTTCTCGGTGCACAGGAAGACCGAGACCTCGAGACGATCGTGGAACTCGTCGGTCATCCGATCGACCTGGGTCTGCATCAGCGCCGCCGAGCCGACGAAGGTCAGCGAGATGAACGTGACCAGCACGACCGAGGCGACCATGGCGACGTTGCGTCGCAGCGAGGCGAGCGTCTCGCCGAGCACGTGCATCAGTCGGTGCATCATTTCCTCCTCAGACGGCGCCAGATCGAGCGGCGTCCGCCCAGCTGATCGGCGGTGCGGCGGGCGTCCTCGTCGGTGGCCTGCGAGGAGGACGACGTCGGCTCTGGAACGTCGACGCCTCCCTCGCGCCCGGTCATCGGGCGTGCAGCTCGCCGCCGAGCCTGCAGCCGGGGGTCCGGCGCGGGCCCCCGTCCCTGGGTCGAGCCCGGGGACGGGTCGACCACCGGCGGCTCGTCCTCGGTGCTCTGCGCGGCCAGCCGACGATCCTCGACGTCAGGCTCCGCCGGAGACGGCGCCGAGGCCGTGTGCCCCGCACCCGGCCGCGCGATCGACTGCCCGTCGGCATGCGGCAGCCAGGACGTCTGCGGCCGCGACGCCTCCCCCTCGGGCCCGGCCGAACTCGCCGAATGCTCGGCGACCGCGTCCTCGATGATGTCGTGCTCACGC
>NZ_AFRW01000081.1 GCF_000220985.1 Nesterenkonia sp. F
CAGGGCTGCGCCTGCTCGGCGCGAGCTGAGGTCAGCCGCGCGCCGCCGGCACCGCCGGCCCTCCCGGCGCACCCGGCATCCCCGGCGAGCCCGGCGAGCCCGGCGAGCCCGGCGAGCCCGGAGCCCCCCGTCCGGGCACGTCGACCGGCGGACTCGAGAAGCCCGGGCCGATCGCGCCGTCGGCGGGAACTCCCTCGGGCAGGGTGAAATCCCAGCCGGCGGCCAGCCGCTCGGAGACCACCGTGCGCACCGCCTGCAGCGTGCCGCCGCGCTCCCCGCCGCCGTCATGGGCGAGCACCAGTTCGCCGGGGACCATCGCCGCCCGCAGGTTCGAGGTGAGCACGTCGACGTCCTGGGTCTCCCAGTCGTAGATCACGTGGGCCACCGCCAGCGGCTGCATGCCCAGCTCGACGGCGACCTCCGGCGTCGCGCCCCAGCTGCCGTTCGGCGCGCGGAAGTAGGGCACTTCGGCGGTCGGATCGCCGAGCGTCTCGCGGATGATGCGCAGGTTCTCCGTCAGGTCCGCGCGCACCTGCTCCGGCGCCCAGTCGCCCATGTCGGCGTATCCGGTGCTGTGGTTGCAGAGCACATGCCCGGCGTCGGCGATCCGACGCAGCAGCTCGGCCCCGCCGGGGGCTTCGACGTTCTGCCCGATCACACAGAACACCGCGGTGACGTCCTGCTCGTCCAGATAGTCCAGCAGCGCGCCGGTGGTGTCGGGATTCGGGCCGTCGTCGAAGGTCAGCGCCGCGACCTCTCCCTCGCCCTGGGCAGCGACCACCGGGTCGGCGACCGGGTCGACGGCGCCCCCGTCGGGCGGGCCGTAGCCGGCGGTCGCCGCGGCCGACGACGGCGGCGTCGCGGCGAGGGCGAGCAGGCCGGCGAGCGCGGAGGCTCCGACGAGGCGGCGGGCGACGGACGGCAGGGACATGACCGGCTCCTTCGACGTCGAGGATCGCGCGGAACGAGTCCGCGGACTATGTCACACATCACAGACTAACCCTTTACGTCTCCCCGAACTACAAAACAGCGTCCACGCGATGCCAGGATTTCAGCACAGAGGCATTGCGTAATCGGATGACCACTCGCTAAGGTAGATCTCACTTGGGTGCGACGGGGCCCGCTCGGTGCGGGCGGGCCCCATTCCCACCCGGGATGCTCACCGTCAGCGACGGAGATGCCGGACCTCCGCGCATTCCCGGCCGACGCGCTCCCCGACGGGAGACCGGCCGACGACACGGCCAGGGCCCGGCAGGATGATCAGCACATCCTGCCGGGCCCTGTCTCTGCCCTGTCGCCGCCCCGCCGCCGCACGGCCTGCGACCGGTCAGCGCACCTGCTCGGCGACGCCCTCCCCCGAACCGGGCTCACCCTCGACGGACTCCCCCGAGGACCCGACCTCGGACGACTCGTCAGCCGGCGACTCCTCGGTCGCCCGCAGCGTCAGTCCCAGCAGCAGCGTGCCGATGCTCATGATCGACGCCGTCCGGAACGCGGTCTGGAATCCGGCGATCTGCGCCTCGTCCGCCGCGGCCCCGCCGGAGGCCGCAGCCGCCGCGCCGAGCCCCATCACCGCGACCAGCAGCGCAGTGCCGGTGGCGCCCGCCAGCTGCTGCAGCGTGTTCAGCAGAGCCGAACCGTGCGAGTACAGCGGCTGCGGCAGCGGGTTCATCGCCGTGGTGAACGCCGGGGTGAAGAGGAACGCCAGGCCGAGGCTGAGCATGAGGTGCAGCCCGAGGACCAGCCAGACGCTGCTCTCGGCGCCGAGGAGGCTCAGCAGGAACATCGCGATCACCAGCAGCGAGGCGCCCGGGCCGACCAGCGGCTTCGGACCGACACGGTCATAGAGCCGGCCGACGGCCGGGGCCAGCAGCGCCATCAGCAGACCGCCGGGCAGCATGAGCAGCCCGGTCTGCAGCGTGTCCATCCCGCGGACCGTCTGCAGGTAGAGCGGCAGCATGATCAGCGCGCCGAAGAGCGCGATCATCATCAGCAGCATCATCAGCAGCGACCGGGTGAACATGCTGTAGCGGAACGGCTGGAGGTTCAGCAGCGCCGTGCCGTGCTTCTGAAGCCGGATCTGCAGCAGCGTGAAGGCCGCCAGGAAGACCGCGCCGACGATCAGCACGACGACGGCGATCGGGTCGACGGAGACGCCCTCGGCCGCGCCGGCGCCGTGGCCGCCGCCGCCCAGCTGACTGATGCCGTAGACCAGACCACCGAAGCCGGGCACCGCCAGCAGCAGCGAGGGCACGGAGAGCTTCTCGGCCCCGCCGCCGCCGTCGGCGTCCAGCCGCGGCCGGCCCAGGAGCAGCGCGGCCGCCGCGATCGGCAGGATGGTCAGGAAGAGGAAGCGCCAGTCGGCGACATGCAGGATGGCGCCCGACAGCGTCGGGCCGGTGGCCGGAGCCACGGAGATGACGATGGCGATGTTGCCCATGACCACGCCGCGGCGGTGCAGCGGCACCAGAGTGAGCACGGTGGTCATCATCAGCGGCAGGACGATGGCGGTGCCGGCCGCCTGGACGACGCGCCCGACCAGCAGCATCGGGAAGCCGACGGCGGCCCCGGCGACTGCGGTGCCGACGACGAAGAGGCTCATCGCCAGGGTGAAGGTCGCTCGCAGGCTCAACCGCTGCATCAGCCAGCCGGTGGTGGGGATGACCACCGACAGCGTCAGCATGAAGGCCGTGGTCAGCCACTGCACCGTGGACTCGGCCACCTGGAACTCCTCCATCAGGGGCTGCAGCGCGACGTTCATGACGGTCTCGTTGAGGATCATCACGAAGGCCGACACCAGCAGCACGCCGATGGTCAGCTTGTTCCCGGCGGACAGTCGGTCGGTCGCGACCTCGGACGCATGGGGGTCGGATGGGCTGGTCTGTGCGCTCATGGGGCCTCCAGGCGAGGGTGGTCGCCGGCCGCGCGCGTCCTGCCGGGACGCGCACGCAGCCGGGGTGCGGCGATGCGGTCAGAAGTGTCGACGGGTGCGCGCGGCCCGGACGCGGCGGCGTCCGGTCGCGCGGCGGCGTCCGTTCCACGCCCTCTCAACTGGAACGTGCCGTTCCCTATTCCCGGAACGTCCTGCGCGCACGCACCGTGCCGGCCGACCCCGACTCGGGTCCGGCTCCGGGCCGGGCGACGACGGCGAGAACAGCCCGCCCGCGAGCGCGGACGGGCTGCAGCGGAGCCCCCTGCCGGGTTCGAACCGACGACCTGCTGTTTACAAGACAGCTGCTCTACCTGCTGAGCTAAGGAGGCGCGGCGCATCGCCGGAGTCCGATACTACCGGCGACGCGCGCACGGGGACCAGTCCGACCCCGACGAGGGTCACTCCTCGGAGGAGCTCTCCGCGGAGTCCCCGCCCGAGCCGTCGCCGGTCTCCGAACGATACTCCTCGACGAAGCCGCCGGCCCACTCGCCGAAGGCCTGCTCGGAATCCTGCCAGTTCTGGTCGCCGATGTAGATCGTCGGAGTCCCCTGCACCCCGACCTCGGCGGCCTGGTTCGTGGTGTAGGTGACGAAGGCCCGGTACGTGTTGTCCTCCACGGGTCCGGAGAGGTCGACGCCGTAGTCGTCCTGCGCGATGCTGATCAGCTCGTCGTTCGACAGCTCGCCCTCGGGCTGGTGCGCCAGCACCTGCTCGAGGTACGGCAGGTAGTTCTCCGGCGACTCCACGGCCATGGCGGTGATGGCGTTGGCCGCGCGCGAGGAGTAGTTGGTGGTGGAGTTGCCGTCCAGCATGCCCACCATCCGGTACTCGACGGTGATGTCGCCGTCCTCCAGCCACTGCTGGATCTGCTGGCCCTGCGACGTCTCGAAGTTCGAGCAGTGCACGCAGTTCGCGTCGGCGTAGATGATCACGTGCGGCTTCTCGCCCTCCTCGCGCGGCTCGGCACCGGGAACGGGAGCCTCGGACTCGCCGGCGCCGGGCACCTCGGAGGCGTCGACCTCGCCCATGTCGGCGCCGTCGGCGAGCTCGGCGGCCGAGGTCAGCGTGATGCCGCCCTGCTCGTTGGCGATGGCCGGAGCCGCGCCCTCGGAGGCGGAGAAGTCCTCGCCGTCGCCCTGGCGGTTGAGCACGAAGAAGGTCAGGCCGGCGACGACGACGAGCGCCACCACCACGACGCCGACGCGCAGCAACACCGAGGCGCCGCGCTGGCGGCGCTGTTGCTCCTGCTGGATCCTGCGGGCCTTTTCGCGGGCGTTCTCGCCCGAGGACTGGTTGCGAGCCATGTTCTCTCCGATGGGTCTGGGACGATGCTCTGCCGTGCTGAACCGCACGCCCGCCCCGGCACGAGCGGGGTCGGGCGACCGGCGCCGCCGGGGTCGCCGACGGGGCACCGGGCCAGGGTAGCGCCTCGACCTGCATGGCCGCCGCCGGGACCCCGGAGAGTGTCTGGTCGGAGATCGGAACACGGACCGGCCTGAGGGGCTCCTCCGGGTAGGCTGGGCGTCAGAGCCCGCGACGGACGTCACCGAGGTGGCGCGCCCGGCTCGGCCGGCGTCGCCCTGGGAGGAAAGGGGATCGGAACGATGACCACGACGCAGCAGGACCGATACGAGCACGGCTACGACTTCGTGGTGGTGGCCAACCGGCTCGCCGTCGACCGGGTGACCGACGAGGACGGCACCACCGGATGGCGCCGCTCCCCCGGCGGACTGGTCACGGCCCTGGCGCCGGTGATGGCCGAGTCCGACGGCGCCTGGGTCGGCTGGCACGGCGCCGCCGACGAGGAACTCGAGCCCTTCGACCATGCCGACATGCACCTGGTGCCGGTGCCGCTGGGCGGCCAGGAGGTCGAGGACTACTACGAGGGGTTCTCCAACGCCACGCTGTGGCCGCTCTACCACGATGTCATCGCCCGCCCGGAGTTCCATCGCCACTGGTTCGAGGCCTACCGCCGGGTGAACCGCCGCTTCGCCGAGGCCGCCGCCGGCGTCGCCGCCGAGGCCGCGACCGTCTGGGTGCAGGACTATCAGCTGCAGCTGGTGCCGCAGATGCTGCGCGAGCTGCGTCCTGACGTGACCATCGGCTTCTTCAACCACATC
The DNA here is from genome assembly GCF_000220985.1 of Nesterenkonia sp. F. Classification (GTDB taxonomy): domain Bacteria; phylum Actinomycetota; class Actinomycetes; order Actinomycetales; family Micrococcaceae; genus Nesterenkonia. The sequence goes on from NZ_AFRW01000081.1 coordinate 5,053, forward strand.
CCGTTCCCGCCGCCGGGCCTGTTCTCCCAGCTGCCCTGGCGGCACTCGGTGCTGCGCGGAGTGCTGGGGGCAGATCTGATCGGCTTCCAGCGCGAGTCCGATGCGCGCAACTTCCAGCGGGTCGTCCGCCACCGGCTGGGCCACTACATCAAGTCCGACCGCATCCACGTGCCCGTCGGCTCCCGCGCCACCGACGAGGGCTCGCCGCTGGTCGGATTCGACGCCGACCCCTCCCGCGGCACCGCCGCGCGCCGGCTGTCCGCCCCGGCCGCCGAGGACGGCGAGCACCGCATCGCCGAAGCGCGGGCCTTCCCGATCTCCATCGACACGCAGAAGATCGTCGAGCTGGCCGAGCGGCCCGACATCATCGCCCGCTCGCAGCAGATCCGCCGGGAGCTGGGCGATCCGGAGACGGTCTTCCTCGGCGTGGACCGGCTCGACTACACCAAGGGCATCCGCCACCGGATGAAGGGCTACGAGGAGCTGCTGCAGGACGGCGATCTCTCCGTCGGCCAGGCCTGCCTGGTCCAGGTGGCCAGCCCCTCCCGCGAGGGAGTGGAGTCCTACCGGCTGCTCCGCGAGGAGATCGAAGGGGCTGTGGGCCGGATCAACGGCGAGTTCGACACGCTGGCCCACACAGCCATCCGCTATCTGCACCACTCGTATCCCGTGGAGGAGATGGTGGCGCTCTATCTGGCCGCCGACGTCATGCTGGTCACCGCCCTGCGCGACGGGATGAACCTGGTGGCCAAGGAGTACGTGGCCGCGCGGAAGTCCGGCACCGGCGTGCTGGTGCTCTCCGAGTTCACCGGAGCGGCCGACCAGATGCGCCAGGCGCTGCTGATCAACCCGCACGACGTCGACGAGCTCAAGGCGGCGATGGTCACCGCCGCGACGATGGAACCCGCCGAGGCCCGCCGCCGGATGCGCAGCCTGCGCCGGCAGGTGGTCTCGAACAACGTCCAGCGCTGGGCCCGGGACTTCCTGGGCCGGTTGGCCGATCTGAAGGCCGCGGCACGATGAGCGCGGCCCCCGACGCATCGCGCGAGCTGCCCGAGGCGCTCCGCACTGCGGTGGAGGCGCTGGCCGCCCGCCGGCCGGTGCTGGTCTGTCTGGACTTCGACGGCTGCGTGGCCGAGCTCGCCGACGACCCCGCCGCCGTCGCCCCGGTGCCGGCCAACGCCGCTGCCGTCGAGCGACTGGCCGCGCTCGACGACGTCGTCGTCGCCTATGTCTCCGGGCGGCCGCTGGAGCAGCTGCGCGCGCTGGCCGCGCCGCCGGCCGGCGTGCTGCTGGTGGGCTCGCACGGCGCCGAGCAGGATCTCGGCGCCGACGCCGCGCCGCTGCGGCTCACCGCCGCCCAGCGGCGCACCCGCGAGCAGGTCCTCGAGCTGCTCGAGAACCTGGCCGGCCGGATCGACGGCGCGCTGGTCGAGCGCAAGCCGGCCGGGGCGGCGCTGCACGTCCGCGCCGTCGCCGACGCCGCGGCCGCCGAGGCACTGCTGGCCGAGGCCCGCGAGGCCGCGGCCGCCGTCGACGGCGCCCATCCGAAGGACGGCAAGATGGTCGTCGAGGTCCCCGTCGTGCACGCGACCAAGGGCGAGGCCATCGGCACGCTGCGTGAGCGCACCGGCGCCGCGGCGGTGTTCTTCGCCGGCGACGACGTCACCGACGAGCAGGGCTTCGCCGTGCTGGGCGACGACGACGTCGGCGTGAAGGTCGGCGCCGGCGAGACCCTGGCCGACCATCGGATCGCGGCCCCGGGCGAGCTGGCCGCCGTGCTCGCCGCGCTCGCCGCGCCGGCCGAGGCCCGCGGGGCGGACACCCGTCCCCGCTCGACACCGACCCGGCCCGGCACCGCGCCGGGCGCATGAGGAGCACCCTGTGACCACCGCCCCCGGTCTGAGCCTGACCGCCTCGGGCACCATCCCCCAGGAGCTGCTGGATCTGCCGTGGCAGCTGCCGCTGCAGGAATGGCCCGAAGATGTCATCGCCGCACTGCCCCGCGGCATCTCGCGGCACATCGTCCGCTTCGCCTATCTGGGCGGATCGGTGATCGCGATCAAGGAGACCTCCGAGCGGGCCGCGCGGCACGAGTACCGGATGCTGCGCCGTCTGGGACGGCTGGGCGCGCCCTGTGTGAAGCCGGTAGCCGAGGTCAACGGCCGCGCCGCCGAGGACGGGACGGAGCTGACGCCGGCGCTGGTGACCAGACACCTGCGCTTCTCGCTGCCCTACCGCGCCGTGTTCAACCAGATGATGCGCAAGGAGACGCTGCACCGACTCATCGACGCGCAGGCGCTGCTGATGGTCGAGCTGCACCTGATCGGCTTCTACTGGGGCGACGTCTCGCTGTCGAACACGCTCTTCCGCCGCGACGCCGGCAAGTTCGCCGCCTATCTGGTCGACGCCGAGACCGGCGAGCTGCACCCGGAGCTGTCGTCCGGCCAGCGCGAATACGACCTCGACGTCGCCCAGGTGAACATCGCCGGCGAGCTCATGGATCTGATGGAAGGCGGGATGATCGACGAGGACGTCGATCCGGTGGCCACCTCGCACCAGTTCATCGACGCCTACCGCGGGCTCTGGCAGGAGCTCACCGGCGACACCGCCTTCGACCCGGACCAGCAGTGGCTGGTCGAGGAAAGGATCCGTCGGCTCAACGAGCTGGGCTTCGACGTCGAGGAGTACGACATCCGCTCGGCCAGCGCCGACGGGAAGCTGCTGCTGCGCCCGAAGGTCGTGGACCCCGGGCACCACCAGCGCCGGCTGATGAACCTGACCGGGCTGGACGTCCAAGAGAACCAGGCACGTCGGCTGCTCGGCGCCATCGACGCCTACCGGGCGCAGCACGACCCGCACGGCGACGAGGCGGTCGCAGCCCATATGTGGACCCAGCAGGTCTTCCAGCCGATCATCGCCCAGATCCCCCGCGAGCTGCGCGACAAGCTGGAGCCGGCCGAGCTGATGCACCAGCTGATCGATCACCGGTGGAAGCTCTCCGAGCAGCAGGGTCAGGACGTCGCGCTCACCGATGCGCTGCCCAGCTTCATCGACGAGGTGCTGCGCACCTATCGCGACGAGGCGACGCTGATGATCGACCCGCCGACCGACGTGATCGAGCAGATGGAGCGCGGCGCCCCGGAGTCGGGCCCGATCGACGTCGTCGGCGAGGACGACTCCGCCTGGTACTGATTCGGGGCGGCCGATCAGCCCAGGAGCAGGTCGACGCCGCGGTCGTGCAGCCGGTCCTCGGCGGCACGGCAGGCGGCCTCCCGGGCCGCGTCGCCGGCCTGCTGCGGGTCGGCGGCCCGCAGCAGCGCGGCGTTCTGCTCCACGGCGACCGCCCCGAGGCTCAGCCGCACCGCGGCCGCGGCCCGCTGCTCGGCCTCGTCGGCGCCGAAGCCGCGAGCGGTCAGCTGCTCGATGAGGCCGGGGACCGGCGGCAGCCGCGGGTCGAGCCCGAAGGCGACCAGGATGAGGTCCCCGCCGTCGCGCAGCGGCAGCACCAGACGGCGGAATCGCGCCAGCAGCTCGCGCGGCTCCTCATCCGGCGTCGGCGTCTGGAGCGGGCGCAGCACGCGGGCGGCGATCCGAGCGAGCAGCTGCTGCTTGCTGTCGACGTGGTAATACAGCGCGCCGGGGCGGACGTCGAGCTCGGCGGCGATGCGCCGCATGGTCAGATCCGGCAGCCCGCGCTCGACCAGCAGGGCATGCGCGGTCTCGACGATACGCTCTTCGGTCAGCGCCATTCAGCGTCGCCTCAGAGCCCGTTCTCACGGAAGAGCGTCTCGTCGGGGTCGCCCAGCGACTCCTCGAGCAGCCACCGGTTGGTCTGCAGCGCCTGGAGGTTCTTCGCGACGACGGTGTCGCGGGTCTTCGCGACCGCTTCGGCGAGCAGGCCGACCTGGGCCTTGAACTCCTGCGCGTGACGCGGCTTGTCCTCGTCGGGCAGCGCGAGGAAGAGCTCGATGGTCCGCGGCAGATGGGATTCCACCGTGCGGCGCACTCCCTCCTGCTGCTCGGGCAGACGCTCCAGATCCTCCCATCGCTCGACGATCTCCTCCAGGCCGACGACCATCATGCGCAGCTGGCCCTGCGTCGAGGGCGGCAGCTGCCCCGACCGGGTGCGCAGCGTCTCCTCCACCGCCGCCAGACCGTCGCGCAGCCGCTGCTGCTCGCTGCTGCGACGCAGCGCCCGACGACGATCGGACTGCTCCACCGTGCTCAGGATTCCGAAGGCGGCCGCGCCGCCGGCCAGGCCGAAGACAGCTCCGGCGGCCCAGGCCCACGGGTCGGGCAACATGAGCAGAGTGAGCAGCGTGCCCAGCGCCAGGAAAACACCCACGGCCGCCATGATCTGGACCCTCCGCGGGCGCCGCTGCTCACGGCCGGTGTCCTGGGATCTGCTCAGATCGGAGCTGATGACGTCTCCTCGATTCAGTGGGAAGCCTGCAGGTCTCCAGGGTATCTGTCGGCGACCGGCCGGCTCAGCCGGTCCGAGCCGGGGCGCCGGGCGACTCGTCGGCGCTGGCGGGCTCACGCAGGAGCCGGACGGGCCGACACGGGCCCGGACACGACGAAGGGGCCCGGTCCGCAGACCGAGCCCCTTCTCACTGTCGGGGTGACAGGATTTGAACCTGCGACCTCCTCGTCCCGAACGAGGCGCGCTACCAAGCTGCGCTACACCCCGGAGATGCTCCGCGCTCCGGACTTCCGTCCTCACGCGAGAACTCATATTACCGGTTCGCCGACGCTGTCGCCAAAACGGCGGCCCCGACGATCGGGCCTGATGCAGATGACGCCCGCGCTCGACTCCGCACTGAAGTGGGCTACTCGGTGCAGCATCCTCGCTGCACCGCCCATCCAGCTCCGGAGGAGCACGGGCGTCACCC
>NZ_AFRW01000080.1 GCF_000220985.1 Nesterenkonia sp. F
CCGCCGGGCTGGCCCATATGGCCCACGGGATGCCCCCGCTGAACGCCGCATTCGAGGACATGCTCGCCTCCGGCGGCATCGTCGGCTATCTGGTCACCGTTCCGCTGGCCAGCCTGATCACCGTCTACCCCGTCTGGGCGGTGCTCGGCGCGGTGCTGCTGGCCGGGCTGCTGGTGCTCACCGACACACCGGTGCGCCGGATCCCGGAGCGGGCCTCGGTGGCCAAGGACTACGTGGTCGGCGAGCGGCGCGAGCCGCGCGCCCCGCGTGAGCCTGCTCGCTCCGACGACGGCGCGAGCCGGCCGACGCGCGCCCGCCGGGCGTCCCGCGCCCCCGAGCCCGCCGACGAGCCGCTCGACGACGTCTTCGACGAGGGAGAGTCCGCCCCGAAGAAGGCCGGTCTCCTCTCCAAGCTTCTCCGCGGACGCGACGCCGACGAAGTGCCCGAGGCCGAGCCCGCGTCCGTCGCCGACACGTCCGAGGCCGAAGCTTCCCGGGCGGCCGCCGGCGCCTTCGACGCCTCCGCGGTGGAGAGCGACGCCGAGCAGGACGCCGAGCCGGCCGTCCCTCCGGGCGTCAAGCGTCCCACCGCTCAGGAGCTGGCCATCCAGCGCGCTCGCGAGAAGGCCCAGTCCCCGCCGTCGTCGGCCGCCTCCGGAGCTTCGGCCGCCAGCGCCGACGAGGCCGCACCCGCCGCCGGCCGGCCGGCGGCTCCGGCGACCACTGCTCCGACTGCGGCCGTGGGCCCCGGTGCCGGCGCGCCGTCGTCGGCTCCTGCTCCGTCCGCCGTCGAGGCCCCCGCCCCGGCTCCGGACATGCCGGTGCGCTCCGAGCAGCTCGAGCTGGCCGGCGACGTGACCTACACGTTGCCCGACCAGTCCCTGCTGCCCTCCGGTCCGCCGGCGAAGGAGCACACCGAGGCCAACGACGAGGTCGTCGACGCGCTGAACCGCACTTTCGAACAGTTCAAGGTCGACGCCCAGGTCACCGGATTCTCCCGCGGCCCGACGGTCACCCGCTACGAGGTCGAGCTGACCCCGGGCACCAAGGTGGAGAAGGTCACCGGCCTGGACAAGAACATCTCGCTGGCCGTCGCCTCCAACGAGGTCCGCATCCTCAGCCCGATCCCGGGCAAGTCCGCCATCGGCATCGAGATCCCGAACAAGGACAAGGAAGTCGTCGCCCTCGGCGACGTGATGCGCTCCAACGCCGCGCGCAAGACCGAGCACTCGATGGTCATGGGCGTCGGCAAGGACGTCGAGGGCGGCTACGTGGTGGCCAACCTGGCGAAGATGCCGCACCTGCTGGTCGCCGGCGCGACCGGAGCCGGCAAGTCGGCCTTCGTGAACTCGATGATCACCTCGATCCTGATGCGCGCCACCCCCGACGAGGTGCGCATGGTCATGGTCGACCCGAAGCGCGTGGAGCTGACCGCCTACGAGGGCGTGCCGCATCTGGTCACCCCGATCATCACCGATCCGAAGAAGGCCGCCGAGGCGCTGCAGTGGGTCGTGAAGGAGATGGACAACCGCTACGACGATCTGGCGCACTTCGGCTACAAGCACATCGACGACTTCAACAAGGCCGTCCGCAACGGCAAGATCACCCTGCCGCCGGACTCGAAGCGCGAGCTGCGTCCGTATCCGTACCTGCTGGTGATCGTCGACGAGCTGGCCGATCTGATGATGGTCGCCCCGCGCGACGTCGAAGACTCGATCGTGCGCATCACCCAGCTGGCCCGTGCCGCCGGCATCCACCTGGTGCTGGCCACCCAGCGCCCCTCGGTCAACGTCGTCACCGGTCTGATCAAGGCCAACGTGCCCTCGCGCATGGCCTTCTCGACCTCCTCGGTCACCGACTCGCGCGTGGTGCTCGACTCCGCCGGCGCGGAGAAGCTGCTCGGGCAGGGCGATGCGCTCTTCCTGCCGATGGGCAACGCCAAGCCGATGCGTGTCCAGGGCGCCTGGGTCAGCGAGACCGAGATCCATTCAGTCGTCGAGCATGTGAAGTCCCAGCTCTCGGCGCAGTACCGCGAGGACGTCATCCCGGACAAGCCGCAGAAGCAGATCGACGAGGACATCGGCGACGATCTCGACCTGCTGCTGCAGGCCACCGAGCTGGTGGTCACCACCCAGTTCGGCTCCACCTCCATGCTGCAGCGCAAGCTGCGGGTCGGCTTCGCCAAGGCGGGCCGGCTGATGGACCTGATGGAGTCCCGCGGGGTGGTCGCCGCCTCCGAGGGCTCCAAGGCCCGTGACGTGCTGGTCAGCCCCGAAGAGCTGCCGGGGGTGCTGGCCACCATCCGCGGCGAGGAGCCGCCGGCGGCCGCGCCGTCGGAGGACGCGCCGGAGGCCTACGAACAGGACGTGGTCGCCTATGAGCCCGCGTCGGGCCAGCCCGCTCCGCAGCCGCCGCAGGAGGCGTCGGCGTCGCCGGCCTCCGGGCCGCCGCCGCAGGGCGGGTCTACCGTCTCCGGGATGTCCAGCGCGGACCTCATCGCCCGGGACCTGGCCGAGCGGACTGCGGCGCTGCCGGAGGCCACCGAGTATCATGACGGGCACGACACGGACGCCGGGGAGGACGCCTGGCAGCTGACCGGGCGCTGATCCGTCCCCGTCGTCGTGACCCCTCTCGCCGCCGATGACAAGGAATCCCCGCCCGTGAGCCGCCACGCCTCAGAGCCCGACGAATCCGGCCCCGCCGAGTCCGTCGAGCCGCCGCTGCTGAACATCGCCAACGTGCTCACGATGCTGCGCATCGTGCTGGTGCCGGTGTTCGTCTGGTTCCTGCTGCTCGACGCCGACGGGCTCGAGCCGCAGAACGGCGGCTGGCGCTGGGCCGCAGCGGGGCTCTTCGCCGCGGCGATGATCACCGACAAGATCGACGGTGACCTCGCCCGGTCGCGCGGCCTGGTGTCGAACTTCGGCAAGATCGCCGATCCGATCGCCGACAAGGCGCTCATCGGCGCCGGGCTCATCATGCTCTCGCTGCTCGGCGAGCTCTTCTGGTGGGTGACGGTGGTGATCCTGGTGCGCGAGCTGGGCATCACCGTGCTGCGCATGGTCGTCATCCGCTACGGCGTCATGCCGGCCTCGCGCGGCGGCAAGCTGAAGACGGTGCTGCAGACTGCGGGCCTGCAGCTGATGCTGCTGCCGCTGGTCGTCATCGCCTCCTGGCTCGGCGACGTCGCCTTCTGGATCATGATGGTGGCCCTGGTGGTCACCGTGGTCACCGGTCTGGACTATGTGGTCTCGGCGATCCGCATGCGCCGCGACGCCCGAGCGGCATGAGCGACGACTGCGGCCCCGCCGACGTCCATCCGGCCGAGGAGGTCTCGGCCGCGCACGTGATCGCCCGTCTCGACAGTCTCGGTCTGACCGTCGCCGCCGGCGAGTCGCTGACCGCCGGCGCGGTGGCCGCCCGGCTGGCCGACCCTCCCGGCGCCTCGGCGGTGCTGCGCGGGGGAGTGGTGGCCTACTGCAATCCGGTGAAACGTGACCTGCTCGACGTCGACGCCGCGCTGCTCGAGGAGCGCGGGGCCGTGGACGCCGACGTCGCCGCGGCGATGGCGCTGGGCGCGGCCCGGCGCACCGGCGCGGTCCTGGGCGTGGCGACCACCGGCGTCGCCGGCCCCGAGCCCCACCAGGGCCGGCCGGTGGGCACGGTGTACATCGGCCTGGCCTGGCACGATGCCTCCGTGCCCCCGTGGGGCGATCCGCCGCCGGGTGCCTGGACACCGACGCGGACCGGTGGCGCCGGCGACGGCGACGCGGGTGCCGCCGGGCCGGGCGGCGAACCGGCGGGCTGGTCGTCGGGCGCGGTGCTGCGTCGACTCGACGGCGACCGCGACGGCATCCGTGCAGCGACTGTGCAGGAGGCGCTCAGGCTCCTGATGCATCGTGTGGGCCGCAGGCCCTCGATCGTGCGACGATGAACGAGGAGCCCGAGGGGCGCGGCAGGGAATGAAAACCCCGCGCATTCGGTTGATCCGGATGACACAGGTCAGGACCGCCAGGTTCTACCACGAAGGAGAGGGTCCATGGTGCGACAGCCAGTCACCGTCAACGGCGTCACCCGATGGAGGGACGCGGAGCCCGACGGCGTCGCCGTCGCCGAGACCGGCGAGGCGAAGGCCGTCGTGATGCGTCAGGAGATCGGGGACGTGCTGCGCAGCATCCGTCAGGCCGAGGGACGCACGCTGCGCGACGTCTCCCACGGCGCGCGCGTCTCGCTGGGGTACCTGTCCGAGGTCGAGCGCGGCCAGAAGGAGGCCTCCTCCGAGCTGCTCGCCTCGATCTGCGACGCCCTGGACGTGCCGCTGTCGGCCATGCTGGGCCAGGTCGCCGAGCGTGTGGCCGTGGCCGAGGGGCTGCGCGTCCCGGACACGGTGCCCACCGAGTTCCAGCGGGAGTTCGCCCCCGGCGCCGTGCCCGACGGCGTCCCGGACGACCTCGCCCGCGAGGAGTTCGCCCGCAGCTGCGGCTGACCCTCCGTCGGCCATCGTCGGCCGGCCCGACCAGCTTTCCGCGGCGCCGTCGTCGCAGTCCCGCAGGCCGCCTCCCACGAGAGGAGGCGGCCTGCGGTGCGTTCGGGCCCGGGGCCGTCGGGGCGGAGTGGCCGACATGCCCGACCGCGCAGGCGACCTGGTGGACGAGCCCCAGGCCAGAGCGCTGAGCACGCTGGTGCGGCCGCTCGTCGACCGCTCGTGCGCATAGGATGGGACCCATGGAGAACGCCGACCGAGCAGCCCTCGTCCACGACTTGGAGCGCGAGTTCAACCGACTGTTCGTGCGCCGACGGTTCAACGCGCTGCAGATGACGCGGAGGATCGACCCGGAGATCGAGCCGGCCTCCTACTCGGTGCTGGCGACCCTGCAGCAGCAGGGGCCGGTGCGGATGACCGCGATCGCCCGCCATCTGGGCATCGGCAAGCCCACTCTCTCGCGACAGCTGGCCACGCTGACGGCCCGCGGCTGGGTGCTGAAGACCACGGACCCCGACGACGGCCGGGCGCAGACGCTGAGCCTCTCGGAGGAGGGGCGGGCCCGCCTGGAGGCCGCGCAGAACGAGCGCGTCGAGCGGTACATGACGATGCTCGAGCCCTGGTCCGAGGAGGAGATCTCCACGCTGTCCGACCTGCTGGCCAAGCTCAACCGCACCTACGCCGAGTCCGCCGACGAGAACCCCGGTCCGCAGGACGCGGCGGGACAGTCCGCGGCCGACCGGACCTCCGCCTGAGGCCGCCGTGCGACTCAGCAGATTCTGGGCCCTGATGGAGGACGAGTTCGGAGCGACCTACGCTCACGTGCTCTCCGACACGCTCGTGCTGTCGGCGCATCAGATGACCGTCGACCAGGCGCTGGCCGCCGGCGTCGGCCCGCGCGAGGTGTGGGAGGCGGTCTGCGAGCAGCAGGACGTGCCCGCCGCGCGCCGGCTGGGGCGCGACACCCCGTCGACGCGGTGAGCCCTCCGCGCTCGGCGCCATGACCTGATCTCGACGCCGACCGGTCGGGAACACGCCGCCCGGATGTCGAAGATATGTTCGAGGCGATCCGGTAGAGTCCTGCACAGCAGGCCCGACAGCTTCGGCGACACGCCGATCCCTCCACAGCGCGAGGGGTTCGACCTGCCGCGTGTCGGGGGTCGTGCGTAGTCTCGATCCTGCACGCACCACCGGCGCTCCCGGCACAGGAGGGCGCCGCACATCCGCACGACGTCACAGAGGTGAATCATGGCAGTCAGCGAAGACCGGCAGAAGGCGCTCGACGCCGCGCTGGCCCAGATCGACAAGCAGTTCGGCAAGGGCTCGGTGATGCGCCTCGGCGACGAGACCCGCGCTCCGATGGAGACGATCTCGACTTCGTCCATCGCCATGGACGCCGCCCTGGGCATCGGCGGCTTCCCGCGCGGCCGCGTCGTCGAGATCTACGGCCCGGAGTCCTCCGGAAAGACGACGGTGGCTCTGCATGCGGTCGCCAATGCCCAGAAGGACGGCGGCATCGCCGCGTTCATCGACGCCGAGCACGCGCTGGACCCGGTCTACGCGGAGAAGCTCGGGGTGGACACCGATTCGCTGCTGGTCTCCCAGCCCGACACCGGTGAGCAGGCCCTGGAGATCATGGACATGCTGCTCTCCTCCGGCTCGCTGGATGTGGTGGTCGTCGACTCGGTGGCCGCGCTGGTGCCGCGGGCCGAGATCGAGGGCGAGATGGGCGACAGCCACGTCGGCCTGCAGGCCCGGCTGATGTCCCAGGCGCTGCGCAAGATCGCCGGCCGCCTGTCGCAGTCGAAGACCACCGCGATCTTCATCAACCAGCTGCGCGAGAAGGTCGGCGTCTTCTTCGGATCCCCGGAGACCACCTCGGGCGGCAAGGCGTTGAAGTTCTATGCTTCGGTGCGCGTCGACGTCCGGCGCATCGAGACCCTCAAGGAGGGCACCAACGCCGTCGGCAACCGCACTCGCGCGAAGATCGTGAAGAACAAGGTGGCTCCGCCCTTCAAGCAGGCCGAGTTCGACATCGTCTACGGCGAGGGCATCTCCCGTGAGGGCGACCTGATCGACACCGGTGTGGAGCACGGTCTGGTGAAGAAGTCCGGCGCCTGGTACACCTACGACGGCGATCAGCTCGGTCAGGGCAAGGAGAAGTCCCGCCAGTTCCTGAAGGACAATCCGGATCTCGCCGACGAGATCGAGCGCCGCATCAAGGAGAAGCTGGGCATCATCGCCCCCGAGGGCGGCGAGCAGGACGGCGCCGACGGACCGTCGCTGCACGCGGTCGACGGCCCGGCCTGAGCCGAGACGGGAGCTGACGCATGACGGCAGATGCTGAGGAGCCCGACGGACAGGCCGCGACGCTCACCCAGCTGCGGGAGGCGATGACGCGCATCGAGTCCGGCGAGGCCGGCCCCAGCTCGCTCTGGGATCCCGAGCCCTCCTCGTCGCCCGCCGCGCCGGAGCTGTCGGCGGCGCCGTCGGGAGGGCAGCCGGGAGAGCCGGCGGAGGAATCGGGTGCAGGGCCGGCGAGCTCCGGGGTCGAGGACGATTCGCCTTACGCCCGGGCCCGCGCCGTGGTGCTGCGCAAGCTGACCGGATCGGCGAAGAGCCGACACCAGCTCGCCGAGGCGCTGCGCGAGAAGGAGACCGAAGAGCCGGTCATCGAGCAGGTCCTGGATCGGCTCACCGAGGTCGGACTGATCGACGACGCGGCCTTCGCCCGGACCTGGGTGCGCACCCGGCACGAGCTCAAGGGGCTGGGTCGGGCGGCGCTGCGCCACGAGCTGCGCGATCGCGGAGTGGACGACGCCTACATCGCCGAGGCGCTGGAGCAGATCGAGCCCGAGGACGAGGACGCCGCGGCCCGCGAGATGGTCGAGAAGAAACTGCGCGGCGTCGTCGTGCCCGCCGGCTCAGGGGCTGATGAGCGGCGCGAACGGGAGAAGCACACGCGCCGGCTGGTGGCGATGCTCGGTCGTCGCGGCCACGCGCCGTCGACGGCCTTCCGGATCGTGCAGGAGGTGCTCGACGAGCACAGCGCGTAGAATCGAACGGCATCTGCACGCACCAGTCTGATCTGTGAGCACCCCATGACTGAGACGACCATGGACCGCCCCGACGTGGCTGATACCTCCGACCCGTCCGCCGCGCCGACCGGGACCGCGGCAGGATCCGGGGCCGGCCGAACCTACGACGTGCGCACCTTCGGCTGCCAGATGAACGTCCACGACTCCGAGCGGATCTCCGGTCTGCTCGAGGACGCCGGCTACGTGCCCGCCGATGAGGAGGGGACCGCCGACCTGGTGGTCTTCAACACCTGCGCGGTGCGCGAGAACGCCGACAACAAGCTCTACGGCCACCTCGGCCAGCTGCGCGCGAGCAAGCGCGAGCACGAGGGCATGCAGATCGCCGTGGGCGGCTGCCTGGCGCAGAAGGACCAGCACACGGTGCAGGAGAGGGCCCCGTGGGTCGACGTCGTCTTCGGCACCCACAACATCGGATCGCTGCCCGCCCTGCTCGAGCGTTCCCGGCACAACCAGGAGGCCGAGCTCGAGATCCTGGAGTCGCTGGAGACCTTCCCCTCGACGCTGCCGACCAAGCGCGACGAGGTCCATTCCGGCTGGGTGTCGATCTCGGTCGGCTGCAACAACACCTGCACCTTCTGCATCGTGCCGTCTCTCCGGGGCAAGGAGCGCGACCGGCGCCCCGGCGAGATCCTCGCCGAAGTCCAGGCGCTGGTCGACGACGGCGCCGTCGAGGTGACCCTGCTGGGCCAGAACGTCAACACCTATGGGGTGGAGTTCGGCGACCGCGGCGCCTTCGCCAAGCTGCTGCGCGCCTGCGGCGAGATCGAGGGCCTGGAACGGGTGCGCTTCACCAGTCCGCATCCGGCCTCCTTCACCGACGACGTCATCGACGCCATGGCCGAGACGCCCAACGTCATGCCGCAGCTGCACATGCCGCTGCAGTCCGGCTCGGACACGGTGCTGAAGGCCATGCGCCGGTCCTACCGGTCGAAGAAGTTCCTGCGGATCCTGGAGAAGGTCCGTGAGCGGATGCCGCATGCCTCGGTGACCACCGACATCATCGTCGGCTTCCCCGGAGAGACCGAGGAAGACTTCGCGGACACCCTGCGCGTGGTCGAGGCCTCGCGCTTCTCCTCGGCGTTCACCTTCCAGTACTCGCCGCGGCCGGGCACTCCGGCCGCCGAGATGGAGGATCAGGTCCCCAAGGACGTCGTCCAGGAGCGTTTCGACCGTCTGATCGCGCTGCAGAACCGCATCACCGCGGAGGAGAACGCGGCGCAGGTCGGCACGGTGCAGGAGCTGCTGGTGACGGCGCACAGCGGTGCCAAGGGCGCCGAGACCGGGCGGCTGACCGGCCGCGCGCCCGACCACCGGCTGGTGCACTTCTCCGTGCCGGACGGCGCCGAGGACCCCCGGCCGGGCGACTTCGTGACCGTGCCGATCACCGACGCCGGTTCGCATCACCTGCTCTCCGATCCGAGGGCGGAGCAGTACACGCTGCGCTCCTCGCGGGCCGGCGACGCCTGGGACCGGGCCCAGGCCGACTCCTGCGGCGTGGGCACCACCCAGGTCGCCGGATCGCAGCCGGGCCAGGTCTCGTTGGGCATGCCGACGATGCGTATGGGCGGCTGAGCCCGTGATAGCTTCCGGCCATGCCGCGGAGGGACCGGATGCGACGGGCGAACTGTCTCAGTCGGGTCCGGTCGGCACCCTGCCGCTGATCGTCGTGGTCGGCCCCACCGCCTCCGGGAAGTCGCAGCTGGGCATCGACCTCGCGCGGCGGCTCGACGGCGAAGTGATCAACGCCGACTCGATGCAGCTCTACCGGGGCATGGACATCGGCACCGCGAAGGTCACCGCTGACGAAGCCGCCGGCGTGCCGCACCACCTGCTCGACGTCCTCGACGTCACCGAGGAGGCCTCAGTCGCCGACTATCAGCGGCAGGCCCGGGACACCGTCGCCGACATCCGCGGCCGCGGCCGCACGCCGATCATGGTCGGCGGCTCGGGGCTCTACGTGCGGGCCGCCATCGACGTCATCGAGTTTCCGCCCACCGATCCGCAGCGCCGCGCGGCGCTGACCCAGCGGCTCGAGGACGAGGGCCCTGCTGCGCTGCGCGCGGAGCTGCGCGCCCACGACCCGGAGTCCGCCGCGGCGATCAGCGATGATCGGAGGCTGGTCCGCGCCCTGGAGGTCGTCAGCCTCACCGGTCGTCCCTTCAGCTCCTACATGCCGCGGCGGATCCACGAGCCGGCTGTGGAGCCGGTCGTCCAGCTGGGCCTCGCCGTGCCGCGGGAGACCCTGCACGCGCGTATCGCCGCCCGCGTGGAGGAGATGGCCTCCCACGGGCTGCTCTCCGAGGTCGAGCAGCTGGTCGCCGCCGGCCTGCGCACCGGGCGCACGGCGTCGAAGGCCATCGGCTATCAGCAGTTCCTCGACGTCCTCGACGGCGGGCGCAGCACGGCCCAGGCGATCGAGGACACCACCGTGGCCACCCGCCGGTTCGCCCGGCGGCAGGAGACCTGGTTCCGCGCGGACCCGCGCGTGCACTGGCTCGAGTCCGCCGCTCCGGACGTCGCCGACCGCGCTCTCGAAGTGCTGGACACGACGCTGGAAGACCTGGGGTTCCGCCGACGTTGACCCCTGACGACGACCCGACCCGCCCCCGGGCCGGAGGCCCGCCGACGCAGAAAGAGCAGCCAGTGGCCACACATCACCTCTCCGCCCTCGACGCCCTGGGCGGTCAGCCCTTCACCAAGGCCCACGCCACGGGCAACGACTTCGTGCTGCTCGCCGATCCCGAGGGCGAGCTGACCATCGACGCCGACCAGGCCGCGGCCGTCTGCGACCGCCACCTGGGCATCGGCGCCGACGGGCTGATCCGTGCGGTTCCGGCCGAGAAGGACGACGACGGACGCGCGCTCCTCGCCGAGCACGCCGAGGAACTGCCGGGACAGGAGCCGGAGCAGACGATCTGGTTCATGGACTATCGCAACGGCGACGGCTCGCTGGCCGAGATGTGCGGCAACGGGGTGCGCGCCTTCGTCCACTTCCTGCGCGATCAGCAGCTCGTCTCGCTCGAGGAGGGCCAGGAGCTGACCATCATCACTCGCGGCGGGGCGAAGACCGTCCGCCGGGTGCCTGAAGGCTATGCGGTCGGGATGGGCGTCTGGTCCTTCATCGACCCCGAGCTGGCGCAGGCCAGCGCCTCGGACTCGCTGGTCGTCGCCGACGGGCTGACCGATCCGCGGCCGGCGCTGAGCATCTCGATGGGCAACCCGCACACGGTCGTCGCGCTCTCCGAGGAGCGCGCGCTGGACGCCCTCGGCCTGGGCACCGCGCCGACGGTCGATCCGCGGCCGCCGCACGGCACCAACGTGGAGTTCGTCGTCCCCGACGATCCGCTGGTCTCCGCAGGCGAGGGGCGGGTGCGCATGCGCGTGCACGAGCGCGGCGTGGGCGAGACGATGTCCTGCGGCACCGGTGCCTGCGCGGCCGCCGCGGCGGTCCGTGTCTGGGCCGCCGGCGACGGCGTGGCCAGCTGGGTCGTGGCCGTCCCCGGCGGCGAGGTCCGCGTGCGGTTCCTCGCACGAGAGGACGGGGCCGAGGACGTCGAGCTCTCCGGCCCGGCCGAGCTGGTCTTCACCGGCACGCTCGGCTGACCGACAGCGTCGTCGCGCAGCGTCGACCCGTCGTGGTGATCACCCGGCGTCAGTCGCGCCGGGTGCGCAGCAGCCGGAAGCCCTTCTGCGTCTCCGGGCGGTCCACGGAGAAGCCGGCGTCGTGCTCGTCGAGCATCGGTCCCAGCCACTTCTGCAGCGAATCGGCCCCGAGGTTCTTCTGCACCACCAGCCAGGCTTCGCCGCCGGAGGCCAGCCGGGGCAGCCAGCCGCGCAGCAGCGCGTGCAGCTGCGGCTTGCCGATCCGGATCGGAGGGTTCGACCAGATCGTGGTGAACTCCAGGGCCGCCGGGACCTCCTCGGGCGCGGCGACGACCACGTTGTCCAGCCCCAGCGTCGCGACGTTCTCCCGGCACAGCGTGCGGGAGCGCTCGTTGACGTCGACGGCCCAGATCCGCGCCTGCGGAGCCTGCAACGCCATCGTCAGCGCGATCGGACCCCAGCCGCATCCGACGTCGAGCAGCTCGCCGGTCGGCGTCGGGCGGGGGACGTGGCGCAGCAGCACCGCAGTGCCCCTGTCGATCCCGTCGGGGGAGAAGATGCCGCCGGCGGTGGTCACCGTGACGGCACGGCCGTCCAGCTCGACCTCGACGGCGCGGCGTCGGATCGGGCCGTCCGGAGCGGAGGAGAAGTAGTGCTGCGCGTCCACACCGCCATGCTATCCCGGCGCAGGGGCGAGGCGCTCAGGCCGGAGGTCGGACGGACGCTGAGTCCGGGGCGCAGGTCGGGGCGCAGATCGGGATCACACCCGAGGCCGGAGCCGGGGCCGAGTCGCCGAGCGGGCCGCGGGGCTCTATAGTGGAGGCCATGTGGATCGTGCACACCTGAGCTCCCGCCCCTGAGCACCGAGGGCGACCCTGCGGCTCGCCGGCCTCCGCGCCGGTGCGAGCCGAGGCGCTCCGGCGGTCGAGCCGCGCGCATCGACGCGCACCAGACCATCATCAGCATCATGATCCGCATCCGCCCGCCCCTTGGGGACGGGCGATCGCCCCGGACCGGTTCCACCCGTCGCACGGCCGCATCAGCGACGCGCGAGCTCCGCACGGGGCATTCCTGCACAGGCCCCGCCGGCAGTAGTGCCGCCGGGCGCCGCCGCCGTAGGATGGAGATACGCCGTCCGCAGGGCGGGCCGGATGCGCGATCCGGCACCACGAGGCCGCGTCCGCGCCGCGAGGAGGCGCCGACAGGCCTCCAGAGGAGAGTATGACCGAAGAGCACATCAGCCACACCGACCCCCGGGACCCGCGGCGGAGTCCGCGCCAGGATGCCGGCCGCACCGATGACGTCGACGCGACCATCGAACGAATCCTGGCCGCCGACGACGCCGTTCCGCAGTCCTCCCGGTTCGTCGCCGACCCGGAGTTCCGCGTCGACGGAGCAGACCGTTCCGAGGACGTCGAGTCCGCCGAACCCGTCGAGGACGCCGACGACGAGCGCCGCGGCGGCATCCTCGACGGCACGGCCCGCGAGCTGGCCGACGAGACGCAGCACACCGCCGCCGACGGCGCCCAGCACGAGGTCCTGGAACGGCGCTCGCTGCGCCGTGTCGAGGGGCTCTCCACGGAGCTCGAGGACGTCACCGAGGTCGAGTACCGGCAGCTGCGCCTGGAGCGCGTCGTCCTCGCCGGACTCTGGACCGACGGGCCGGTCGCGGAGGCCGAGCACTCGCTGCGTGAGCTCTCGGCGCTGGCCGAGACCGCCGGCTCCACCGTCCTCGACGGCTTCGTCCAGCGCCGCACGCATCCGGATCCGGGCACGTTCTTCGGCGCCGGCAAGGCCGAGGAGATCCGCGCCGCCGTCGCCGAGCTCGGCGCCGACACAGTGGTGGTCGATTCCGAGCTGGCACCTTCGCAGCGTCGCGGCCTGGAGGACATCGTCAAGGTCAAGGTCATCGACCGGACCGGTCTGATCCTCGACATCTTCGCCCAGCACGCCAAGTCCCGTGAGGGCAAGGCCCAGGTCGAGCTGGCCCAGCTGGAGTACCTGCTGCCGCGTCTGCGCGGCTGGGGCGAGTCGCTCTCCCGGCAGGCCGGCGGCCAGGTCGGCGGCGGAGGCGGCATGGGCTCCCGCGGGCCCGGCGAGACGAAGATCGAGCTGGACCGTCGGCGCATCCATTCGCGGATGGCCAGACTGCGCCGCCAGATCGCGGGCATGAAGCCTGCCCGCGAGGCCAAACGGGCCAACCGGCGGCGGAACAGCGTGCCCTCGGTGGCCATCGCCGGCTACACCAACGCCGGCAAGTCCTCGCTCCTGAACCAGCTCACCGACGCCGGAGTGATGGTGGAGAACGCGCTCTTCGCCACGCTGGACCCCACCGTGCGCAAGGCGCAGACGCCCGACGGCATCGCCTACACGCTCTCCGACACGGTCGGCTTCGTGCGCCAGCTGCCCACGCAGCTGGTGGAGGCCTTCCGCTCCACGCTGGAGGAGGTCGCCGACTCCGACCTCATCCTGCACGTGGTCGACGCCTCCCATCCGGAGCCGGAGGGCCAGATCCGCGCGGTCCGCGAGGTGCTCGCCGACGTCGACGCCCAGCAGGTCCCGGAGCTGGTGGTGCTGAACAAGGCCGACGTCGCCGACTGGGCCGTGGTCGAGCGGATCCGCCGCCGCGAGCCGAACACCGTGCTGGTCTCGGCGCACAGCGGCATGGGGCTCGACGAGCTGCGCGAGCGGATCAGCGACTCCGTCCCGCGGCCGCAGACCCCGATGGAGCTGCTGGTGCCCTATGTCGACGGCGACGTCGTCTCCCGGCTCCACGGCGGCGACACCGAGATCCACACCATCGACTACCTCGCCGAGGGGACCCGCCTGAGCGTGAAGGTCCGTCCCGAGCTCGCCGCGGAGCTGGAGCAGTACCGCGTCGACGCCGGCGACGAGCATGCGGCGGGCGCCGCGTGAGTTCGCGATCGACGGGACATCTGGCCTCCACGCGGCTGCTGGAGTCGGCGGTCGAGGCCATGGGCGGCGTGCACCGAGAGGGGCAGGTCAGCATGACGGAGAAGGTCGCCATGGCCCTGCGCAGGCGGCGGCATCTGCTGGTCCAGGCCGGCACCGGCACCGGCAAGTCGCTGGCCTACCTGGTGCCGGCGGTGGTGCAGGCGACCGAGACCGACCGGCCGGTGCTGATCTCGACTGCCACCCTGGCGCTGCAGGCCCAGATCATGGGTCGAGATCTGCCGCGGCTGCTCGACAGCGTCGGCGACGAGCTCGACCGCGACGTCGACATCGCCCTCGTCAAGGGCCGGGCGAACTATCTGTGCAAGCACAAGCTCGACGGCGGTTTCCCCGACGACGGCGACGAGACGGCGCTCTTCAGCTTCGGCGACGAGCCCTCCGGCGGCGCGGCGACGATGGAGCCGACGTCGGCGCTGGGCCGCGAGGTCATGCGGCTGCGCGAGTGGGCCGAGGAGACTGAGACCGGCGATCGTGACGATCTGTCCGAAGGCGTGTCGGACCGCGCCTGGCGGCAGGTATCGGTCAACGCGGTCGACTGCATCGGCCCGCGCAGCTGCCCGATGGCCGCCGAGTGCTTCTCCGAGCTGGCCCGCGAGCGGGCGGAGGAGGCCGACATCGTGGTCACCAACCATGCGATGCTGGCCATCGACGCCTTCGAGGGGCTGCAGGTGCTGCCCGAGCATGACGCGGTGATCGTCGACGAGGCCCACGAGCTGGCCGATCGAGTCACCTCGGCGGTGACCGCGCAGCTCTCGGCGCAGATGATCCAGACTGCGGCGTCGACGATGCGGCGGCACACCGCCCTGTCGATGGACGATCTGCAGGCCGGAGCGGTCGCGGTCGACGCGGCCTTCCATCAGCGGGAGTCGGGGCTGCTCGCCCGTGGCCTCGACGCCCAGCAGACCCAGGCGCTGGAACTGGTGCGCAACGCCGCGCGCACTGCGCTGTCGGACTCCAAGCCCTCCGGAGACGCCGAGGCCGACACCGGTCGCACCACCGCCCGCTCCCGCGTGCAGGCGGTCCAGGAAGCCGCCGAGCGCATGCTGCAGTCGCCCGACACTCCCGATGTCGTGTGGCTGACCCGGCCGGGGAGCTTCACCCCGGGGATCGGCTATCAGGAGGCCGACCTCTCCGAGCCGCCGACGCTGCATGTGGCCCCGACGTCGGTCGCCGCGCGGATGCGCGAGGGTCTCTTCGGCGATCGCACGGCGGTGCTGACCTCGGCGACGCTGACCGTCGGCGACAGCTTCGATCCGGTGGCCGGCGATCTGGGCCTCGGCGGCGAGGACGCGCCGGCCTGGGACGCCGTCGACGTCGGCAGCCCCTTCGACTACCCGCGTCAGGGGATGCTGTACGTCGCCGAGCACCTGCCGGCGCCGTCGATGCGGACCGCCGAGCGGCAGCGGGACGAGCTCGCCGACCTCATCGAGGCATCCGGCGGGGCGACGCTGGCGCTCTTCTCCTCACGCCGGGCGGCCGAGGAGGCCGCCGAGGACCTGCGCGAGCGGCTCGAGGTGCCGATCCTCTGTCAGGGGGAGGCGACCATGTCGGCGCTGGTTCGCCAGTTCGCCGAGGACGAGGAGACCTGCCTCTTCGGGACGATGAGCCTGTGGCAGGGCGTCGACGTGCCCGGCCGCGCCTGTCGGCTGGTGGCCATCGACCGCATCCCGTTCCCGCGCCCGGACGATCCGCTGATGAGCGCCCGCACCCAGGAGGTCGCCCGCAGCGGCGGCAACGGCTTCATGCGGGTGGCCGCCACGCATGCGGCCACCCGGCTGGCGCAGGGAGCCGGGCGGCTGATCCGCAGCGCGGAGGACCGCGGCGTGCTGGCGATCCTCGACTCCCGGCTGGCCACCGCCCGCTACGGCGGGTTCCTGAAGAAGTCCATGCCGGACTTCTGGCCCACCACCGACGGTGCGGTCGTCCGCGGCGCGCTGAGCCGGCTGGCGCAGGCCGCCGAGCGGCCGGAGGCGTCCTCGGCGACGTCGGCGAGCTCCTCAGGCGAGACCGTGGAGTCCATGGAGGTCCCGGCGGGCTGAGACGACGACGGCCCCGCTCCGCGCCGACGGCGTCCCGAGCGGGGCCGTCGTCGACAGAGTCGGCCGGGGAGGGTCAGAGGCTGCGCAGCACGGTCACGACCTTGCCCATGACGGCCGCCGCGTCGCCGAGGATGGGCTCGTAGGACCGATTCTGCGGCAGCAGCCACTGGTGTCCGTCGCGCCGGCGCAGCGTCTTGACCGTGGCCTCGTCGTCCAGCAGGGCCGCGACGATGTCGCCGTTCTCGGCCTCGGACTGGTTCCGGACGACGACCCAGTCGTCCTCGAAGATGCCGGCCTCGATCATCGAATCTCCGCGGACCTGGAGCATGAACAGCTCGCCCTCGCCGGTCAGCTGGCGGGGGAGCGGCATGACGTCCTCGACGTGCTGTTCGGCGAGGATCGGCCCGCCGGCGGCGATGTGGCCGACCACGGGGATGTCGGCGGTGCGGCCGTCGGCGTCGGCGCGGTAGGCGTCGAGGTCGACCACCGAGGAATCCCGGACGCCTCCCGCGGAGGAGGCGGGCTGCTCGTCGGCCGCGGCGTCTCCGGAGGCGTCGGCGGACTCAGCGGAGACCGGCGTGCTCAGCAGCTCGCCGTCGGAGTTCCGCAGCACCTCCATGGCCCGGGGACGACCGGGAACTCGCGAGAGGTAGCCCATCTGCTGGAGGCGGGCCAGCTGATGGGTGACCGAGGAGAGCGAGGCCAGTCCGCAGGCATCGCCGATCTCGCGCATCGACGGCGGATAGCCGCGGTCTGCGAGCGAGCCCTGGATGATGTCGACGATGCTGCGCTGCCGCTCGGTCAGCCGCGGCGCGGTCTCGTCCTGGGGTCGCTGCGGGGCGACGTGGTCTTCCGGCATCTCTCCGCCTCTCCGGGGCTGGCCCGTCCTGCTCTCGTGCACTGAGTGAGGGTGTCGCGATCCGCCCGACGACGTGTCAGAGGTCGATGGTGGACTCTGACACGTCGGACGATCGAACACGGCGTCCGAAGATCACTTCGAATATGGCTTCACACTACGGGATGACCAGGGGCATCTCCAGGATATTCGAACGCATGTCTGGTCGCACGTCGAATATGTGTGCTAGAACTAGAACACATCTTCGAAGGCCGGCGGGCTCGTGCCCGTCGGACACGACGCAGAGGGGAGCAAGACCATGGATCACTCGCACACCGCGCTGAGCGCGGGAGGGCCCGAGACCGCGCCGGTCGGCGCCGGGGCGACGGCCGCGGCCCCCGGTCGCCTGCGGCTGACCCGTCGGGGCCGCCTGCTGCTGCTCGGCGTGCCGGCGCTGGCCGCCGCGGCCGCGCTGATGCTCGGCGCGGCGCTGATGGTGGGCGGGCTCGTCAACCAGGCGCAGGCGTCGACCGAGGCTTCCGTCGGAGTCGACGCCCGCGAGGTCATCGTGGCCCCGGGCGACACCCTCTGGGACATCGCTTCGGAGGTCGACTCGACGGAGGACACCGACGAGCTGATCCTGCGCATCGCCGAGCTCAATGACCTGGACGGTTCCACGCTGCAGCCCGGTCAGCGCCTCGACGTCCCCGTCGGCGGCTGATCCGTACGGGCCGTGGAATGACCTATGGAGTCTCGAACGCGCGCAGGCCGGAGGCCGCTGAGTAGGATGGTGCGGTGACTTCCGAGGAGACCGCCGCACGAGCACGACGTCTGGACGAGCTGCCCCTGCGCGAGGAGCTGCGCGGACAGCATCCCTATGGCGCGCCGCAGCTGCAGGTGCCCGCCATGCTCAACGTCAACGAGACGACCTACGACATGCCCGCCGAGGTGGTGGAGTCCATCACCGCGGCCGTGCGCCGGGCGGCACTCGGCCTGAACCGCTATCCGGATCGCGAGTTCACCGCGCTCCGGAGCAAGCTCGCCGCCTTCCTGGGCCACGGGCTGACCGCCGAGCACATCTGGGCGGCCAACGGGTCCAACGAAGTCATGCAGCACATCCTGCAGGCCTTCGCCGGCCCCGGACGCTCGGTGATGGCGTTCCCGCCGACCTACTCGATGTACCCGCTCTATGCCCGCGGCACCAACAGCGAGTACATCGCCGGCACCCGCGACGAGGACTACCGCCAGACGCCCGAGGGCGTCGCGGCGCAGATCCGCGAGCACCGGCCCCACGTGGTCATCCTCTGCTCGCCGAACAACCCCACCGGCACCGCACTGGGGCTCGACGTCGTCGAGGCGGCCCACGATGCCGCGCTGGAGTCCGACACGATGATCGTCGTCGACGAGGCCTACGGCGAGTTCCGTCAGGACGGGACTCCCTCCGCCCTCGAGCTGCTGCCGGGACGGTCGCGGCTGATCGTCTCGCGGACGATGAGCAAGGCCTTCGCCCTCGCCGGGGGACGCCTGGGGTACCTCGCCGCCGCACCGGAGGTCACCGATGCGATGCGGCTGGTCCGTCTGCCCTACCACCTCTCGGCGGTGACCCAGGCCGTCGCCGAGGCCGCCCTGGACCACAGTGCGAGGCTGACCGCCAACGTCGAGCGCATCAAGGTCCAGCGCGACCGCATCGTCGCCGAGCTGGCCCGGATGGACCTGCGTCCCGCGCCGTCGGATGCGAACTTCGTGTTCTTCGGCGGACTGGCCGACGAGAAGGCCGCCTGGCAGCACCTGCTCGACGACGGGGTCCTCGTCCGCGACGTCGGGATCCCCGGCCACCTGCGGGTGACCGCCGGCACCGAGGAGGAGACCACCGCCTTCCTCGAGTCGCTGGCCCGACATCTCGGTCGTGCCTGAGGGCTCACCGCCCGCGGATCCCGTCGGCTCCGGAGCGTAGACTCGGAGGCGACGGGCCGACTACCGCAGTCCGACCACATCGCCAGCCTGACGAGCAGGAGCCATGGGAGCAGAACTCATCACCGGCCGCAGCGCCCGGATGGAGCGCGTGACCAGCGAGTCCAGCGTGAAGGTCCGCATGGACCTCGACGGGACCGGAGCATCGTCGATCAGCACTTCGGTGCCGTTCTTCGACCACATGCTCACCGCCCTGTCGAAGCACGCGCTGATCGACCTCGAGGTCGAGGCCGCCGGAGACACGCACATCGACGTCCACCACACCGTCGAGGACACCGCCATCGTCTTCGGCGAGGTGCTGCGCACCGCGCTGGGGGACAAGGCCGGCATCCGCCGCTTCGGCGAGGCGACGGTGCCGCTGGACGAGGCGCTCGCCCACGCGGTCGTCGACGTCTCCGGACGCCCGTATCTGGTCCACAGCGGCGAGCCGGAGGGCCAGCAGTACCACCTGATCGGCGGGCACTTCACCGGATCGATGACCCGCCACGTCTTCGAGGCGATCACCCTGCACGCAGGGATCTGCGTGCACATGCGCGTGCTCGGCGGCCGCGACCCGCACCACATCGTCGAGGCCCAGTTCAAGGCCTTCGCCCGGGCGCTGCGCGCCGCGGTGGAGGACGATCCGCGGGTCTCCGGCGTCCCGTCCACGAAGGGTGCGCTCTGATGGCCGGCCGCGACGTCGTCGTGCTGGACTACGGCTCCGGAAACGTCCACTCGGCCGTGCGAGCCCTCGAACGTGCCGGCGCCTCGGTGGAGCTGACCCGGAACACCGATCGTGTGCTGGAGGCCGACGGGCTGGTCGTTCCCGGAGTCGGGGCCTTCTCTGCAGTGATGGACGCGCTGAACGCGATCGACGCGCCCCGCTGGATCGGGCGGCGCATCGCCGGATCCCGCCCGGTGCTGGGCATCTGCGTCGGCCACCAGATCCTCTTCGAGCGCGGAGTCGAGCACGGCATCGCCGCCGAGGGCATGGGGGAGTGGCCCGGCGAGGTTACCGCCCTGCCCGAGGACGTCGTGGTCCCGCACATGGGATGGAACACGGTCACGCCGCCGGCGGAGACTCGGCTCTTCGCCGGGATCGAGGACGAGCGCTTCTACTTCGTCCACTCCTACGCGGTGCAGTCCTGGGACTTCGAGCAGCAGATCGCGGCGATGACCCCGCCGCAGGTCACCTGGGCCCACCACGGCGCCGACTTCATCGCCGCCGTGGAGAACGGGCCGCTGGCCGCCACCCAGTTCCATCCCGAGAAGTCCGGCGACGCCGGCATGCAGCTGCTGCAGAACTGGCTCGGCACCCTCTGAGCCTGCCGGGCGGTGCCGCGCGCTGCGCCGACGCCGCCGGGGACCCTTCCCGAAGACGACTGACGAAGAGAGCACGAACCCATGACTGAGACCCCCGCGAGCTCCGCCGTGCCGCCCCTGGAACTGCTGCCCGCCGTCGACGTCGCCGACGGTCAGGCCGTGCGCCTGGTGCAGGGCGAGGCCGGCTCGGAGACCGGCTACGGAGATCCGCTGGAGGCCGCGCTGTCCTGGCAGCGGCAGGGCGCGGAATGGATCCACCTGGTGGACCTCGACGCCGCCTTCGGCCGCGGGCACAATCGCGACGTGCTCGCCCGGGTGGTCGCCGAGCTCGACATCCGCATCGAGCTCTCCGGCGGCATCCGCGACGACGAGTCGCTGGACCGTGCCCTGGAGTTCGGCGCCGAGCGGGTGAACCTGGGCACCGCCGCGCTGGAGGACCCGGAGTGGACCGCCCGAGCCATCGAACGCCACGGCGACGCGATCGCCGTCGGACTGGACGTCCGCGGAGAGACGCTGGCCGCCCGCGGCT
Organism: Nesterenkonia sp. F; assembly: GCF_000220985.1. Taxonomy (GTDB): domain Bacteria; phylum Actinomycetota; class Actinomycetes; order Actinomycetales; family Micrococcaceae; genus Nesterenkonia. The sequence goes on from NZ_AFRW01000080.1 coordinate 20,834, forward strand.
GGACGCGCGAGGGCGGCAACCTCTGGGAGGTCCTCGACCGCCTCGAGGAGGCCGGCTGCCCGCGCTACGTGGTCACCGACGTGACCAAGGACGGCACGCTGCGCGGCCCCAACACCGAGTTGCTCGCCGAGGTCTGCCGGCGGACGCAGAAGCCCGTGGTCGCCTCCGGCGGGATCTCCTCGCTGGAGGACGTCTCCACGCTGGCGAAGATGGTCTCCACCGGGGTCGAGGGTGCCATCATGGGCAAGGCCCTCTACGCCGGGCGCTTCGAGTTCTCCGAGGCGCTGGCCGCCGCCGCCGACTCCGCATGAGCCCGCCCGCCGAGCAGCCGCCGCAGTCGTCGGAGGCTCTGCAGTCGGAAGCTCTGCGATCAGAGGCTCCGGAGCCCGCCGATGCGTCCGGAACGCGTGAGCTGCCCGCCCACATCGCCCAGCTGCTGCGCCGCGAGGGGCGGGATGCTCAGGGGCGCGCCGTCGATTCGGCCGGGGTGTCCTGGGAGGGGCGCGACCTCTCCGGCGAGGGCAATCCGCTGCACACCTTCGACGGCGACGACGGCCTGGCCGAGCAGACCGTCGCCGCGGCCCGCGAGCGGCTGATCGCCGGGGAGATCGACGAGGCGGCGTTCGTCTCCGCGCTGCGCGGCGCCCGGCTCTTCGTGCCGGTGCTGGCGACCGCCTCGGTCATGGAGGAGGCGTCTCCCGCCGCCGGGTCGGCCGGCGACAAGGAGGCCGAGATCTCGCTGGTCAGCCTCACCGCCGCCGACGGTCGCCGCGCGCTGCCGGCCTTCAGCTCGGTGGAGACGCTCACCGCCTGGCACCCGGAGGCCCGGCCGGTCGCGGCAGAGGCCGAACGTGTGATGCTGGCCGCGCTGAGCGAGGAGGACGAACTGGTCGTGCTCGACCCGCAGGCGGAGCTGACCTTCGTGCTGCGGCGCCCGGCGGTCACCGCCTTGGCGCAGGGACTGGGCTGGACCCCGTCCTACCGGGATCCCGAGCTCGTCGCCGCCCTGGAGGAGGTGGTCGAGCAGTGCCCCGGGGTCGGCCGGCTGGTGGTGCGGCCCGGCGGAGGCGTCGGCACCCGGACCTCCTCGGGCATCGCCGTCGCCGGCGGCGGATCCGGTCCGGAGCTGGCGATCGTCGTGGAGCTCGAGTCCGGCGTCGACGGGGTGGACGCCCGTCTGGCGCTGGCCAGCGTGCGGGCCAGCCTCGCGGAGCTGGAGCCGCTGCGCCTCCGGGCGGACTCGGTGGAGGTCCTGCGCGCCGGCTGATCGGACACGGATCGGCGCCCGCACCGGGCGCCAGGATGTGCCAGTCGGGTCAGCCGCCGTCGGCGGCCCGGGTCTGGGCCTGGATCTTCCAGCACAGCCGCTGCAGCTCCACCGCCTCGTCCTCGTCGAGCGCGCCGTGGAAGAGCTGGCGGATGTGGCCGCCGTGGACCTGCGACGCCTCGCGGAAGACCCGTCGCCCCTCCTCGGTGAGGCTGGCGGTCATCCCGCGCCGATCTGCCGGATCGGGGGTGCGGTCGATCAGGCCCCGGCGCTGCAGGGCTTTGGCCTGATACGACAGGCGGGAGGGAGAGAAGACCATCCGTTCGGCCAGGTCGCCCATCCGCAGGCTGTGGTCCTCGGACTCGGCGAGGAGCAGCAGCACGTTGTAGTCGGTCAGGCGCAGTCCGGTGGAGGCGTGCAGCCGCTTCTCCATGCGGTCGTTGACGATCGCGGAGGTCTCCAGGAACGTGCGCCAGGCCCGGGCCTTGGGGGAACGGCCGGTCAGGTCGCGGGGGCCGCGCTCCGGGTCGCCGATGCACTGTCCGTCGGCGTGCCCGGTCTGCTCGTCGCGCGGCTCGTCGTCGGTGGCCACCGGCCCCTCCTCGACTGCTCGTCCACCTGATGGTCAGGTGGACAGTCTACAGGGAGCACCACGGGACGGTGTCAGCTCTGCCCGCCTCCCGACACCTGGGGCGATCCGCGTGATCAGCCGTCGTCGGCGGGGCTCTCCGTCGCCGTCTCCCGGGCCTCCTGGCCCTCCGGGACCACGGCGCCGTTGCTCGCATCGACGACGACCCGGTTGTCCGAGGTGGCGCCTTCGACCGTGATGACCCACACCACCAGATCTCCCTCGCGGTCCTGCAGCTCGGCGGAGAGCAGCACGCCCGGGGACTCGGTCAGGGCGATGTCCATGGCGCGCAGCATCGGGACCTCGGCGGCCTCGGCGAGCTGCTGCAGCTGATCCTCGGCCTCGCCCTGGTCCTCGGCTTCGACCTGCTCCGATCCGTCCTGCACCGTGGTGACGTGCTGCAACGTGCCGTCGCCGGCCAGCAGGTCGACGCTCATGCCGGCCGCACCCTCGACCGACTTGTTGAAGGCCACCGGCGCCGCGTCGCCGTCGCCGATCGCGGTGCTCACCGCGCGCAGGGCCACGTCCTGCCCGGCGTCGACGTCCGCGGTCGAGGTCGGGTTCTCGGCCGAAGGCTCGTTCGACGGCGGGAGCGATCCGCTGGCCTCGGCGCCCTCGGCACCTCCCTGCGGCCCGTCCGGGATGCCGCATCCGGAGAGCAGGGCGGCCGACATCATCACGGCGACGACGGTGGCGGAGCTGCGTGTCGAAGTCATGGACCCAGTCTGCCCGCGGAGGCTGGACACCTGCTGGAAGGGCCCTCGATGTCCGGGGCGCGTGTCGCGCGCTCCGGAGAGCGGCCTGCTGCATGCCGCAGATGTCAGAGATGACATTCAGCCACGGGCGTGCGAGGAGCAGTTTTCCACAGGTGCTCCCGACTGTCTGGCACCGGGGGTCGCCGATAGCTAGGGTGGGGCCCTGCGAGCAGACATGGGGTGTCTGCACGAGAGAACCTGTGCCGTGCGGCGCGACCTGGAGGGCCGCCGTCGTCGGCCGTGTGCCGGGCAGCAGGACGAATCCGGCCACGGACCGGATGCAGGACGAGGATACCGAGGACGCCGGAAGGAACGGAAGGTCAGAGTGGACGCGCTGGGCATCGTCGAGGACGAGGTCAGGGATCAGGTTCGCCGTCGCGGGCTGGACCCGACCGTCGACCGCTTCGACCTGAAGGAACTGGTGGAGACCGCGGTCTCCGAGTACGACCGGCGGTCCATGGTCAGCGCTCTGCCGCTGATCGGAGAGGTCGACCGCGCCGTCAAACGGATCATGGACTCGGTGGCCGGCTTCGGCGAGCTGCAGCCGATGCTCGACGACGACGAGGTCGAGGAGATCTGGATCAACGGGCCGGGGAAGGCTTCGAAAGTTGTCTTCGACTGGGGGGTCCCCGTGACCGACTGCGACTTCGAACCAAGCCGCGACCTGCTGCTCTCGGCAGCCGAGCAGGTTGAGCTTCTATTGGAGATCCAGCCGGACCTGTCAGGTCACGAGGTGGAGCGGCAGCTGCGGGACAAGGCGCAGCAGGCTCCAGTAGTGTGCACGACTCTGCACCACCTCGGTGTCGACGGAAAAAGCCCGTATGCGTTCTGTAGCCGGTTCCTCGGCCCCGATCGTCAGGCGTGGTACGAGCTTCACGGTCCCGACGATTTGATGGAGAGGTTCACAGCCGGCAGCACCTGCTGCCCATTGTGCGTCCTCGCCCTCGGCTAGATCGCCGAGCGTTCGGCAGCGGAACAGTAGAACCGCATCAGAATGATGATGGTCTCCTGGTCAGCACAGCTGGCCGGGGGACCATCTGGTCTGCGGGCATCATCGCCCGGTGAGGTAGTCGCTCACCGGCGGCACCGCCGCCGACAGCACGATGGTGGTCGCGGCGCTCGAGCAGGACCCGGCACCACTCGCGGATCGTTGCGGACTAGGGCCGGCCCTCGGAGAAGGAGAGGGCGGGCCACGTGGCCGCAGGCTCGCGATGAGATCAGGGAGGGCCGCCGGCAACTATCACGCAGTGGTCGCACGCGTTCCCCGTCGCTGCGGTAGTCGAGATCCGCTCGATACGATGATCATCGTGTCCTTGCCTGTCGCATCGCCAATGCTGGCCGCTGTCGTGATGGTGACGCTGTTCAGCGGTGAGCACACAAGGGTCGGGGG
>NZ_AFRW01000079.1 GCF_000220985.1 Nesterenkonia sp. F
CCGAGCACAGGATCAGGCACAGACCGATGGCGACGCGGCCGTTGTCCTCATGCTCCTGCGGGTGGCGGATGTAGCGCACGGCGGTGATGAACAGGATGACCGGCAGCACTGCGGCCGACCAGCCGAAGGTCCCGGCCACACCGCGATGGACGATCTCCACCGACCAGTGGTCGAGCTCGCGGGCTCCCCACCATTCGACGACGGCGGTGACCGCGGCCAGGAGGAGGAACACCAGGGCCGCGCCGTCGCGCCGGTCCTCGGGCTCGATGCGCACCTGACGTCCCAGGCCGCGGATCGCCGAGGCCGTGGGGGTCGCGAAGGCCATCCAGAGTCCGCGCAGAGCGGCGGCCAGCAGGTTGCCGCGCGGCGGCTCCTGCTGGGCCTTGGTGTTCTTCTTCGTCGACGTCGCGCGGCTTCCCGCACCCTTGGTGGTCTTCTTCTTGCCCGAGGTGCTGGCGGCGCGCGCGGGGGAAGTACGTGTCGCCATACCAGCCAACCTACCTCCACACGCGGAAGAACGCGCGCAGGGCCACACCTTCGGGGCGAATCGACGGCCCCGGAGGGCCGGCGCCGCGGTCGCGCGAGCAGGCGGACCGACGGCGGTCGGGCACCTCGGGCGCCCGACCGGAGAGGAGCCGGCGAGCGGATCAGGTCTCGACGACCACCGGCACGATCATCGGCTTGCGACGCAGCTTGCGGCTGACCCAGGAGCCGATGGTCCGCCGCACGATCTGCTGCAGCTGGTGGGTGGTGTGCTCCTTGGTGTCCTGGATGGCCTCGGTGAGGGCCTTGGCGATCTTCGGCTTGATGTCCTTGAAGACCTGGTCCTCCTCGGCCACGCCGCGGGCGTGGATGTCCGGGCCGGAGACGATCTGGCCGGTCTGGCGGTTGACCACCGTGACCACCGAGATGAAGCCCTCCTCGCCGAGCACGCGACGGTTCTTCAGGTCGGTCTCGGAGATCTCGCCGACCGAGGAGCCGTCGACATAGACGTAGCCGCACTCGATCTGGCCGGTCACCCGGGCGACGCCGTCGCGCAGGTCGACCACCGAGCCGTCCTCGCAGAGCAGCACGCGCTCCGGGTCGACGCCGGTCTCCTCGGCCAGCTTGCCGTTGGCGATCAGGTGCCGGGTCTCGCCGTGGACCGGCATCACGTTGTTCGGCCGGATGATGTTGTAGCAGTAGAGCAGCTCGCCGGCGGAGGCGTGTCCGGAGACGTGGACCTTGGCGGTGCCCTTGTGCACGACGTCGGCTCCGAGCTTCAGCAGACCGTTGATGACGCGGAAGACGGCGTTCTCGTTGCCAGGGATCATCGAGGAGGCGAGGATGACGGTGTCGCCGTCGCCGACCTGGATCTGGTGGTCGCCGTTGGCCATCCGGGACAGCGCGGCCATCGGCTCGCCCTGCGAGCCGGTGGACATCAGCACCACTTCATTGTCGGGGTAGTCGTCGACCTTCTTGATGTCGACAAGGATGCCCTCGGGCACGCTCAGGTAGCCCAGCTTCGCCGCGATGGACATGTTGCGCACCATCGATCGGCCCACGAAGGCGACCCGGCGGCCGTGCTTCTCGGCGGCGTCGAGGACCTGCTGGACGCGGTGGATGTGCGAGGAGAAGGAGGCCACGATGATCCGTCGCGTGGAGTTCGCGAAGTACTGGTCGATCGTCGGGCCGATCTCCTTCTCCGGCGTGGTGAAGCCCGGCACGTCGGCGTTGGTGGAGTCGGTCATGAACAGGTCCACGCCCTCCTCGCCGAGCTTGGCGAAGTGGCGCAGATCCGTGATCCGGCCGTCGAGCGGCAGCTGGTCCATCTTGAAGTCGCCGGTGTGCAGCACGCTGCCGGCCTCGGTGCGGATGTGCACCGCCAGCGCGTCCGGGATGGAGTGGTTGACCGCGACGAACTCGCATTCGAAGGGCGCGAGCTCCTCGATGTCGCCCTCCTTCACCGCCAGGGTGTAGGGCTTGATCTTGTGCTCGGCGAGCTTGGCCTCGACCAGCGCCAGCGTCAGCGTCGAGCCGATCAGCGGGATGTCGGGCTTGCGGCGCAGCAGGTAGGGCACCGCGCCGATGTGGTCCTCGTGCCCGTGGGTGAGCACCAGGCCGACGACGTCGTCGAGCCGGTCCTCGATGTAGCTGAAGTCCGGCAGGATCAGGTCGACGCCGGGCTGCTCCTCCTCCGGGAAGAGGACGCCGCAGTCGACGATGAGGATCTTGCCGTCGAGCTCGAACACCGCCATGTTGCGCCCGACCTCTCCCAGACCGCCGAGGGCCACGATGCGCATCGTGCCGTTCTTCAGCTTCGGCGGGGTCATCAGGCGCTGTGCAGCCAAGGGATAGTCCTCCTGTGTGGGGGTGTCATGCGATGCAGATCGTGCTTGTCTCAACCGTACTCGGTGCGTCGGGCGATCACCTAGACGATCGGAGCGGTGCGGGAGCGGCCACGACGCCACGTCGTCGGCCCCGCGTCCGCGAGCGTTCAGAGATCCCAGCCGGCCTCGCGGAGATCGGCGAGGATGAGCTCCTGCTCGGCGGCGTTGGCCCGCACCAGCGGCAGACGCACGTCGGTGCGGATGGGGAAGCTCAGCCAGTCCAGGACCAGCTTGGAGGAGACCGCGCCCTGCACGCGGGTCATCAGGGCGCGGATCACCGGGCCGAGCTCGCCGTGGACGATGCGGGCCTCCTTGAGGTCGTAGTCCAGCACCGCGTCGATCATCCGGCGGAAGTGCGGAGCGGCGACGTGGGAGGTGACCGAGACGACGCCCGCCGCGCCCATGGACATCCAGGCCAGGACGTTCTGGTCGTCGCCGGAGTAGACCTCCAGCTCGGTCTTGGTCAGCACCTCGGTGGTGGCGGTGATGTCGTTCTTGGCATCCTTCAGCGCCATGATCTTCGGGTGCTCGGCCAGCTGGAGCAGCGTGTCGGTGGCGATCGGGATGCCGGTCCGCCCCGGAATGTCATAGATCATCAGCGGCAGGTCCACCGCGTCGGCGACTGCGGTGTAGTGGGCCAGCACGCCGTCCTGGCTGGGCTTGTTGTAGTAGGGAGTGACCACCAGCTGGCCGTCGGCGCCGGCGCGCTCGGCGCGGCGGGCCATCTCCAGATCGTGGGAGGTGTGGTTCGTCGAGGTGCCGGCGATGATCTTCGCGCGGTCGCCGACGGCGGACTTCGCCGCGCGGACCAGCCCCTCCTTCTCGTGGTCCTCCAGCGTGGAGGTCTCACCGGTGGTGCCGGAGACGACCAGCGAGTCGTTGCCCTCGTCGACCAGCTTCTCGGCGAGCGCCTCGAAGGCCTCGTAGTCGACCCGGTCGTCCTCGGTGAACGGGGTGACCATCGCCGTGATCAGATGCCCGAAGTGCGGGTCGGTCTGGTCGGGGTGCTGGACCTCCCCCTCGGTGAGGTGCAGGTCGAACTCGTGTGTCAGCTCGGTGTCGCTCGCCATGGGCAGTAGCCTACCGCCCATGGACCCCGAGAGCACCGCCGCTTCCGCCTCGCGTCGCGGATCCGCACGCACGCGACCGACCGGCTCGGGGCGCCCCCGGCTGCGCGGCGTCGACGCCGCCCGCGGCCTGGCGCTGGTGGGCATGATGTCGGTGCACATCATCGACACGGTGGACTCCGGCGGGCAGGATCCCACCTGGGCAGGATGGCTGTTCACCGGACGGCCGTCGGCGCTCTTCGCGCTGCTGGCCGGCGTCGGACTGGTGCTGCTGGCCGGCGGACCGCGGCGACCGACGACGGCGGGCGCGCAGTGGGTGCGTTCAGTGGTGGCGGTGCGCGCCGGGCTTATCCTGCTCATCGGTCTGGCCTGCGGGTCGTTGGACGCCGGTGTGGCCGTGATCCTGGTGCACTACGGCGTGCTGTTCCTGCTGGCCCTGCCCTTCGTCCGGATGGGCGCGCGGGGACTGGGCGTGATCGCCGTCGGCTGGGTGGTGCTCGGACCGGTGGTCTATCGCGGCGTGTACCTCGGACTCTCCGGCGAGCTCGTCGACTTCGCGACGTCCTGGCGGCTGTGGCACTCCCCCGGCCTCGCGGATCTGGCCCAGCCGGAGCTGCTGGCGATGGATCTGGCGGTGACGGGCTACTACCCGCTGCTGATCTGGCCGGCTTACTTCTTCACCGGCATGGCGATCGCCCGTCTGGACCTCTCGCGCCGCACAGTCGCGGCCGCACTGACCGGCGTCGGCGCCGCCCTGGCGGCGGTGACCTACCTGATCGGCCGACTGACACTGGCGACGACGTCGATCGCCGCCGACGTCGCCGGCCCGTCCGGCGCGGGGGCCGCCCGGGCGGAACTGCTGACCGGCACGCTGCTGCCGATCATCGAGGACCCGCGCTGGTTCCTGCTGGCGACGCCGCATTCGGGGGCGACCGTGGATCTGCTGCACACCATCGGCTGCGCACTGCTGGTCCTGGGACTGTGCCTGCTGGCCGCGCCGGCGCTGCGCTGGCCGCTGGCGCCGCTGATCGGGGCTGGAGCGATGCCGCTGACGCTCTACGTGGGGCATCTGGTGGTGCTGCAGGACTGGCGTGCCGAGGACGGTCTGCTCACCGGGGCCTCTCCCGAGGCGATGTATCTGGGCCTGGTGATCGCGGTGCTGGCGGCCGGGCTGGTCAAGGAGCTGCTGAGCCGACGCGGGCCGCTGGAGTCGGCGATCCGCGCGGCCGGCGTGGCGGCGGCCGGGAAGCGGCCGGTCGAGCGCGGGTGAGGGCGTGCGTATCTGACCGGCCGACAGAGTAGCCCTGCACCCCGCCGTTCCCGTTGAGTTGGGAGGGAAACGAATCCGCCTCGTCCTGCTCCCTGCGCCCCGTCCAGTTGGAGAAGGCGAACGAAACACCCCGGGGCCGACCGCCGTGACGCACGACTGCTCCGCGCTGACCAGCCGTTTCCACAGCTCCACCATGGTCAGGTTGCAGTGTGGGCCACGCCATCTACACTGCTGACCCAGGCCGACGCTCTGCACTGCCGCGCACGTCGGCGACGACGACCTGCCGCCGACTGGATGGACACCTGTGCTCGCCGAATGCCGATCCCCCAATACCAACGTCCATACACATGGATCCGACCGCCCCCGAATCCTGTCGCTGGCCGGACTCACTCTCGCGGCGTCACTCGTCTTGACGGCATGTGGCGGGGACGCCGAAGAACCGGCCGGCGGCGATCCTACGGCCGCTGACGTGGCATCCGTTGACAAGTCGACCGACACATCCGGGGAGAATTCGCCGTCAGATGGACCCTCGACGAGCGAAGCCTCGGAAGAGACAGCCGAGACCTCGGAGAGCAGCGACGGCGAGTACGTTCCCGCGTCCGTCGACGGTCCGGCGAAGAACGTGCCTAAGCCTGAAGTGCCTGAAGGGATGACAGAGCAGACAGAGGAGGGAGTCAAGGCAGCGGTCGACTACTTCTGGCAAGCTATTTGGTACCTCAGCGTCACCGGAGACCCCTCAAACCTCAATAAGGTTGTCACAGACTCCTGCACATATTGCCAGGAAGAGGTCAACTACTTCACGACCATCTACCGCGAGGGGTCTTGGTACGTCACCACTCCCAGCACCGTCACAGATAGTTCGGCATCCCTCAGTGGTTCTTCTTCGGCAAATGCTTGGGTATCGCTGGATGCTCCTGCCACAACTATGTACTACTCTGATGGGTCGAAAGCTGGCTCTTCCTCCGGGACCAACGGCGCGGGATGGGAGATCCAGCTGAAGTTCGCTGACGGTCACTGGGTTATCGCAGAAGCCACGATTATCGGCGGCTCCGGCGCTCGCTCCAAGGACGGAGCAAGCGGATGAACAGAGGTAGGCACAACTTTGCCGCTCACACTCTCGGCTTCATCTTGCCGATGATCGTGGCGTCCATCGCGGGGCTCCCTGCTTCCGCCCATCCAGATCCTGCCCGAATCACCCTGGCTTCGCAGAGTGATAAGTCCGAATCACGGACAGGGTTCAGAGGCGACAACAACCAACGCGGATACGTTGTGTACGGGCACCGCCCCGATCGCTCAGAAGGATCGAGCGACCCTGGAGAATCAGACCCTTCAAGCGCGAACGAAGACCAGGATCGCACTGGTGGGGAGGCTTCAGAAGGAGATGACCCTCGGAAAAAACAATCCGATCCCCTAAAAATCTATATCGGAGATCCGATACTAGCGGAAAAGGGACAAGCCCCTGAGAACCTCTGTCGAGTTTCGCCAAATAGTGAGGAAATGGATCCTGGGTGCGCGCGAATTATGCGCACGACATGCGGCACAAGCGCCACAGTGTTCTCCTACGAACTTGGAAATGGCACAAGCACGGCCCGTTGCGTGAGCGAGGGCGACATCGAGCAGGCCATCCACGATCTGCAAGGCCAGGAAGAAGAGTCGCTGCCCGCTGCCGCATATAGAGCCTTCACGGACCTCACTCTCGAACCCGCGGTGGTGAAATTCGAGCCTGACCTGCTCGGGTTCGGATACGAGGGCCGAGACACGAACATGTATGCCGACGTTGACACGCAGACGGTCTCTCAGGAACTGCTGGGGGAGACCGTGGAACTTCGCGCCGCGCCGCAGGAGTTCCACTGGGACTATGGCGATGGGGCCACTCGTACGACCTACGAACCTGGCGAACCGCTCCCCGACTACGACGGAACCGGCCAGAAGATCGTCAAGACGGACTTCGAGACGGTGACCTCGCACGTCTACGAGGAGACCGGAATCTACCCGGTGACCGTCGAGACGGTCTACACCGGACAGTTCCGCGTGGGAGACGGGGGATGGCGCGACATCCCCGGCACGGTCGCGGTGGAATCCTCACCCGGTGAAGCCGACATCTGGACGCAGAACAGCCGCTGGGTCTCGGGAGCGTGCGAATCGACCGAGCAGTGGGGGTGCAACGGTCCCATCGAGTTCGACCCAGCCACCGATCGGCCGCCGAAGATCTATCAGGACCAGTACGACGAGAACGGCCGCTGGCTGGGCCCGGTCGAGTGATCGAGCCGACCGCCTGCTCTGAATCGTGAGCCGATTCAGAGCAGGTCGAAAGCCTTGTGCAGCCCTTCGTAGTGCACACGGCGCGCGACGACTGTGTCAGCGACGTGGTGGTCGAAGGCTCCGGTCCTGAACTGGTCGACCAACGTGATCGGCTCCGCCGCCCGCGCGGGATGGGGCGATGCCGCCAGCTCTTCGTCGAGGTCGAAGTACCGCAGGCCGAGCTCCTCGGCCAGCTCAGCGATCCCTGCTTTGAATGCCAGAGGCATCGCATTCTGCTCGTCCTCGGCCAGTACGTGCGGCCGCACCATGGGGACGACTTCCTTCCACGTCATGTCCCTGCGCTCGGTCACGATCCGTGACACGTACCGGAGGGTCTGCTGAAGGTCCAATATCTCACGCCGACAACGAAGTTCGCTTCGACTTCCGCACTGCCTTCAGCCGCCGCTTGAACTCGCGATCGGCCTTACGCCGCTCACGCACCCACTTCGGCGTCAGGAACGGCGGCATCGGAACTCCCAGGGTGGCGATGCAACCGATGAACAGCAGCAACGTGGCTGGAACGGCCAATCCATATGCGAGCCAATCCGGCCAGGGCATACCCATCGCTTCGAAGGAGGTGACTCCGCACGAGACGCCGGCGAAGAAGAAGAACGCCGGGAAGCAGTACAAATACAAGTACTCGCTGAACGTCCCATACCACCGCGCATCGTCGATGATCCGTGGATAGATGACGAACCACGCGGACAGCGGGAAGAACACGACCATGCCGATCAGTTTGAGAATTATCTCCAGCACACTTCCTCCTGCATCAGTTCGTTCATCTTCCCGGGTCTCCTCTGACTGTCAGAACAGTGACGTGACACTGTCCCAGGCCTTCTCCGCTCCATCAGACACGGCATCGGCAGCGTCTCCGGTGAAGTCTTTGAGCCCCTCTCCAAGGTCCTTACCTGCGGCGCTCCCCGCGATGCCTCCGATAAGGCCACCAGCGACGGCACCGATCGCCGTCCCCGGGCCGGGGAAGAACGACCCGATCGCCGCGCCTGCTGCGGCGCCGGCCTTCGCTCCGGCCCAACCACCGGCCATGGCAGAGAACCCGACGGTCCCGGCACGCGCGCCCTTCTCTTCCCACTCCATCCCTGGATGCGCCGCGGAATCTTCATTCCACTGTCCCACAGCACCTGTGGCGAAGCTCAGCACACCGCCGCCACCGGCCGCCCCCTTCGCGATCTTGCTCGCGACGTTGAACCGCCCGGACATCCCCGGCTTCGCCACGCGGTTCTGCTCCGACAGGGACGCGAAGAACCGTCCCCGCAGAGCCGAGGCCGTATCCTTGACTCCACGGGGCCGGCGGAATGGGTTCCGAGCATCGTCGGCGGCCAGGCGCCGGTCGGGAGAGGTCACCGAGGAGGCGTCCCACCCGGTCACCGCGGCCACCGCCCGACGGCTCCGGTCGCCCATCGCCGCCACGTCACGCAGCTTCGCAGGAGCCCACGCCTGCCGTGGCCGCATGGTCGACGCGCTCTTCGCCACCGCATCGGCCGTCGTGCCGACTGCGGACACGCCCTTCTGCACACCGAACGACACTGCATCGGCCGCCGACGCGCCGAACGCGCTACCCGTCGTCTGCGCGAGACGGCCCACCCGCTCCTGCAGAGTCGGCCCCGACGTCACGACGTCGTCGGCCTCGGCAGCCTCCGGCACCTGATGCCGACTCCCCCGAGCCGCCGAGACCGACGTCGTGATCGCCCCCAGCGCCGCGGCACACCGATTCTGCGCAGCATCCTTCTCTTCCGCGAGGAGCCGGCACTGCTGCTGCAGCTCGGTGATCTGCAGGTGGTGCGCCTCCCCGTCGTCCACGGCCGCGCCATCAGCACCCATCGTCCGGACGTCCTCGATGTCGGCCAGCAGCGCACGCCGGCGCCGGTGCAGGTCGCGCAGCTCAGCGGCATAGATCCGGACGGCGGACTCCGCCTCGTCCCCGGCTCGGGCCAGCTCTCCCGCCTTCTCGGCGGCCGGATCCAGTGCTGTCAGCAGCTCCCCGGTCTCCGGAGCCCGGTACGAGCTCTCCAACCTGCCCCAGGCGCTGACCGCCTCGCCCACCGTGCGTTCGACGTCGACGGTCGCAGTCGCCAGCGCCGTCGCCGATGTCTCGACGGTGTCGGGATCGTCCAGCTCCACCACGGTGAACAGTTCCTGGGACGTCGCCACGCTCATCGCCGCTCCCCTCCTCGGCCGCCTGCTCGACAATCTCCCGGGCGGTCGCTCGCCACATGTCCTGCCGGAAGCCTACGCAGATCCGCCCGGTCTCTGCAGACGTTCTCCACAAGCACCGCGAGCGGCACCGCGACCGATACCCTGGATCCATGAGTGATGCCGAAATTCGAGTCGCCGTGCTGGGCGCCCGCGGGCGCATGGGATCCGAGGCCGTGCAGGCCGTGACCGACGCCGAGGACATGCAGCTGGTGGCCGAGCTCGGCCGCGGCGATGCACGACAGACCGTCGTCGACGCCGGGGCGACCCACATCGTCGACCTCAGCGTCCCCGACGCCACCGAGGACAACGTCCGCTTCGCCGTCGAGCACGGGATCCACGCCGTCGTCGGCGCTACCGGCTGGGATGACGAGAAGCTCGCCCGGCTGCAGGCGCTGCTGGCCGAGCACCCGGAGGCCGGGGTGCTCATCGCTCCGAACTTCGCCCTCGGATCCGTGCTGGCCACCGCCTTCGCCGCCAAGGCGGCCCAGTACTTCGAGTCCGCCGAAGTCGTCGAGCTGCACCACCCGAACAAGGTGGACGCTCCCTCGGGCACCGCCGCGCGCACCGCCCAGCTGATGGGCCGCGCCCGGCGCGAGGCCGGCGTCGCCCCCAGCCCGGACGCCACGCAGAAGGACCCCGACGGCGCCCGCGGCGCCGTCGTCGAGGACATCCACGTCCACGCCGTGCGACTGCGCGGACTGGTCGCCCACCAGGAGGTGCTGCTGGGCTCGGCCGGCGAGCAGCTGACCATCCGCCACGACTCCTTCGACCGCACCTCCTTCATGCCCGGCGTGCTGCTGGGTCTGCGCACCGCCGCCTCCCGGCCGGGGCTGACCCACGGGCTGGACGGCTACCTGGACCTGGGGCTCTGAGCCGGTGCGCGGCAAACTCTTCGCCGGCGCCGTCGTCGCGCTGCTGCTGATCTTCCTCTCCGGCGCGGCGATCAGCGGGATCCGCTTCCTCACCGTCGACGACCTCGTCGCCCGACTGATCGGCGTCGGCACTCTGCTGCTGGTCGCCGTCGGCGTCTGGGTGCTGGTCCGCGAGCTGTGGTTCGGTTACCGCTCCGAGCAGCTGGGCCGCGAGCTCGACGCCGAAGGCGGGCTGCCCGAAGACACCGTCGACCGGTCCCCCGGCGGCCGCCCGGACCGCGAGCAGGCCGATGCCCAGTTCGCCCGGATCGCCGCCGAGACCGAGGAGAACCCCGACGACTGGCGCAGCTGGTTCCGGCTGTCGATCGGCTACGACGTCGCCTCCGACCGCAGTCGTGCACGCAAGACCATGCGCCGAGCGATAAGGATGCACAGCGCCGAGCGCCGCGCCGCGCGACGCGGCTGAGACCCGGCGGCTGGGAGGCGGTCCGGCGAGAGACCTGCTCAACGTCCGGCGGCGTAGCCCTGCGCCCCGCGCGGATTCGCCGCCGCGCCGAGCCGCCCGGTCGCCGGATCCCGCGTCACGCAGGACAGCCGGCCCAGCGCCCAGTCGCCGGCGCGGGTGATCCGGTGGCCGCGGGCGGTCAGTCCGGCGATGACCTCCTCGCCGAGTCGGTCCTCCACCACGGCCCCGCCGGGCTCCCAGGTGCGCGGGAAGAACGATCCGGGCATCGAGGTGGTGTGCAGCGTCGGCGCATCGATGGCCTGCTGCGGGGTGTGCCCGCCGACCAGCACGCGCAGCAGCATCGGCAGCTGCCACTGCTCCTGCTGATCACCTCCGGGAGTGCCCAGAGCCATGACCGGCTCGCCGTCCCGCAGCACCAGCGTCGGCGTCAGAGTGGTCCGCGGCCGACGTCCTGGGCGCAGCGCCGACGGCGAGGCCTCGTCCAGCCAGGTCATCTGCAGCCGGGTGCCCAAGCAGAAGCCCAGCCCCGGGATCGTCGGCGACGACTGCAGCCAGCCGCCCGAGGGCGTCGCGGAGATCATGGTGCCCCAGCGGTCGACGACGTCGAGGTGGCAGGTGTCCCCGCGGGGCTCGCCATCCCCGCGCACAGTCGGCTCGCCGGTCCCCGCGGCCGCGGCGTCGCCGTCAGAACCGGGCTCGTCCAGCGGCGGCGTCGCCGGCTCGACGCCGTCGACGACGCCGGGGCGGAAGGCGTGCGAGGCGGCCTCGGCGAGCTGCGCGCGGCGTGCGGCGGCGTACTCCTCCGAGAGCAGCACCTCCATCCGCCGGGCGGCCTCGGCCGGCTCGAGATCGCCGTAATAGGCGTCGCGGTCGGCCATCGCCAGCTTCAGCGCCTCCAGGATGAGATGCGCGCCGCGCTCGGTGCCGGGGTCGAGCTCGGCGTCGTCGAAGCCGGCGAGGATCATCAGCGCCTGCAGCAGCACCGGCCCCTGGCCCCAGGGGCCGATCTTGGCGATCGTGTGCCCGCGGAAGGTGATGGTCACCGGGTCCTCGACGCCGGCGGCCGGGGAGGCGAAGTCCTCCGCCCTGATCACTCCGGCATGGTCCCGCCCATCGGAGTGCCGATGCGGCACGGCCAGGAACTCGGTCGCGAGCCGCGCGACGTCGCCGGTGCGCCACTCATGCCGGGCCGCCTCGATGGCCGCCTCCCGGCTCGCGGCCCCCTCGCCGGCGGCGACCAGCGACCGCAGCACCCCGGCGTAGTCCGGGTTGGTCATCAGCGAGCCGGTCGCAGGGACCTGGCCGTCGGGCATCCACTGCGCGGCCGAGCTCGGCCAGTGCTCGCGGAAGAGCTCGGCGACGCCGCCGATGGTCGCCGCGATCGACGGCAGCACCGGCACGCCGGATTCGGCGTGGTGGATCGCGGCCTCCAGGACGTAGGCCAGCGGCCAGGTGCCGTGCTCGGCCAGCAGCAGCAACCAGGCGTCGACGGCGGCCGGCACCGCGGCGGCCAGTCCTCCGGCGCCGGGGACGCGCTGAAGTCCGAGTCGGCGGTACGCCTCGACCGAGGCTCCCTGCGGCGCTGCCCCCTGCCCCATGAGCACCTGCGGCTCCCCCGGCGCGTCAGCCGTGGCGAAGATAGCAGTCATGTCGCCGCCGGGACCGTTGAGGTGGGGCTCGGCCACGTGCAGGACGAAGGCCCCGGCGACGGCGGCGTCGACGGCGTTGCCGCCGCGCTCGAGCACCGACTGGGCGGCGCCGGTGGCCAGCCAGTGGGTCGAGGCGCTCATGCCGACGTCGCCGGTGAGCGTCGGCCGGGTAGTGACGTCCTCAGCGTGGGTGAACACGGGGCTCAGGGGATGCTCCTCTCCTCGGGGACGACGACGCTCAGCCGATGCCGACCCATTCGCGGGTGCCGTCGGCGAAGAACTGCTCCTTCCAGATCGGCACCTCGGCCTTGATGCGCTCGACGAGCGCGGCGCAGGCGGCGAAGGCCTCCTGCCGGTGCGCCGCCGCGGCGGCGGCGACCAGCGCGTGATCGCCGATCACCAGCGGGCCGGTCCGGTGGGCGGCCCAGAGCCGCACTCCCGGATGGTCCTCGGCCACGGCGCGGGCCGTCTCGGCCAGCATCCGCTCGGCGTCGGGATGGGCGGTGTAGCTCAGTCGCTCGACCGCCGTGCCGCCGTCGTGATCGCGGACGATCCCGGCGAAGTCGACCACCGCCCCCGCGGTGCTCGCCCAGACCTCGGCGTGGGCGGCGGCCACATCCAGCGGCTCGGCGGAGAGCCGGGCGTGGACCACCCGTTCGCCGGCGGGCGCCTCGGCCGCGTCCTGCGGTCTCCCGTCGCGGGTCAGCGGCGCCGACGCCTCGGCCCGGCCAGCATCCTGGACGCTCGACTCAGGCATCGTCGACGCTCCCCCATTCGTGCGAGGGCCGCAGGTCGGCGACCTGATCGCAGAGATGCGGCAGGATCTCCTCGAGCACCTCCATGCCCTCGCGCACGGCCTTCGGCGACCCGGGCAGGTTGATGATCACCGTGCCGCCCTCGGCGACGCCGGCCACTCCGCGGGAGAGCACCGCCAGCGGGCTCCGCTCCCGGCCGTGGGCGCGCAGCGCCTCCATGACGCCGGGGATCTCCTTGTCCAGCAGCGGCAGCGTGTACTCCGGGGTGAGATCGTCGGGCGTCATGCCCGTGCCGCCGGAGGTGATGATCACATTCGGCGAGATCTGGACGACCAGCTCGGAGAGCGCGGCCAGCACGCCCTCGCCGTCGGGGATGATCACCGGCGGACGGCAGGCGAAGCCGATGCGCTCGGCGGCCTCGGCGATCACCGGCGCGCTCTGGTCGGCGCGCCGGCCGTGGGCCGCGCGCGTGGAGACGATCACCGGGGCGATCACCCGGTCTCGCCACGGATGGTCGCCGCCCGTCCCGCCGTGATGGTGCGCGTGGTCGTCGGCGCCGTGCTCGGCATGATCATGAGTCTCAGGCATGTCTGCTCCATTCTCCGCTCCGGCCGCCGCTCTTGTGAACGACCCGCTGGTCGGTGATCTCGGCCGCGCGGTCGACGCCCTTGATCATGTCGTAGAGGGTCAGCGCGGCCACCGAGACCGCCGTGAGCGCCTCCATCTCCACTCCGGTGCGCGAGGTGGTCTTCACCTGTGCGGTCAGTCGCACCGCGCCGGGCTGAGGATCGTCGAGGGCGAGGTCGACGGTCACCGAGCTGATGTCCAGGGGATGGCACAGCGGCACGAGCTCGGAGGTCCGCTTGGCGCCCATGATGCCGGCGATCCGAGCGGTGGCCAGGGCGTCGCCCTTGGGCAGTGCGTCATCGGTCAGCATCGCGGTGACCTCGGCGGTGGTGCGCAGCACCGCCTCGGCCTCGGCGATCCGGGAAGTGACATCTTTCTGCGAGACGTCGACCATATGGGCGCTGCCGTCGGCCCGGACATGGGTCAGCCCGGCGTCGCCGGCGGGCTCCGACGCGGCCGCGGCCTCGTGATCTGCAGGGGTCATAGGTGCTCGGTCCTTCCGGCAGGGGGATCGGGTGCGGCGGTCCCCGGCAGCAGCACCGCCTCGCGGACGGTGTCGGCGGGGACCTCGACGTCGTCCTCGGTCAGCTGCAGCAGAGCCTCGGCGCGGGCCAGGTGCCCGAGCAGATGCGATCCCGGCCCGCCGACCAGCTCGACGTCGACGACGCCGGCCCCGTCCGGCGCGCCGGCCAGGCGCACGCGACGGTGCTGGCGCAGGCCCGACGGCGAGCTGCAGCTCTGACGCAGCCGCGCGCGGATCCGGCGCGGAGCCGGGCAGGCCGGGTCGACGGCGGCCAGCGGCTCGCGGAGGAGGGTCTCCAGGCTCACTGCCGTGCTCACCGGGTTGCCGGGCAGGCAGACGACGGCGACGACGCCGGCCTCTCCCCCGGCGGGGCTGTGCTCCCCGGCGACGCTCCGAGTGCCGGGCCCGCCGGAGAGCACGCCCACGCCCTGCGGGCCGCCCGGCTGCTGGGCCACCGGGCCGAAGCGCACGCCGCGGGCGGAGAGCACCTCGCGCACGACCTCGAAGGCGCCCGCGCTGATCCCGCCGGAGGTGACCACCAGCTGCGGGGACGTCGCGGCCAGCTGCGCGTCCAGGGCCGCGGCGAAGCGCGCGACGTCGTCGGTCGAGGCCGCCGCCGTGGTCACGCCGCAGCCGGCCTCGCGCAGCCAGGCGGCGATCAGCGGAGCGTTGGCATCGTGGATCTGCCCAGGAGCGAGCTCCTCGTCGGGGGCGCGCAGCTCATCGCCGGCGGTGAGCACCAGCGCGCGCAGCCGGGCGAAGACCTGGACCCGCGGGGCCCCGCAGGCGGCGGCCAGTCCGAGTCGCGCCGGGGTGAGCACCTGCCCGAGAGTCAGCACCGTCTCTCCGGCGGCGACGTCGTCGCCGGCCCGCCGGATGAAACGGCCGACGGCGACGTCCTGCGGCGTCAGCCCGGTGAAGACGACGTCCTCCCCCGCCGCGGCGCGCAGCTGCTCGGCGCCGGCGAAGGCTCCGGCGGCGGTCTTCTCCACCGGGAGGATGAGGTCCGCGCCCTCCGGGACGACGGCGCCGGTCATGATCGCCCGGCAGGTGCCCGGAGGCAGGGGCCCCGGGGAGGACCCGGCCGGGACCACGCCGTCGCAGGGCAGCCGCGCGACGTCGTCGCCGTCGTGCTCGGCCAGGGCGGCGGCCACGTCCGCGGCGCGCACCGCGTAGCCGTCCATCTGGGAGTCGTCGTGGCCGGGCAGCGGCCCCGGGGCGGTGACCTCGGCGGCGACCACCCGGCCGACCGCCTCGGCCTCGCCGACGGCGACGGCCTCTACCGCCCGCGCCGTCGTCGCGGTCTGCAGCGCCTCGCCGATCAGTGATCGGTGCTCCTCGACGGAGCGTCGGGCGGTGGTCTGGGTCATGCCCGCCAGTCTACTGACGGCCGGATCACCGCCGCATGCCGGGCGCCGGTGCGTCCGAGGCGGCGGGCGCATCGAGGATCAGCGGAGCCTCCCGGCTGGCCGGACATGTCCGCGGGCCGAGACCGGCCGCCCATGTGATGTGGACGAAACGCCGGACTACTACCCTGGAGACATGCAGGAAGCCGACCCCGCGCCGAGCACCTCGGCGCCGCGCGGAGGCTCGGCCCCGGTGTCGCTGGGCATGCCGAGCCTCTCCCGACCTGACGCCTCGGCGGGACTGATGGACACCTTCGGTCGCCGCGCCACCGATCTGCGCATCTCGCTGATCGACAAGTGCAATCTGCGCTGCACCTACTGCATGCCCGCCGAAGGTCTGCCGTGGCTGAAGAAGGAGTCGCTGCTCGGCGTCGAGGAGATCCGTCGACTGGTGCGCATCGGCGTAGAGACCCTGGGCATCCGCGAGCTGCGGCTGACCGGCGGCGAGCCGCTGGTCCGGGTCGACCTGGTCGACATCATCGCCGGCATCCGCGCCGACCACCCGCAACTGCCGATCTCGATGACGACCAACGCGATCGGCCTGGAGAAGAAGGCCGCGGCGCTGGCCGATGCCGGTCTGGACCGGATCAACGTCTCGCTCGACTCGCTGCATCGTGAGACTTTCGCGCAGCTGACCCGCCGGGACTCGCTGGACAAGGTGCTCACCGGTGTCTCTGCCGCCGCGGAGGCCGGGCTGACGCCGCTGAAGATCAATGCGGTGCTGATGCGCGGGATCAACGATCAGGAGGCCCCGCAGCTGCTCGACTGGGCGCTGCGGCAGGGCTTCGAGCTGCGCTTCATCGAGCAGATGCCGCTGGACGGCGACCAGAACTGGCGGCGCGACGGCACCGTCTCCGCCGCCGAGACCCGTGAGCTGCTCTCCGAGCACGTCACGCTGCGGGCCGCCGACGAGGACCGCGACGGCGCCCCGGCCGAACGCTTCGACGTCCTCGACGCCGAAGGAAGCCTCCGCGGCCGGGTCGGCGTCATCGCCTCGGTGACCGAGCCGTTCTGCGCGGACTGCCGGCGCACCCGGATCACCGCCGAGGGGCGGGTGATGAGCTGCCTGTTCTCCGCCGAGGAGGTGGATCTGGCCGATCTGCTCCGCGACCCGGAGGCCGACGACGACGCGGTCGCCCAGCGCTGGGCGGAGGCGATGTGGGCCAAACCGGCCGCCCACGGCACCGACAGGCCGGGCTTCGAGCTCGACAGCTTCCACCGACCCGGCCGGTCGATGTCGGCCATCGGCGGCTGAGCCGGCCCGGATGAGAGTCGAGACGACTGCCAGGACAACGGCCAGGACGACGGCAGGGAGGACAGGAGGACAGGTCCGATGAGCCCGGGGATCACGCTGCGGTTCTTCGCCGCCGCGGCCGAGGCGGCCGGCGTCGAGTCGCTGCGCCTGCCGCTGGAGGACGCGATCAGCCTGCCGGCGCTGCGCGACGAGCTGCCGCGGCTGCTGGCCGAGCGCACCGAGCGCGAGGCGGTCGCCGCGCCGTCGTCGGACGCGCCGTCGCTGGAGACGGTCCTGCCGCGGTGCTCGTTCCTGGTCGACGGCGTCCGGGCCGGGACCACGGAGGGCGCCGGAGCGACCGTGCTGCGCGGCGGCGAGACGGTGGACGTGCTGCCGCCCTTCGCCGGAGGCTGAGCAGGCGCCCCGGCACTCGCGGCGGACCGTGCGGACCTGGGTTGTCCCTGAGGCTCGGCTGCTCAGCCGGCGAGGCCGACGTTCTCCTCCTCCATCGGCACGACGTCCCGGTCGCCGAGAGGCTGCTCCAGCTCGACCACGAGCGAGACCATCCGGCCTTCGGCCGTGCAGGCGTCCAGCGTGTCCTGCAGGACGCCGCGGATGGTGGCCACGCGGACGGTCTGATCGTCCTCATCCACCTCGGCCCGGACGCCGAAGCAGTTCTCATTGCCGCTGACCAGCAGGAACTCCAGCTCGGTGGCCTGCTCCGGGCGTTCGCCCTCCTCGGTGACGGCGCGGTAGTCCTGCCAGCCGATCAGTCGCTCGGAGTTCATCCCGGCGCTGGGCTCGACGATGTGGGTGCGCTCCCAGGGGTCCTGCGGCATCTCCGAGGGATCGACCGACTCGGCGGTGGTCCCGTCGGGGATCGGAGAGTCGGGCTCGCCGGAGGCGTCGGAGGACTGGTCAGTGTCATCCGCGGCGTCGGCCGAGACATCGGCCGGCGCGTCCGTCGAGTCGTCGGCGGTCGCCTCGGACGATCCGGAGGCCGGGCCGGTGGGGTCGGCGTCCTCGGGCGGGTAGGTGCATCCCGCCCCGAGCGTCGCGGCCGTCAGCAACGCCACGGTCAGTGCCCCGAGCCGGTGCCGACGCTGGGGCAGACTCCGCCGTGCGAGGCCGCCGTTCGGTCGTTCCGGTCTCATCGTGTCCTCCTGGTCTGCTCAGCCGCGGCGGGGCAGACTCCGCCGGGGTTCTCTCCATCCTGGGGTCGAGACGACCGGGCGTCCAGTCGCCGCGCCCACCTCAGCCTGCCATACCGGCCGGTGACGCCGCGGACGGCCGTGGCGTCGCTCACGGTCCGACGACGGTCGTCGCCCGCGGCGAGTCGGCGAGTCGGCGCGCCACGCGGGCGACGTCGTCGGCGGTGACGGCCTCGATCTCGGCGAGCGTGTCGGAGATGTCGACGAACTCGCCGCGGACGAGCTCCGCGCGGCCCAGCCGGGACATCCGCGAGGAGGTCTCCTCCATGCCCAGCACCGTCGCGCCGCGCAGCTGGCCCTTCGCCCGGGCGAGTTCCTCGGCGTCGAGCGGCTCGGAGGCGATGCGCTCCAGCTCGGCGCTCATCACCTCGACGACGGTGTCGACCTTGTCCGGCAGGCAGCCGGCGTAGAGGCCGTAGGCGCCGGCGTCGGTGTAGGCCGCGGAGAAGGAGTAGGTCGAGTAGGCCAGCCCGCGCCGCTCGCGGATCTCCTGGAACAGCCGCGAGGACATCCCGCCGCCGAGGGCGGCGTGCATCACCGACAGCGCGAAGCGGTCCTCGTCGGAGGCCGACATTCCGCGGCCGCCGAGGATCACCTGCGTCTGTTCCACGGACTTGCGATGGTGCTCGACGCCGGTGCGCACCGGGATCTGCTCGTGGCCGCCGACGCGGAGCGCGGCCGGGTCGCGGCGGGAGGTCACGTCCCAGGAGGACTCGGCCAGCGCCGCGGAGATCATCCGGCACAGCTCGTCGTGGTCCAGCCCGCCGGCGGCGGTGATCACCAGCTCCTCGGGCCGGTACCAGCGGCGGAAGTGGTCGGCGACGTCGTCGCGGCTCGCCGCCCGGATGTCGTCGACCGTGCCGCCGATGGGCCGGCCGAGCGGGTGACCGTCCATGACCTGCTCGTGGAAGCGCTCCAGGGCGACGTCCATGGGGTCGTCCTCGGCCATCGCCAGCTCCTCGAGGATGACCCCGCGCTCGGTCTCCATCTCCTCGGGGTCCAGCGTCGCGGAGGTGACCATGTCGGTGAGCACGTCGACGGCCATGGGCAGGTCGCTGTCCAGCACGCGGGCGTAGTAGCAGGTGTGCTCCTTGCCGGTCAGCGCGTTGGACTCACCGCCGACGGCGTCGAAGGCCGCGGCGATGTCCAGCGGCGAGCGCTTCGCGGTGCCCTTGAACAGCAGGTGCTCGAGGAAGTGGGTGGAGCCGTGCTGGTGGTCGGCCTCGTCGCGGGAGCCGACGGCGATCCAGAAGCCGAGGGTCACCGAACGCTGGGCGGGCATGGACTCGGTGATGACGCGCACGCCGGAGGGCAGCACGCTGCGGCGCACCGTGGTGCCCTCGTCGGCGTTCAGCACGCCCTGGGTCCGGGGATCGATGGTCACGCGCATAGCTGGCGGCACTCCTGGAGTCGAGGCACTGGGGTCCGGGTCGAGTCGATTCGCCCGGCTCGTCAGCCTACCGTCTCGTCGGACGGCCCGCGCTGGTCGGTGCCGCCGTCGTCACGTGGTCCGGCGCCTCACCAGTCGGGCCCGCTCGCCCTACAGTCGCCCTACAGCTGGAGGGGGGGGGTCATCGACCCAGCACATGCCGCAGCGCCTCCTCCAGCGTCCGGTGCCTGAAGGCGTAACCGAGGCTCTCTGCCGTCGAGGAACTGACGCGCTGATCGGCCAGGGCCAGTTCACGCACTCCTTCGGCGCCCAGCAGAGCACGAGGTCCGACCGTCGGAACGGGCACCGCAGCCGGGCGGTGCAGCACCGCACCCAGGGTGGCGGCGTAACGCCGTGCGGTGACCGGCTCCGGGCCCACGGCGTTGACCGGCCCGGCCGCCTGGTCGGAGAGGGCCAGGTGGACGATGAGGGCCGCGACGTCGTCCAGGCTGATCCAGCTCTGGACCTGGTCGTCGCCGAGTCGACCGCCGACGCCTGCGACGAACAGCGGCGGCATCTGGGCGAGCACTCCCCCGGCGGGAGACTGGACGATGCCCGTGCGGACGGTGGCCACGCGCACCTCCGCCTCCGCGGCCCGACCGGCGGCCTCCTCCCATTCGGCGCAGACCTCCGCGAGGAAGTCCTCGCCGGCGGGGAGGTCCTCGGTGAGGATCTCCTGGTCGTGGGGGCGATCAGCCGCGGAGGCCCCATACCATCCGATCGCCGATCCGCTGATCAGCGCCCGGGCCCGCGGGGTGCGACGCTGTGCCTCGGAGAGCCCGCGGACGATGAGCTGAGTTCCGTCCCTGCGAGATGTCCGGATCCGCCGCTTGTGCTCCGCGGTGAACCGGCCGAACAGCGGGTGGCCGGCCAGGTGGATCACGGCGTCGACGTCGTCGAAGGCGTCCTCCGGCAGTCGGCCGGAGCTCGGGTCCCAGGGGATCCGGCCCGGCCCCTCCGCGTTGCGGTCGACGTCCTCGGGGCTGCGACGCACCAGGCGGCGCACGTCGATGCCGGCGCCGCCGAGCAGGGCGCAGACCTGGGTGCCGATCATCCCGGTGGCGCCGGAGACGGCCACCACCCTCGTCCGCGCCGACTCCCCGGTGCTCGACGTCTCGTCGGACAGCTGGGAGGCCAGTCGTCCGTGCTGGTGGTGGAAGGCCATGTCCGCCAGGGCCTGCCGCTCACGGTGCGCGACGACACGACGCATCTGCTGCGCGATCTGCCGATGGACGAGCCCGAGCACTCCGCGGGGAAGCCGGTGCTCGCCGGGCAGCCGATACGTGATCGTCTCGTCCAGCCGGGTTCCGGCCCCGTCGTCGGAGAGCACCCTGTCATGCCGCCAGGATCGGAGGGGTCCGGAGACCATGATGTCGGAGAAGCCCACGCCCGGACGATGGTCCACGTGGCGCGCCGTCCATCGCGTCCGACCGCTCACCGGCAGCCCGAGCTGGGACTTCAGCAGCCCTGCCGACGCCGCCAGCCCGGTGCCGAGCACCCCGGGCAGGGTGATCTCCAGGACCGACTCGGACCCGTCGACCGGTCCTTCGGGCGGCTCCTGGACCACAGCACCGGCGAACGCCGGGTGCAGCCGCGTCAGCGCGCCGGGACGCGTCAGCCAGTCGAAGACGTCCTCGCGTCGGAACGGCAGGTGGGTGGTGAATTCGAGGCTCGGCATCGGAGCTCCTCACGAGGATGGACGCGGTCGCGCTCCACGCTAGGCGGTCGATGCCGGGAGGGCCAGAGGGCGGCCCCCGATGCGTCGTCACTGTGGCAGAGTGTCCGGGATGACGATTCCTGACACCCACGGCCCCGAGGGGTCTGCGACGCCGCCCCCCGAGGTCTCCGCGACCTTCCGCGCCGAGGCCCAGGAGCGGCTCGCCGCGCTGACCGGCGGGGTGACCTCCTTCCGCGACGGGCAGCTGGAGGCGATCTCCGCACTCGTCGAGCAGCGCCGCCGGGTGCTGGTGGTCCAGCGCACCGGGTGGGGCAAGTCGGCGGTCTACTTCCTCGCCGCCCATCTGCTGCGCGCCCGCGGGCGCGGGGTCAGTCTGATCGTCTCGCCGCTGATCGCCCTGATGCGCGACCAGATCGCCGCCGCCGAGCGCGCCGGGGTCCGCGCGCGAGCGGTGAATTCGGCCAATGCCCATGCCTGGGACGAGGTGCTGGCCGAGCTGGCCGCCGATGAACTCGACGTGCTGCTGATCTCGCCGGAGCGGCTGGCCAACCCTCGCTTCCGCGATGAGGTGCTGCCCGGGCTGCTGTCCCGGCTGGGGATGCTGGTGGTCGACGAGGCGCACTGCATCTCCGACTGGGGCCATGACTTCCGGCCCGACTACCGGCGCATCGGCGAGATCGTCCACGCGTTGCCCGACGAGGTGCCGGTGCTGGCCACCACGGCGACGGCGAACGGCAGGGTGGTCGAGGACGTCGCCGCGCAGCTGGCCCCGGACGGCTCGTCGGGCCCCGAATCGGGCAGCGCATCGGGCAGCGATGACGTGATGATCCTGCGCGGACAGCTCAGCCGCGCCTCGCTGCGGCTGGGCGTGCTGACCCTGCCCGACGCCGCCGCACGCATCGCCTGGCTGTCCCAGCATCTGGGCGCGATGACCGGCAGCGGGATCGTCTATACGCTGACCGTCTCGCAGGCCGAGGACGTCGCCGCCCATCTGCGCGAGCAGGGCCACCAGGTGCTGGCCTACACCGGCCGCACCGACGCCGACGAGCGCGCCGAGCTGGAGCAGAAGCTCAAGGACAACCAGGTCAAGGCGCTCATCGCGACCTCGGCGCTGGGCATGGGCTTCGACAAGCCGGACCTGGGCTTCGTGATCCACCTGGGCGCACCGTCGTCGCCGGTCTCCTACTATCAGCAGATCGGCCGTGCCGGCCGTGCGGTGGACACCGCCGACGTGCTGCTGCTCCCCGGCGCGGAGGATGTGCGCATCTGGGAGCACTTCGCCCAGGCGTCGATGCCGACCCAGGACCGGGCCGACGCCGTGCTGTCAGCACTGTCGACCGAGGAGCCGATGTCTGTGGCGCGGCTGGAGGCGCTGGTCGAGATCCGCCGCTCCCCGCTGGAGCTGCTGCTGAAGGTCCTGGAGGTCGACGGCGCGGCCTCCCGCGTGCGCGGCGGCTGGCTGTCCACCGGACGCGGATGGACCTACGACGCCGACAGATATGACCGCATCCTGGCGCTGCGCCGGGCCGAGCAGCAGGCCATGCTCGACTACGAGGCGCTGCCGGTCGGCCCGGGCCGCCAGGACTCCTGCCGCATGATGGCCCTGGCGCAAGCCCTCGACGACGTCGACGCCGAGCCCTGCGGCCGATGCGACGCCTGCGCCGGCCCGTGGTATCCCACCGGCGTCGACCAGAGCTCGGTCGGCCAGGCGAAGGCCAGCCTGGACGCCGTCGGCGTGGAGATCCCGGCCCGCAAGCAGTGGCCCACCGGACTCGATGCTCTGGGCGTCGGCCTGAAGGGCAAGCTGAGCGCTGACGAGACGGCCGAGGACGGCCGGGTGCTCGCCCGGCTCAGCGACCTGGGCTGGGGCACCTCCGTACGTCAGGCGCTCTCCGGCGAGGACGGCCCCATCAGCCGCGAGCTGGTCCAGGCGGCAGTGCGAGTGCTCGCCGACTGGGACTGGCCGAAGCGTCCGGAGGCCGTCGTCGCCGTGCCCTCGCGCAGCAGGCCTCAGCTGGTGGAGTCGCTGGCCTCGGGCCTGGCCGAGATCGGCCGGCTGCCCTATGCCGGCGCTCTGGAGCTGGTCGGCTCGGGTCCGACGTCGACCCCGGAGTCCAACAGCGCCTTCCGCGTCTCGGGGCTGCTGGGCAGCTTCGCGGTGCCCGATCAGCTCGCCGAGCGGCTTCCCGGCCATTCGGTGCTGCTCGTCGACGACGAGGTCGTCTCGCGCTGGACGCTGACCCTCGCCGCCCGCGAGCTGCGCCGGGCCGGCGCGGAGTCGGTGCTGCCCTTCGCGCTGGGACTGCGCGGCTGAGCGAGCCCGGCGGACCGACAGTCCCGCCGCCTGGCTCGGCCGTCACACCTCGCGCACGGCGACGTCGGCGACCTGCCCGCGACCGAAGGCCCGGAGCGCCAGCTCGCCGGGCGCGCCCTCGACGATCTGCAGCGGATCGCGGCGCCGACCGTGGGTCACCGCGCCGAACCCGGGGCTGACCCAGGTCACCCGGCGGTGCTGCGAGCGCGCGGCGGCCAGGAACAGCGTCTTCGACGCGAAGGACCACAGCCGGGCCTCTACAGCCGGTGCGAGGTCACGCCGGGGCGAGGGTTCTTCAGGCCCGGCCCGCAGCACATCCTCGGCGTGGACGAAGAACTCCAGCGTGTTCATCGCATCGTCGACGACGCCGACGCGGGCCGGCGACCAGCGCGGCGCCCCGGCGGCGAATCGTTCGAGAAGCTCGGTGAAGTCCAGCACGCCCTCGGCCGGCGCCTCGCCGCGGAAGTGTGTGCCGGGCGTCGGAATGCGACGGCGAGCCAGCAGGTCCAGGTGGCCGTCGCGCATGACCAGGTGGGCGGCGAGGTCGTGGGCGTCCCAGCCGGCGCAGAGCGTGGGCGCATACGGGCCCGCCTCGCTCAGGGCTTGCACCAGAGCCTCACGTTCGACGGCGGCGGCGGAGGTCGTGCGAGCGGCGGGCGCCATGGGGGCTCCTCAGAGGTCGGGGCAGGTGTCGGACACTCTCGCCGGAGAGCCTAGCCCCCGCCGACACCACGACCGAGCCGTCACGGCCGGCGCATCCTGTCGCCGCATGATCCCCTCATGACCTCGACTACCTTGACACCTCACTGAATACGATGCGTATATAGAGGCATGGTCGACGATCCGAGTCCCGACTGGCCGGCGCCCTGGGTCCGCGCCGCACTGTCGACGGCCGTGCTGGCCGCGCTCCAGGAAGAGCCGCAGCACGGCTACGGGATCGCCGTCGCCCTCGAACGCCGCGGCTTCGGACGACCGCGCGGCGGGTCGCTGTATCCGCTGCTCGGCGGCCTGGAGGACGAGGGGCTCATCGCCGCGTCCTGGGCAGACGGGGCCGGCGGACCGCGCCGACGGGTGTACCGCCTCACCGACCCGGGGCATCGACGCCTGCAGGAGGATCGAGACCGCTGGCGCGCCCTCGTCGACGCGCTGGGCGATCACCCGCCGGCCCCAGCCGATGCCGACGAGCCGACCGACTCCGACGAGCCCAGGAGCCCGACACCCCGATGATGCAGACCGAACGCACCTCGCCCCGCCAGCTGGAGGACCTCCACCGTCGTTTCCGCAGCGCGCGTGGGCTGGCCAGAGACGAAAAGTGGGCTCAGGCCGCCGCGACCGTGCTGATCCTCGACGACGTCGCCGAATCGGCCGTCGTCGATCAGCTGGAGCAGCTCCTCGGCACGCTCCGAGCCTCCGAGGAACCCATCGAGGAGCTCTACGGCCCGGCCCGGCGCTGGGCGGAGGAGCAGCTGCCCCGGCTGCGTGAGGAGGGTACTGTCACCCCCGAGATCGCGCGACCGCGCAACTTCCGGGAAGCGGCAGTGATCACGCTGATCGGCACCTCGGGGTTCTCCGTGCTGCTGCTCGTCGTCGTCCTGGTCGCCGGCACCGCCACGATCTCGTTGCTTCCGCTGGTGACGCCGCCGACCCTCGCGCTGGCCATCGTGCTGCTCCAAGCACTGTTCGCGGCCGTGCTGCGCCGCCGACCCTTCGTCGTCGCCGTCGGCATCACCGCCGTGGCGTTGGGCGCGCTCAGCACCGCCGCTGGCTGGAGCCTGGTCACGCTCGCGGATCAGGCGACGCGCTCCCTCAGCGTCTGGTGGCACCTGCCCATCGCCGGGATCGCCGGACTCCTCGCCTGGGGCCTCGACCGCGCGACAGATCGTGCAACCTCCGTACGTGGTGACGCGACGCCGCCGGAGTCCGCCGCAGCGGACGCGCCGCTCGACGATGATCAGTGGCTCGACCAGGCAGCCGAAGCCCTGCGGATGCGCGGCGACATCTCCGATCGACGCATCCGACGACTGCTCGCCGAGGCCCGGACCCATGCCGACGACGCCGACGCCTCGCTGGTCGAGGAGTTCGGCTCCCCGCAGGACTACGCCCGGCGGCACCGCCCGCAGGCCGGCCTCCGCGCCCGGCGTCGTGCGTGGTGGATGGCCGGCGTTGCGCTGGTGGCGACGGTTCCGCTCGTCGACGATCTGGTCACCGAGGGAATCAGCTGGCGGGCAGACTCGATGATGCGCGCTGCACTGGTGGCGTTCCTCGCACTGGCCGCCGTCCTGGCCTGGCGGACGAGCCGCCGTGAGCAGCAGGCGACCCGGACCGCCTGACTCTCACCACGCGTCCGGATCGCCCCGCGGCTCAGGGCTTCAGAACAGCTGCCGGGCGTTGTTCCGGGCCAGGTCGATCAGCTCGTCGCCGCGGCCGGACATCACTGTGCGGATCGCGTAGAGCGTGAAGCCCTTGGCCTGCTCGGCGGTGATCGTCGGCGGCATGGACAGCTCCTGCCGCTCCGTGGTCACGTCCAGCAGCGCCGGTCCATCGTGGGCGAGGAACTCCTCGACCGCGGACGGCAGCTCCGCCGAGCTCTCCACCCGGATGCCGCGGATGCCGGTGGCCTCGGCGACGTCGGCGAAGTTCGGGTTCGCCAGCTCGGTGCCGTAGTTGACGAAGCCGGCGGCCTTCATCTCCACCTCGACGAAGTTCAGCGAGGAGTTGTTGAACACCACCGTCTTCACCGGCAGATCGTGCTGGGTCAGGCTCATCAGTTCGCCCATGAGCATCGCCAGCCCGCCGTCGCCGGCCATGGCGATGACCTGCCGGTTCGTGTCCACCGACTGCACGCCGATCGCCTGCGAGACCGCGTTGGCCATCGACCCGTGCGCGAAGGAGCCGATGAGCCGACGGCGGCCGTTCATGGTCAGATAGCGAGAGGCCCAGACCACCGGCGATCCGACGTCGGGCAGGAAGACCGCGTCGTCGTCGGCCTCCTCGTCGATCAGTCGCGCGAGGTACTGCGGGTGGATGGTGCGCTTCGACGGGCTGGCCAGCGAGTCCAGGTCCTTGCGGGCACGACGGTAGTGCTTGGTCATCGCGTCCAGGTGCTTGGAGCTGCGGTGCTCGCTCAGCCGCGGCAGCAGTGCATCGAGAGTCTCGGCCACTCCCCCGACCAGGCCGACATCGACGGCGGTGCGGCGGCCGATCTGCTCGCCGCGGATGTCCACCTGGACGACCTTCGCGTCCGGGTAGAACTGCTGGTACGGCAGGTCCGAGCCGAGCACCAGCAGCGTCTCGGCGTCCTCCATGGCGTGATAGCCGGAGGAGAAGCCGAGCAGCCCGGTCATGCCGACGTCGTAGGGGTTGTCGTACTCGATGTGCTCCTTGCCGCGCATGGCGTGGACGATCGGCGCCTGCAGCCGCTCGGCGGTCGCCAGGAGCTGGTCGTGGGCGTCGGCAGCGCCCGCCCCGGCGAGGATGGTGACCTTGCTGCGCTCGTTGAGGATCTCGGCGGCGGATTCCAGCTCGGTCTCGGCGGGGACCGTGGTGGAGAGTGCCGGCCGGATGGTCTCCGGCTCGGCCTCGATCTCCTGCAGGGCGACGTCGCCGGGGATGACCAGCACGGCCACGCCGCGCTTCTGGATGGCTTCGCGCATGGCCACGCGCAGCAGCCGCGGCATCTGCGCGGCGGTGGAGACGTGCTCGACGTAGACGCTGCACTCGCGGAAGAGCTCCTGCGGGTGGGTCTCCTGGAAGTAGCCGGAGCCGATCTCCTCGCTGGGGATGTGGGCGGCGATGGCCAGCACCGGGGTCCGCGAGCGCTGGGCGTCGTAGAGGCCGTTGATCAGGTGCAGGTTGCCCGGGCCGCAGCTGCCGGCGCAGACGGCGAGCTCGCCGGTGGTCTGCGCCTCGGCGCTGGCGGCGAAGGCGGCGGCCTCTTCGTGGCGGGTCTGGACCCAGTCGAGGGTGCCGGCGACGCGCAGCGCATCGGTGAAGCCGTTGAGCGAGTCGCCGGGGATCCCATAGACCCGCTGGACTCCCGAAGCGTGCAGTGTGTCGACGATGTTCCGCGCGACTGTGGGCATGACATCTCCTCTTCTGGAAAGACTCGCGGCCGTCGCGCCCGTGCTGCGACACGGCGGTCGCCTGCTGGCGAGTCTATGCCCGGGCCGCTGAGTTAGCCATGAAGTGCCTCACCGGGCGGGGAGAGTTCTGCCACGTGGAGGGGTGACGCGACATTGCGGAGCTCAAGTCCCGGCAGCGTCGACTCCTCAGGAGCGAGTCGTGGGGCTCACTGACGGCGATCTGTTGGAGTCACGACGTGCCGCACCCCTCGTCGTCTCCTCGATTGCACAGGTGGCCCAGATCCTCAGCGATCCAACGACCGTCGACGTAGGTGAGCTCAGCTTCCCATTGTTGGCCCGGAGTTCCTTCGTTCGACTGCACGGAGCCATCATCCGTGTAGCTCGTGAACGAACCGCCGTCCAGCTCGAAGGATCCCCGATAGGTTCCATCGCTCTGCTTCGCCAGGTCGATCCCCGAGAGGGTGTGGTTCTCCTGCCGCCACCGATCCCCCTGATCGTAGACGTCCGCAGTGTGTTCGACACGCTCCCTGCAGAACGTGCACGTAGACATCGACATACTCGCCTGTTTCACCGTATCCCCGGTGTTCCGGGCGTAGACGTCCAACTCCCACCAGTACTCGAGCGCTGCTTCAGCCCCTGCCTGACTCTTCTCCGCGATCCGCTCCGGCGCCTCTGGCTCAGGCAGGTTCTGTGCCGGCCCCTCGGCCGACGCTGAGACCGGCGCGCCCGAGCCATCGCTCCCGGATACCCCCTCCCTCTCGGACCCGTCGGACGACGCGTTGCTCGAGGGAGGCTCGCCTGTCGGAGCGCTGCATGCACCGAGTATCAGCACCCCAGCCAGCGTCGCTGCTAGATAAGACGCCCAGCTCACGCGGGATACGTCATCGTTCATGCTTGTCGATTCGGACATGGCGGACGCCGCTCCCCACCTTGTTCAATCGCTGCCGCATTCCCTGAGGAATGATCCAGTCGACAACTTTCCGGACTGCTTCATAGGTCGCCATCGACAAGTCGCTATCGTTCCCGAGCTGGCGAATCGTTCCACCTGAAGACGAGAGGTCCCGCCCCGTCGGATCACACCAAGCAACGAGTGAATTCAGTCAATCGGCCCCAACCACCGACCGTTCTCGTCGTACTGGTCCTGATAGATCTTCGGCGGACGGTCGGTCGACGGGTCGAACTGGACCGGCCCGTTGCATCCCCACTGGTCCCGTGACTCGCACGCGCCGGAGACCCAGCGGGAGTTCTGCGTCCAGATGTCGGCTTCGCCAGGCGACGATTCCACGCTGATGCTGCCCGGGATGCCGGTCCACTCGCCGCCGTCGAAGCGGTACTGACCGATGAACTCGGTGGTCACGGTGACCTCGAAGATCCCGGTCTCCTCATAGACGTGGGAGGTCGGAGTCTTGAAGTCCATCTTGTTGATCTCTTCGCCGGTGCCGTCATAGTCGGAGAGAGGCTCCCCGGGCTCATAGGTGGTCCGCGAGGTCCCGTCCCCGTAGTCCCAGTGGTAGGCCACCGGAATGGCGCGCAGCTCCATGGTGGCGTCGAGGACATCACCAGAAGTCGCCTGGGTGCGAACGTCGGCGTAGATGTTCGTATGCCGGCCTTTGTAGCCGAAGCCCAGCAGATCAGGTTCGAACTGAACCTCGGCCGGCTCGAGCGACATCTCGACGAACTCTTCCCGAGCGACAGTGGAAGGCTCAGGATCAGCCGACTGTTCGTCTTGCTCAGGTTCCGATTCGGAACCCGTCGCGCAGACTCGCCTCGGGACATCCAGCGACTCGTTCGGCGCTGTACACCCCGGCCCTCCGCTCAACTCGATGCATGCCGAATCGGGCATCGCGCCGGACAAGCACGTATTGCTGGGTTCATAGGTGACCTCCTCTTCCGAAGATCCCCCCGTCTCTGCGCCGCCGGTATCTGGTTCGTTGACAGGTCCGTGGACGTCACCGGCCTCCTCGGGCTGTTCACGGCCCTGGTCACTGGAGCCGTCCCCACCGTCTGATTCCTCTTCGCCCGAGTCCACGAAACCCTCAGTCGGCGGTGCTTTACACTCCTGCGCGCCTCCGGTGAGAGAGTCAGCAGAGTCGTCCTTGCCAGCGGTCTGCTTGTACTCACATTTACCTGCAGCGTCAGAGGCCGATACCCCCTGCAAGGCGATAGGTGCCACGAAGCATAGAAGAATCGCCAGCGCGATGCTGAGAAAGCCAGGAACTAGCCGAATCAGGAGAGATCGCATCCTTCATCCTCACCCTCTGTACAGAGGTGGCTCAGATCCTCCGCGACCCACCGACCATCTGCATACGCGAACTTCGCACCCCACCTCTGGACACTGGAGTCCTCTTCGACCTGCGCG
This sequence comes from Nesterenkonia sp. F, assembly GCF_000220985.1. GTDB lineage: Bacteria > Actinomycetota > Actinomycetes > Actinomycetales > Micrococcaceae > Nesterenkonia. The sequence continues at coordinate 29,827 of NZ_AFRW01000079.1, forward strand.
GGAGAGTCTTCCGAGTAGCTGACGAACGTCCCCCCACCCAGGATGAAGTACCCCTTGTACGAACCATCCTCCTGCTCGACGAGCGCCATGTCCTTGATCTCGTACTCGTCTTGACGCCACCATCCGCCTTGGTCAAAGACGCCTACGGTGTGCTCGACCCGAGCCTTGCAGTAATCGCATGTCGACATCGACATGCTGGCCAACGACGACGTGTCACCGGTATTCCGGGCGTACGCATACAGCTCCCACCAGTACTTCAGGGCCGCCTCGGCTCCATCTTCGCTCTTCTCGGTGATCTCCTCCGGAGCCTCCGGTTCGGGCCAGTTCTGGGCCGGCCCATCCGACGACGCCGGAATCGGCTCACCCGAGCCGTCGGAATCGCCTTCGCCGCCACCGCTCGAGTCGCTCGATGAGCCGTCGGACGACCCGTCACTCGACGAGGTCTCCTCACCAGAGCCGCCGTCGGGGCTCTCGCTCGCCGAGGCGCTTGCGCTCGGCTCTTCGGAACCGGCCTGAGCGTCCTCCTCGGGCGAACCTCCGCAGGCGCTGAGCAGCAACGCGCCAGCCAGCAGCACCCCGAGCAGAGGAAGACGGCGCGCACCGCGGGCGGTGCCGCCGTCGGTCGTCGGGTCGGTCTCGGCAGACACAGGCGTCATGGGGCTCCCCCGTCGTTCCGGCATTGTCAGTGCCCACCGTCAGGACGGTGGGCACTCGGCTCGCCAGTCTAGAGACCACACGAGGCGCTGCAACTCGCCCTGATCAGACTGTGGAGAACCCGACCTCCGCAGACGGGAACCGTCCTGCCTCGTCGTGTTTCTCCGTCCCCGTCCAGTTGGGCCAGGACGGCGAAACACGACGGGGCCGAGCGGTGACCCCGCCCAACGGGACGGGGCAGACCGGCCAGCTCCGCCCGCCCTGGTCAGCGCCGCCGCGGTGGCTCAGCACCACGCGCCGTGGCCCAGCACCGCTCACTGTGACCCAGCACCGCCCGACACCCGCCCGGACCACACCCCACCCACAGCCCGGTGTTCCGTCGCTCACGAAAGTTTTAGACTGACCAGTCAGTTCAGTACTATCGAAGCATGCTCGATGTGCGCTCGATGAGCTTCCATGACCGGCACGCTCTCATCGTGCCGCCCACCAGCTTCCGGATCGCCGCCGGGGAGCTGGTCTTCCTCGAGATCCCCACCCCGGCGGGCCGCACCGCCGCCTCGCTGATCCTCTCCGGCCGCATGGCGCCCGGGGACGGTGAGCTGCTCCTCGACGACGACCCCCGCCTGCGGGCTCGCCGTCGCGCCGCCGCCGTCGTCGACGCCGAGGGGATCACCTCCCCGGAACACTTCATGAGCGTGCGCCGCGTCGTCGCCGAGTCGCTCGGCCTGCGCCCGCTGCGGGCGCGGCTGCCGCATCGTCGCGACAGGATCCCCTCGTCGCCGCGGGCCTGGATGCAGGCCCACGACTGGAGCGGGGTCGCCGGCGACCACGTCGACGCACTGCCGGCCCCCGAGCGGATCGAGCTGCTCACGATGCTGGCCTTCGCCGATCCGCAGGTCCGTCTCGCGGCGCTCGACTCCCCCGACCGTCATGACATCACCGGCGAAGCCCTCGAGGACACCCTCTCCGCCCTGGTCGACGAGGAATCGGAGACCAGCGTGATCGCCGTCGTCGATCGCGCCCCGGCCGGCACGGACCACCGGGTCGTCTCCGCCGGAGAGCCGCCGGCCGAGGACCCAGAGGACGCCGACGACGAGACCACCCACGACTCCCCCGCGGAGGACCGATGACCTTCCTGCGCCTGATCCGCTCCGAGCTGTCCCGGCTGACCGACAGCATCCTGCCGATCCTCACCGTCCTCGCCCTGGCGGTGGTCCCGGTGATCTACGGCGGCATCTACCTCTACGCGAACTGGGATCCCACCGGGAACCTGGAGGACGTCGACGCCGCGCTGGTCAATCTGGACGAGGGCGCGGACTTCGACGGCGAGTCGCAGACCATCGGCGACGACGTCGCCGAAGAGCTCACCGACGATGCCTCCTTCCACTGGGTCGACGTCGACTCGGTCAAGCAGGCCGAGGCGAACGTCGCCGCCGGGGACCAGCAGTTCGCCCTGGTGATCCCGCAGGACTTCTCCGCGGCACTGGCCTCCCCCGGCGACTTCGAGTCTGCCGAGCAGGCCCAGCTGCAGGTGGTCACCAACGACGCCAACAACTACCTGCTCTCCAGCATCGTCGACTCGCTGGCCTCCGAGGTCCACGCCTCAGTGGCCGCGCAGGTCGGCGAGGAGACCGCGGACCAGCTGCTGACCGGCTTCGGGCGGATCCATCAGCAGATGCTGAAGGCCGCCGACGGCGCCGACGAGCTCACCGACGGCGCCTCCGACCTCGACGACGGCCTGGTCACGCTGCATTCCGGCGCCTCCGACCTCGCCGACGGCGCGGCGGATCTGGACGACGGGGTCGACGAGCTCTCCACCGGGCTGGGCGATCTCAAAGAGGGCACTGGCCAGCTCGACGACGGCGCCGCCACACTCTCCTCCGGCGCCGACGACCTCTCCACCGGCGCGAGCGACCTCTCCTCCGGGCTGGGCGACCTCGTCGACGGCGCCGCGGCCGCCGAGTCCGGCGCCGGCGAGCTCTCCACCGGCGCCGAGGATCTGCACACCGGGCTCGGCTCGCTGACCGAGGGCGCCGAGCAGGTCGCCGACGGCAACGAGAAGCTCTCGGCCGCCTCCCACGAGGCCACTGACGTGATCCAGCAGTTCGAGTCCGACGCCGAGGGCCGGGTGGACGAGACCGTCGAGCAGCTGGTCGCCGCCGGGGTGATCACCGAGGACGACGTCGCCTCGGCCCGCGAGGCGCTGGCCTCCACCGCCGCGGACTCGCAGCTGCTGGACCGGGCCGAGCAGACCCGCACCGAGCTGACCGAGGCGCAGGAGCAGATCGACCAGCTCGCCGCCGGCTCCCGCGACGTCGCCGACGGCGCGGCCGAACTGGAGTCGGGCAGCTCGGATCTGGCCGACGGTGCGGCGTCGCTGGCTGAGCAGCTGCCGGACCTCACCGCCGGCGCCCAGTCGGCGAAGGACGGCGCGGACACGCTGTCCTCCGGCGCCGACGACCTCTCCACCGGCGCGAGCGACCTCTCCGAGGGCGCGACCGCCGTCGACTCCGGCGTCGACGAGCTGATCACCGGCGCCGACCAGCTCGACACCGGCGCCACCGACCTCTCCGAGGGCGCCGTCTCGCTGCGCGACGGACTCTCCGACGCCCAGGACGGCTCCACCCAGCTGGTCGACGGCGCCGGCGAGCTCGCCGGCAAACTCTCCTCCGGCGCGGAGGATGTCCCGGACCCCGACGCCGAGCAGCGCGACGAGCTCTCCTCGGTGATGGGCGATCCGCTGCGCGTCGCCGAGACCGCCCAGACCGAGGCCGGCAGCTACGGCGCCGGCATGGCGCCGTACTTCCTCGGGCTGTCGCTGTGGATCGGCGCGCTCGTGATGATCCAGGTGCTGCGGCCGGTCTCGCCGCGGGCGCTGGCCTCCAACGCGCCGTCGGCGGCGATCGTGATCGGTTCCTGGCTGCCGTTCCTGCTGCTCTCGCTGGTCCAGGCCGGGCTGGTCTACACGGCGGTGGTCTTCGGGCTCGGGCTGGAGCCGGTGCATCCTTGGATGTCCTTCGGCCTGCTCACCGTGGCCTCGCTGGCGTTCACCGCACTGATCCAGGGAGTGGTCACGCTGCTGGGCAATCCGGGGAAGATGCTGATGATCGTGCTGCTGGTGCTGCAGCTGGTCGCCTCCGGCGGCACCTATCCGGCGGAGACGCTGCCGGACGGGCTGTCCGCGCTGCATCGATGGCTGCCGATGAGCTATGTGGTCGACGGACTGCGGCACGCCATATACGGCGGGCAGCTGTCCTCGGCGACGACGGCGGCCGCGGCGCTGGTGCTCACCGCGGTGGTGGGGCTGTCCATCATGACCTTCGCAGTGCAGCGGAAGAAGACGTGGTCGCTGAAGCGGCTGCAGCCGCCCTTCGCCGAGGCCGCCTGAGCCGCGAGTGCACGGCACGACGAGCATCGGCCGGGCCGGGCAGAACGAGCAGACCCGCATCACAAGGAGCAGCATGAGTGACGACGCCGGCGCCGCGCCGGGCCCGAAGCGCCCCGCCCGGGTGCGGATCCTGGAGGCGATGATGGCCCTGGACGACCATCGCAGCGTCCATGAGCACACCGTCGACGAGCTCGCCGCCGTCGCCGGGGTGGCCAAGGGCTCGGTCTACTACCAGTTCGGCTCCAAGGACCGGCTGGTGCGCGAGATGCTCGTCCACGGCGGCGAGGAGCTGCGCGTGATGATGGACGCCACCGCCGAGGAGCGGACTGAGACCGGCGACGACGAGCGGGCCGGCTTCGCCGCGCGGCTGCGGGCGGCGGTGGAGTTCCTCGACGCCCACCCGTCCTTCACTGGACTGGTCGCCTTCGCCCTGGCTCGCCGCCGCGACGACGAGTCCCAGCAGCTGCGATCGGAGAAGGAGTCGATCATCGCGCTGCTGGCCGACCGGCTCGCCGCCCTCGACGCCGCCGTCGTCGCCGACGACCCCGCACGGGCTCCGGCGACCCGGGCCCGACTGGAGATCACCGCCACGGGGCTGCTCTCGGCGGCGGTGACGCTGACCATCGACCGGCACACCACCCATCCGGAGTGGAGCGTGGCCGACTGCGTCGACGCGCTGGTGGCGATGGTCCCGCGGGCCTGAATCTCGGCACCGCCGTGGGCTACTGGGGATTCTCCGCGGGAGCCGGCTCCAGCTCGGCCTCACCGTCGTCGATCATGATCTGCTGCTCCGGGCAGATCGGACCCGGCAGAGTCTGTTCCGCGCGGGAACCGAGCTCCACAGTGACATCGCCCGCCGTGCAGCCGGAGTCGAGCAGCTCCACCGCGCCGTCGGAGGAGACGTCGAGCACCTGGTCCCCCACGTCCACGGCGACATCCTCCGAGCCTTCGTTGACGACGCTGAGGTCGCCGGTGTCGGCACAGGCGGTCAACGCCAGCCCGGCGAGGCCGACCAGCAGAAGGCCTCCGTGTCGCATCGTACGCGTCCTGCTGACCATTCGTTCCCCTCTCCTCGGTCAGTGGCACGGTAGCTCCGACCGGTGTGTTGTGGCAACGGCCTCAGGGCCGCCACCCCTCACCCGCCGAAGGGGTTCTGCTCGGCGAGCCAGGTCTGCACCCACCAGGCGCCGCCGGCGAGGATGATCAGCATCGGCACCACCGCGATCGCCAGCGTCCGCCGGCGCAGCGCACGGCGGCGGTGCCGCAGCGCCGTCTCATCGAGCAGCGGATCGGCGGCACCGGTGGTCAGCACCGCATAGCCGACGCCCCAGGCGGCGAGCACCACCAGGACTGAGATCAGCATCGGCGCGCCCGGCGCCAGCGTGGCCAGCACCTGCGGCAGCACGAGCACCGGCAGCGCGATGACCGCGCCGGCCAGCAGGATCGCGACGATCAGCGGGGCGGGCCGCTCGGCCAGCCCGCGCAGGATCCGCGGGCCGAGCCCGACGACGACGGCCCCGGCGGCGACGAACAGCACCGCGGTGAAGACGCCCCCGAGGGTGATCCGCGCGCCGTGGTCGGAGAGCAGCGCGGCGGTGCTCCAGGCCAGTCCCAGCGTCGCCAGCACTTCCACCACGACGACGGCGACGGTCCGGCGGGCCCCGGGCATCGGCTCGGGCGCCGGGGGCAGGTTCGTCACGCCACCGCCGTCGGGCGTCTCCCCCGACTCGGGCGTAGACGTCTGGTCCTTCTGGTCAGTGCTGGGCATGGGCTCTCCTCCTCGCCTGCTGCGTGGCTGATGTGCCTGACATGTCGGGAGGATAGGACTCTCGGCTGAACGTCGGCGCAGAGCGACATGCCGTCGGTCCTCGTCGCACCAGATCCCGCCCGGGCAGTCTCAGGGTGCCGGTGCTACTCTGCGCCAGGACGCCGATACCTGTGATATCCGCCACGATTCCAGTGGGCCGCCACCCCTCCGACGCCGCCCGCCCGACCCTCAGGAGGAACACCCATGTCCGACGACCACACCACCGGGACTTCCGACTCCGCCAGTACCTCCGATGACCAGGAGACCGTCCGCCGCCACGGCGAGAAGTCCCGCTTCGAGGTGCACGTCGGCGAGGAGCTCGCCGGCTTCTCGATGTACAAGGAACTGCCCGACGACGACCAGCGGATCTTCTACCACACCGAAATCTTCGACGCCTTCGGAGGCCGCGGTCTGGCCAGCACGCTGACCCGCTCGGCCCTGGAGACCAGCGCGGCCGAGGGGTGGCGGATCGTGCCCGTCTGCCCGTACGTGAAGAAGTGGCTCGAGTCCCACCACGAGGTCGACGACGCCGTGGACGCGGTGCGCCCGGCGCATCTGGAGGCGCTGCGCTGACCTGAGCCGCGCGCACTCGGCGAAGCCGAGTCGCCCGGACCCGCTCGAGGACCCCGGCTCCGATTCTGAAAGGACCACGGCGGCATGAAGACCCCGATCCCCGATTACCTCGAGGAAGTCCTCGCCGCGCTGCGTGACGTCGACGACGGCGCGACGGCCGACTACATCCCGGAGCTGGCCTCGGCCTATCCTGAACGCAGCGCCCTGGCCATCACCTCCGCCGACGGCAGCACCTACTCCGCCGGCGACGCGGAGGTCGCTTTCACCATCCAGTCCATCTCCAAGCCGTTCGCCTATGCGGCGGCCATCATGGACCGCGGCCTGGACCGGGTCCTGGAGGCCGTGGGCGTCGAACCCTCCGGCGAGGCGTTCGACGAGCTCTCCCTGGAGGGAGAGACGCATCGGCCCAGGAACCCGATGATCAACGCCGGCGCGATCACCGCCCATGCGCTGCTGGTCGGGCCGACGACTACGGCGGCCGACCGGGTCGAGCGGATCCGGACGCTGTGCTCGCGGCTGGCCGACCGGGAGCTGGCGGTCGACGAACGCGTCGCCGCCTCAGAGCTGGAGACGGCGGACCGCAATCTGGCCATCGCCCATATGCTCCGCACTTACGGCATCGTCGACGCCCCGGCCCATGAGCTCGTCGAGGGCTATGTCCGGCAGTGCTCGCTGCTGGTGACGGTCGAGGACCTGTCGATGATGGGCGCGACGCTCGCCTCCGGTGGAGTCCAGCCGCGCACCGGCGAGCAGCTCATGCCGCCGGAGGTGGCCCGGCAGGTCATGGCCGTGATGGCCGCCGCCGGCATGTACGACGCGGCCGGGGACTGGCTGACGCGGGTGGGCATCCCCGCCAAGAGCGGAGTCGCCGGCGGGATGCTCGGCGTGCTGCCCGACCGTGCCGGCATCAGCGCCTTCTCCCCGCGCCTGGACGCGCGCGGGAACAGCGTCCGCGGGCGCATGGCCTTCGAACGGCTCTCCGCGGACATGGGGATGCACCTGTTCGCCTCGGACCGCGGACTGCCGGACCGGACGGAGCTGACCGACGACGGCGAGACCGCCACGCTGGTGCTGCGCGGGAACGTGGAGTTCACCGCCGCCGCCCAGCTGCTGGACCTGATGACCACTCTCCGCCGAGACACCGTGCTGCTGGACGTCTCGCGGGTGCACACTGTCAGCGACGTCGGCCGCCGGATGACGCTGGAAGGGCTGCGGCGGCTGCGGCTCGACGGCGTCCGCGTCCAGCTGCACGACCCGGGCGGGGTGCTGCCCGACCCGGATCTCGGCGACGGCAGTCGCCCCGAGCTGCGGTGACGCCCCGCCATCCCCCATCGACCATCCGTCACCGAACCCCGTGAGGTGCCCCATGACATCGACCGATCACGACACCCAGACCGCCGGTCGGCGCTCCGCCGCGGCGACCGCCCCGGACTTCAGCCACCTGCGCGCGACGTTCTTCAACTGCACGCTGAAGCCCTCTCCGGAGGTCAGCCACACCGAAGCTCTGGTGGAGGCCAGCGCACGGCTGATGCGCGATCACGGAGTGAGCGTGGAGATCATCCGCCCGGTGGACCATGACATCGCGCCCGGCGTGCAGCCGGATATGACCCAGCACGGCTGGCAGACCGACGAGTGGCCGCAGCTGCACCGGACGGTCATGGCCTCCGACATCCTGGTGCTGGCCGGCCCGATCTGGTTGGGCGACAACAGCTCGGTGATGCGGCGGGTCATCGAGCGGCTGTACTCGAACTCCGGCGACCTCAACGACGCCGGCCAGTCTTCCTACTACGGCCGGGTCGGCGGAGCGCTGTTCACCGGCAACGAGGACGGGATCAAGCACTGCGCGATGAACGTGCTCTACAGCCTGCAGCACCTCGGCTGCACTATCCCGCCGCAGGCCGACGCCGGCTGGGTCGGCGAGGCCGGTCCCGGCCCGTCCTACGCGGATCCGGGCTCCGGCGGCCCGGAGAACGACTTCACCACCCGCAACACCACGTTCATGACCTACAACCTGATGCATCTGGCGGCGATGCTCCGCGCCGCCGGCGGGATCCCCTCCTACGGCAATGACCGCCGCGCCTGGGACGCCGGCACCGGGGCGGAGCATGTGAACCCCGAGTACCGCTGACCGCGGGGAGTCCGCGACCGGCTGCCGTCAGTCGAACAGCAGGAACACTGCGGCCATGACCGCTGTGGCCGTCGGGATCATCAGCAGCCGGATCCGCTCGGCCCAGGCGACGCCGCGCCGTCGGCGATCGCGCTCCGCGGCACCGTCCCACGGAGTCAGCAGCATGTCCTGCTCCGGGTCGCGGGCCTCGCGCCGGACCAGGATCAAGTCCCAGAGCACCCCGGCGAGCAGCACGACGACGCCGACGGCGATGCTCGGCCCGGCCGGTGCGGCGAGCAGCTCCTGGCGCACCAGGATCGTCGGCGCGACGATCAGCGCCACCGACAGCGGGGCGATCACGGCGGCCTTCCACCGCGGCCCGGCCAGCGCGCCGAGCGTCTTCTCCGGCCAGAGCCCCAGCGCGAGGATCACTGCCACCAGCACGACCGCGCTGACCAGCGCACCGACGGTCACCGTCATGGCCTCCCCTGCCGCCAGTGCCGGAGCGGCGGTGACGACGGCGAGCATGCCGGCCAGCTGCACCAAGGTGGGCAGCGTCCGGCGCAGCACGGCCGCCGTCGCCTGCTGCTCGGTCTCCGGCAGGCCCATGCTGCGCGCATACTCGGCGGCCTCGCCGAAGGACGCGGCGGCCGATTCGCCGCTCTCGGCACAGTGGGAGTCGACTTCGGCGAGCGCGGCGCCGATGTCCTCGCCGGCGACGCCGCGCAGCCGCAGCTCGACGATGAAGTCGCCGACCCACTGGCGGTCGACGTGCGGTGCCAGCGTCTCCTCCAGGGGACGTGCGTCGGCGGAGCGGGAGCGGGTCATGGCGTCTCCTCCTGCGGGGCGAGGATGTCTGCGGTGGTGGCGACGAACTGGTGCCAGTGCGCGCGGCGGGCGGCGAGGTCGGCGCGGCCGGCATCGGTGAGCAGGTAGTACTTCCGCCCCGGGCCGCCGTCGCCGGGGCGCCAGTCGACGTCGACCCGGCCGGACTGCTCGAAGCGCGTCAGCAGCGGATAGAGCGTGCCGCCCTTGACCGTGCCCAGCCCCTCGTCGGCCAGGCGCGCGGCGATCTCATAGCCGTAGGTCGGGCCGTCGGCGAGGATGCGCAGCACGCAGAGCTCGAGGACGGCGCGCAACCACTCGGAAGGCCATTCCGACGGCCGTTCCTCCGGCTCGTGAGGCGTCGAGGTCATGACTAGATCGTACGACTGACTAGTCAGTCTGGCAACCTAGTCGCGCGAGGCCGGGAACATTCGGGACGCCACCCGTGTTGATGGTTGTTGCAACAACCATTCGGCGGGGACATCCCCGCCAGACCCAGCGAGGCCCGCCATGTCACACACCTCCCCCGCCTTCGACCGCCCCGACGCCGAGCGCGTCATCAACCCGGCGACGGCGATGGACGCGGTCACCCTGCACGTGGGTGACCTGGAAGTCATGTCCGAGTACTACGCCACAGCCCTGGCGATGGTGCCGCTGCAGGAACGCAGCCGCGGCCGCGAAGTCCACCGGGTGCTGGGGCGCGGCACCACTCCGATGGTCCGGCTGGGCCACACTCCGGAGCTGGATGCTGTGGATCCGCGCGAGGCCGGACTGTTCCACACTGCGTTCCTGGTCGAGGACGAGGCGAGCCTGGCCGCGACCGTATACCGCGCCGCACAGCACCCGCTCTCGCAGTTCGTCGGCTCGGCGGATCACCTGGTCAGCGAGGCCTTCTACTTCACCGACCCGGAGGGCAACGGGATCGAGATCTACCGGGACCGGCCGCGCGAGGCCTGGGAGGTCCACGACGGGCGGGTCGCCATGGACAATCTGCGGCTGGATCCGCAGCAGTATCTGCGCGATCACCTGGATCAGGGCGTCCTCGACGCCGGGGCTGAGCGGGCTGGAGTGGTCGGCCACGTCCATCTGCAGGTCGGCGACGTGGAGCGGGCACGGGAGTTCTATATCGGCGCGCTGGGCTTCGACCCGACGGCGGACTGGCCCGAAGTACTCTTCGCCTCGGCTGGCGGGTACCACCATCACGTAGCCATGAACACTTGGAACAGCCGCGGCGCCGGGCCGCGCGCCTCGCGACTGGGGCTGGGCGATCTGGCGATCACCGTGCCGCAGCGCGAGGACCTGGACGCGCTGGTCGCCCGCTACCGCGCGGCCGAGCTGGACTTCGACGACGACGGCCGCCGCGTGGTCACTCGCGACCCCTGGGGCACCCAGGTCTCAGTGGCGGTGCCCGGCACCGAGACCGAGGAGCTGCTCGAACGGTGACCAGACGGCACACCGGCGCGCTCACTGCGCTTGGCCGGCCAGCCAGCCCTCGACTGAGGGACCGATGAGCTCGGCACCTTCGGGCGCGAGCAGCGCTCCTTCGGCCAGCGCGGGCATCGCAGTCTCGACAGTCCGCACTGGCCGATCGTCACCGCGGGCGGCGAGGTAGCGCTGCGTGAGCTCCGGCAGTCGCAGGGTCTCCGGCCCGGCCAGCGAACGGCGCGGCAGACGCGAGTGGGCGGCGTCGTGCAGGGCCTCAGCGACGGCGGCGACGGCGATCGGCTGGATCAGCCAGTCCTGGACGGTGACCTCGTAGTCGCCGGTCGTCACTGCGGCGGGATTCATCGCGAACTCGTGCCACTGGGTGGTGGCGATGATGGTCGCCGGGAAGCCGCTGTCGTGGATGACCTGCTCCTGGGCGCGCTTGGCCAGGTAGTAGGGGAACTCGTCGAAGGCCGGGTCGTGGATGGCGCTGATCGACAGGTAGACCAGGTGCTCGACGCCGGCGCTGCGGCAGGCCTCGATCAGCCGACTCGTCGCCTGAGCGTAGACTTCGACGAGATCAGCCTCGGGATCCGGCAAGCGCGGGTTGGAAGCATCGATGGCGACGTCGACGCCGGCCAGCGCGGTGGTGAGCCGTTCACCGGTGAGCAGGTCCACGCCGGCGGAGCGGGAGACCTCGACGACGTGGTGGCCGCGTTCTCTGGCCAGCGCGACGGTCGGCACCCCGGCAGTGCCGGTGGCTCCGGCGACGGCGATCCGCATGGTGGCTCCCTCCCCGATGATGTGGCTGATCGACAAGCCGATCCGCTCAGCGCGTCCTGCGGCCACGCTAATGCGCGCAGGTCGTTACCGGCCAGAGTTCCGGTCGGGCCGAGGACCGCCGGCCACCACTATCGACGTGTCAGAGGCCGCGCGTACTGTGACATCCACGACTCATCGGCCACCAGCCGGCGCTTCGCACCCGGCGGCCGAGAGTGCCGACGAGTCGCCGCAGATCACCACGCGCACCTGGATGAGGAGCTTGGAATGTCCCACGACGACGAGCCGACCCGCCCGATCCCGCCACAGTCTCCCCCGCCCGACGCCGGCGGGGGACCCGGACAGCCCGCCGGACCTCCACCGGCCGGCGGGCCGCCCCCGCCCGGACAGCCGCCCGGCCCGCCGGCGCAGATGCCTCCGCCTCCTGGGCCGGGCGGACCCGCCGGACCACCTCCCGGGCCTCCCGGTCCTCCCGCTCCGATGGGACCGCCGCCGCCCATGCCGCCGCAGCCGCCGATGGGTCCGCCGCCCGGCTCGGCGCCAGAAACGAAGAAGCGCCGCCGGTGGCCGTGGGTCGTCGGCGTGGTCGTGGCCTTCATCGTGGGCACCACGCTGGGCGGCGCGGCGTCCGCGGATCCAGAGCCTGAAGTCGTCACCAAGACCGAGACGATCACGGAGACCGAGACTGAAGAGGTCGAGGTCCCGCCTGCTGATCTCGAAGAGCAGCAGCAGGCTGCCGACGAGCGTGGCTCGGAGCTGGACACTCGCGAAGAGGAGCTCGACACCCGTGCCTCCGACCTCGACTCCCGCAGCTCCGACCTCGATACCCGGGAAGAGGACCTGGACACCCGCGAGGAGGAGATCTCGACGCAGGAGACCGAGGTCGAGGAGAACACGATTCCGGGGACAGGCGTGTACATCGTCGGCGAGGACATCGAAGCCGGCACGTACAGCACCGACGTCACCGGTATCAACTGCTATTGGGCCCGCCTCTCCGGAACGGGCGGAGATTTCGACGACATCATCACCAACAACAACGTCTCCGAGGGGCAGGCTCTGGTGACAATCGCCGAGTCCGATGTAGCGTTCGAGACGAGTGGATGCGGTGAGTGGACTCTGCGGTGAGTGGACTCTGCGGTGAGTGGACTCTGCGGTGAGGCGGCAACACGGTGCGGCCGGGGCCCGGAGGCTGGGCGCCAGGTCTCTGCCGCACCGCATCCCCGCAGGCATCCGACGGCCTCGCTGCCCGGGGCGCTTTGCGCCTCGGCCGGCGGGTATCACCACCACGTGGCGATGAACACCTGGAACAGCCGGGCCGCGCGCCTCGCGGCTGGGGCTGGGTGATCTGACGATCACGGTGCCGCAGCGCGAGGACCTGGATGCGCTGGTTGCCCGCTACCGCGCGGCCGGGCTGAGCTTCGACGACGACGGCCGCCGCATGGTCACCCGCGATCCCTGGGGCACCCAGGGCTCCGTGACCGTGCCCGGCACCGAGACGGAGAGCTGCTCGAGCGGTGACGGCTGTGGCGGGCCGGGCGCTCACCGCGCCTGGCCGGCCAGCCATTCCTCGACCGACGGGCCGACGAGCTCGGCGCCTTCCGGCGCGAGCATCCCGCCCTCGGCGAGGGCGGGCATCACAGCCTCGACGGTGCGCACCGGCCGATCGTCGCCGCGGGCAGCGAGGTAACGCTCGGTGAGCTCGGGCAGCCAAAGGGTCTCCGGTCCGGCCAGCGAGCGGCGCGGCAGGCGCGAGTGCACGGCGTCGTGCTGGTCGAGTCACTTGGCCACGCGTCGGCGCGAAATCCCATCGCCACGGCGATATCCGCCAGCAACCAGCCCTGCTAGTGTCGCTTGACGATCCTCCAGCGAGCGTAGACGGTGGTGCGGGCCTTACGGTGGGACACGAGAGCCACTTGTTCACGGATGCCTTTACGCGTCACATCCCACCCAGGGAACTCTCACCGCGCCAACCCCATGGCGCGAAGGTCACCAATGTCCTGGCTCAGTACATCTAGACTAGACTGACACGATCCGACAGTCGGACGAACGGCGGGGAGGGGAGACCGAAATGAACAACATTGACTTTGCAGCCTTGACTCGACTGTTCTCCCCAACCGTCTATCGAGAGCTTGCTCAGTCTGGCACCTCGGCGCTCTTTAGCCGCTTGACCAAGCGTTCTGGTCTGCTAGGTCAACGCAATCGCCCCACAACGGTTGGACAGACTTTTGATACCGCCTTCAAAATGCTCCAAAATACTGGATATCGCGACGATTACGTTTATCGATCCGCGCTCGTTAGACGCATACTGCTTGGGCGACATTCACTAAGAACCGCTACGCTTATTCAGGAAATGCGCGTCGAGACGTCAAAAGCAGATGCTGTCGTACTTAACGGAACTTCGACCGCATACGAAATTAAATCTGATCGCGACTCACTTGGACGACTAGGAAGCCAACTCGACAGCTACCGAAAAGTATTTGCTTCCGTTTGCGTTGTCACAAGCGAACTTCATCTTGACCAGGTTCAGAATATCGCACCGGAGGATGTCGGAATCCAGCTCCTGACGAGACGCCAACATCTCCACACTGTCAGGCGACCCACCAACGCCCCGGAACGTCTCACACCGACAGCCATACTCGAAAGTCTTCGCGCAGACGAAGCGGCAGCAATTCTCAGAAACTTGGGGATAGAAGTACCTGACGTCCCGAACACGAGACTCAGGACGACGCTGCAGGATCTATTCAGTAGTCTCGAGCCAGCCACCTTGCATAGAGAGATGGTTGCGACTCTCAGAACAACTCGATCGCAAGCGCACCTAGCCGAGTATGTAGACAGCATTCCGAGCTCGCTGAAGGCGATCGCCCTAACCGTAGAACTGAAGGAGAACGCTCGGGCTCGCTTCGCCGAAGCGCTTCACACACCCACTGAATCCGCTCTAGCATGGAGTTGAGAGAAAGAGTGTATTACCCCTACTTCCGAGGCAAACAGTTCGAACTGCTGGCTGTACGTGAGCTGGCCCCGCTGATGGCCGCAGCTAACTTTGTGCCGATCATCGAGCCTGTACGCGAATCCCTGACAGGTCTGCGCCGGTCCCTCGACGCCATAAAAGATAAGGGCGGGCGCGCTTTTGTCGTCACGAATCCACGCCACGGACACTTCAGCGACGACCGCGGTACGATCAAGTCCTTGACTGACAGCTATCAGGAATCTGGATCTATTCTGCCTGGAGTGATCCTCCACTCCGATCTTGACACCGACGAAGCTGTTCATCTCACCCAGAATGTCCAAGAAGGTGGCGCCATCATCCATGATGGCTTCACAGACGGGCGCGCCATCAAGGACCACCTCGCCGGACACCGCGGGCACCTGACGAATATTTTCCAAGACCGGCAGGTGGGGCTTCTTTACCGAAGTCAGTTTCAGAACATGGAGAGCAAACTTGTAATCCTCCAGGATGGATTTAATCAACAGAGAAACGCCGACTATCCAGCTGTAGAACTCTTTTCGGACCTTCACGCCACCTATCAGGACCGAGGACTTTCTGGATACGGCGATTACCTGACCGTCGGGAATCAATATACTGAAGGCGGTGGCCCTGCTTATGCTGTGGCTATCCACCTCACATATATCGACAGAGCCGGTCTCAACGAGATGCAAGTTCTCCACTTTAAGTCTGACTCTAACGATACGCCCACTGACCCCGCCGGAAAGTTCGCGCAAGCTCTCACGAAGCTTGCGGACTATGTGACCAGTCAAGAGTCTCAGGTGACCCGCACCAGTGCAGTAGAGGAGTTCCTCGACCTCCACCAGAGGCGGCATTTCCCCGGACTGGGATACGTTAAGAAGCTATCCATGAAACACCACGTTGAAACTCTCGCTCAATTTCACGGCAGCTCCTCGTGACAGGCCGTTTCTGCTGTGCTGACTGCTTTGGAGACAAGGGACTAAGAGACGATATAATCCCATCTCGCTCCGAAAAAGTTGGCTACTGCAACTATTGCGGCACTGAGAACACACTTGTCATCTCCCCCGTCACGCTCCGCGTCTGGTTCGAGATGGTCCTGGATGTATACGAAGAGGATCCTGCAGGTTCTCCAATGCTGCAGCTTCTACGATGCGACTGGGGCCTGTTCGATGAATCGACGATTGACGAGGCTTCCGCTACTGAACTCCTTAAGGATATACTGCAGGACCAACGCCTGCATCAACGGCTATACTCTCCCGCGAATAGGTCGGCAAGTGAAGGCCTTGAGCAATGGAAACGACTCCGCGAGGAGATGCTTCACCGAAACAGATGGTTCCTCCCCAATCCACTCGACCCTGACCGAATTCGAGAGTGGCTTGGGCATCTAATTGCCGACCCTTCCCTCCTGGATCGGTCCTGGTTCCGCGCCCGCCTGTTGGACCGCAGCTCCGCTTTCACGGCGGACGAAATGGGAGCCCCACCCCCGCAGCTTGCCCAGCACGGTCGAGCGAATCCGGCCGGCATCCCCTATCTCTATCTTGGCTCCACCCCAGACACGGGCGTTGCGGAAATTCGTCCCCACAGAGGCGAACGAGTCTGTGTTGCAAAGTTTGAGCTGAGAGGCGCGGGTAACTTTATTGATCTAAGGGACCCACGGCCGACGGCCTCTCCCTTTATCGTGGAAGATTCCGATCAAGTGCAAAGGCTTTATGACGATCTGCCGCTTTTGGAGCATCTAGGACAGGAGCTCACCAGGCCTGTGCTCCGACAAAGTACTGATTTCGACTACACGCCAAGCCAGTTCCTTTGCGAACTCATAAAGAGCACTGGGTTCGATGGGGTCCTTTATGGAAGCTCCGTGAGTAACGGAATTAATCTCGCCGTTTTTGACCCGGAGAAAGCTTCAGCTATTGGAGTCGAAGTACGAGAAGTATCCAAGGTGCAAGTAGAGACATCGAAGTATATACCTTTGGCGAATGGTTAGTCTCCGCTATGGCGCGATTTCAGAACTCGACGACCCGCATCTATTCGAGATGCGAATATTCACCATGAAATGGGCGCAAAAAGGCCTCATCACCCTTGCTTTGAAGCCTGTCCGCACGAAACTTCTGTATCGCCACCCGAGGAACATACCGTGCCATGTAATCACGTAGGTGAGGATCGCACACGTAGATTAGCGTGCCCTTGATCCCCCTAGTCAGCAGGACACGGTATATGTTCTGCACGTAGTCGAGGATATCCTCGTCGGTGTATTGGATACCCAGCTTCTTGTTGTTCTCTTTGCCTTTGGTGTCGAAGTAGTTCGAGCGGTCGAAGTAGACCTGTCCCGTCGCGGGGTCGTAGCGCAGGTCTGGCCCAATGATCACACCGGCGTAGTTGAGATCGTACCCCTGGAGCGTATGGATAGATCCGACTTCTTCCAAGGCGTTCGGGGAGTTCACCCAGTCGACGTCGGTGCTGTTCCAACAGAACTTCACCCCGTCGAGTTCGAAGTCGTAGGCGGCGCCGTCGCTCTTTGTCACCCAGTCCCAGGCGTAGCCGGCAGCCATACGCGCCAGACCGTGTTCAGCGTCAAGCTGGCGAATCCGGGCGTACATATGGGAAACATCGGTATACATGCAGAACTCGTAGTCGCCGACAGGAGCTGGAGCTCGTTCTTCTCCTCGGAGCAGTCGACGGATATGGGGCATGTACTCGTCGCCGGCGTTAAGCCGAAGCTGGGACGCCAGCGTCACGTGCTTCCCCGTTGTCTTCGCTTCGTTCACGAGCCCATCGATTCTCTCGCGGGAGAGATCCGCGGGACGCACGGTCTGTTCCGCATCCAGGAGAAGGACCTGGTGGTCACTCTTCTGCCGAACCCAGTCGAGCTGAGTGTAGCTCGGCGAGTCCTCTCCGAAGAGCTTCTCATTGATATCGCCGAAGTCGCGGTTCCGAATTCCTGAGGATTGATTGGCCCGCTGATTGAGCCGATGAGTCTCGTCGACGATGAGGAGCGAATAGTGCTGGTCGCTCTTGCCCAAGGAGAAGGGGTCGAGAACCATCTCCTTCGACAGCTGAGGCGTTCTCTTGAAGACGGCTTGGATGGACTTCCGAAGTGCCTGCTGCGGCACGACTAGGCCGATGGTGAAGTCTTGCAGCGCCTCCCGGAACTCCGGGGTGAAGAACTCGGAGAACCGACTGTCCCCTTCGAGGTCTTCCGCGATCTCCTCATCAGTGACGGTCGCAATGTCGCTCAACAGCTTCATCAGGTATACAGCAACCACCGTCTTGCCAGTGCCAGGGTCTCCCTGGATGACCAACGAACCTGGGTCAGTGCCTGACTCCACATTCGAGCGCAAGGCCCGCAGCAGGTCCTCAACAGCGAGCGCCTGCTCGGGCGTCAGCGTCTTGAAGGGAGACAGTTTGAAGAGGTCCGAGTTCTCGATCTCCGGGATGCTTCGTTCGAAGATCTCCGCTTCACGGAGTGCTTCGAAGATCTCGGGGAACTCGCCTCGATACGTCTCACGGTCGTGGTAATCGGCATCGACGATGCCGTGGTTCCGATTGATGACCTCATACTTGCCATCGCCGGCGAGCCATCGGATCAGATGAGACTCGAGGTCTAGAGCCGCCGACTTGTTGAAGTGCTCGTGCAGGAGGAGACGCACCAGTCGCATTTCGCGTTTGCTCTCAGATGCTTGATGCTGGCGGATGCGACTAGTCGCACTGAGAGTCTCGCCTACGTAGATCTTCTTCCCGCCGTTCAGCGCGTAGACGACCGGCCAGTTCTTGAGTCGGGCATCGTCGTTCTCAGGGAGCGGTTCCCGCATGGAGAACTTGCGAATCTCAAAGGCGGTCATATTTGGTGCTCCGCCCACGTGACTTGTCGGCCGGGTACTTCTCTCTGGTCCGCTGAAGCTTCTGCCGCACGATCTCTTCCGGGTCCAGGCGGAGACGGTCGGCGAGCAGCAGGCAATAGGTCAGCACATCTGCGAGCTCGTCCCGGACCTCGGCAGATGAATAGTCGGTGCCCGACCATTGGAAGCACTCGAGCAGCTCACCAGACTCAATGGAGATGCTCTTCGCCAAGTTCTCTGGAGAATGGAACTGGCTCCAGTCGCGTTCGGCGACGAAGTCTCTGAGCTGGTGCGTGACGTCATCCACGCGATTCACGCTATCAGCAGGGACAGCCGACCTGTCCGGACCATGAACTTGGACGCCAGATTGGCTCCGTCCGTCCTACCCCACCTCGTCAGCCAGCACCCACGCCTGCTGCAGCGGGATCTCTCGACGCACCCACTCAGGCAACTGCGGGTAGACGTCGAACAGCTCGTCCAGCAGATTCTCCGCATCCCAGACGCGCATCGTCAGCCGGTCGGTGCGAATCTCTCGCTGCGCGTCCTTGGTGATGCCGCCCCAGGCCATCAGCAGCCCTTGATCCGAGCGGTTCTGCAGCATCGCGCCCTGCAGACCACGCACCACCGGAGCTGCCACCTGGGTCTCCTCGGACTTCACCTCCACAATGAGCGTCGGCGAATCGAGTCCCAGGGGTCCTGATCCAGCCAGGATGTCGACTCCCTGATCGGCACCTTCCGGAGAAACGTCGCAGACGAAGCCGCGGACTTCGAGGATTGCGGCCACCAGATGCGTCAGTCGGTGTCCCTTGAAGTTCTCCGAGACATGCACTCGCACGCGGTCGCGAATGGTCTCCAACGTCGGCCCCAAGTTCTCCGGCGCCACGTCGGAGACTTCGTCGTCGGTCTGCGCGTCTGACGGTGACGCGGCGACCGGCGCAGCCTTCTGGGACCCAGGATCGGGGTGCCCGTCCATCATGGCGCGCAGTCGAGCCTCGGCGCTGTTCCGCGACGCTCGGAAGATGGTCATGCTGCCGCCCAAGGTGAAGAGCAGATCGCCCTTGAACTGGGCGCGCGGCACGTCATCGCGCACCCACTCGACCGACGCTGTATGCGGCAGGATTGAGCCAGAATGGTGCTCATATCCACGGATGCACCGACCGATGGCCACTGTCTTGGTGATCTTGCGCGGCAGGATGATCAGATCGCCAGGCTCGACTTGGCGGAGTCCCCAGAGCTGGGCCGCGTGATTGGCGATCGTGCCGGCACTCGACTGCGGCATGGACTGCGTGACCACGTCGCGGACTTCGTCCCGCGAGGAGCACTCGCTCAAGTCGGGCACCTCGCCCCAACCACCGCCGGCGACGCCTTCCTCCAAACACCACTGCTCCGCCTCGCCGTGACGTCCAGCCCGCATCACCCAAGCCGTCATCGATCCTCGCTCTCGGTCCATCGATCAGTGCTGGTCAGCACCTGCCGTCGGCGCCAGTCTATGGGCGAGTGATGACACCGCGACGCTTCAAGACACCTGGGTCCGTTGACTCGACGAGCAGTGACCACGACTGTCCGCTCCACGTCAGAGCCACTTCTCCCTCACCTCCCGGACACTTTCCCGTCGCCTCGCTCCCCTAGACTCCGCCAGGATCATCCGCCTGCCCGGGCCGCGCGCCGTCGTGCCGTCGTGCCGCCCGCCGACAGGATCCGCGCACCCTGACCCGAGACTGTGAGGAGCCCTGTGGGACACCCCTTGCGCAGCACCGCGGCGATGGCCGCCGCCGTCGTCATGACCGGCACCGGCGTGGCCGCCGCCTCCGCCCAGAGCACCGAGGAACCGCCCGTAGCCGCCGATGCGGCGTCGTCGCTGGTGTTCAACGAGATCGAGTCCAACGGCGACACCACCGACTGGGCCGAGCTGTACAACACCGGCGAGGAGCCGATCGACCTGTCCGGATTCCACTTCCGCGACGACGATGACGACCACGACTACGTGCTGCCCGAGGGCTCGGTGATCGAGCCGGGCGGGTTCTTCGTCATCGACCAGCCGCTGGACGGCGAGGCCGGCTTCGACTTCGGCCTCGGCGACCCCGACGCCGCCCGGCTCTTCGCCGCCGACGGCTCCACGCTGCTGGCCTCGACCAGCTGGCAGGAGCACGCCGAGGTCACCTACGCCCGCTGCCCCGACGGCGCCGGCGAGCTCCGCCAGACCACCGCCTCCACCAAGGGCGAGGCCAACGACTGCAGCCTGCCGCTGGCCATCAACGAGGTCTCCGCCGGCGAAGAGGGCTTCGTCGAGCTGATCAACATCGGCAGCTGGGACGCCGAGCTGGAGGGCACCGAGCTGAACAGCCTCGCCACCGGCGAGACCGTCGACTCCCAGAACCTCTCCGGCACACTGGCCGCCGGCGAGCGCACTGTGGTCGAGGGCCTGGAGGTCGCCTCCGCCGAGGCGGTCGAGCTCGTCCAGGATGGCGAGACCGCGCTGGATGCCGCCGACTGGTCCGAGGCCGGTTCCGCCGCGGTCACCGAGACCAGCTGGGGCCGCTGCCCCGACGGCGACGGCGCCTTCGAGCAGACGCGGGAGGCCACCGTCGGCGCGATCAACTCCTGCGCTGGCATCGCCCCGGTGGAGTCCTGGCCGGGAGGCGCCGACGTCGCCGTCGCCGATGAGGCCGACCTGGTCGGCGAGGACCTCAGCGGGCTGTACCACCAGTCCGGCGAGGACGACTCCACCGGCACCCTGTGGGCGGTGGAGAACGACGGCGGCACGCTCTTCCAGCTCACCGAGCACGAGGACGGCACCTGGCGGCCGGTCGAGGGCTGGGCCGCAGGCCGCACGCTGGGCTACCCGGACCACGAGGGCACGGTCGATGCCGAAGGCGTGACCATGGACGGCGAGGGCGCGGTCTACGCGGCCAGCGAGCGCGACAACGACGCCGGGTCGGTCAGCCGCCCCTCGGTGCTGCGCTACGAGCTCGGCGGCGGCGACGGCGAGACGCTGACGGCCACCGACGAGTGGAACCTCGCCGAGGACTTCGAGGGCCTGGGCGCGAACCAGGGCCTGGAGGGCGTGACCTGGGTGCCCGACGAGTGGCTGACCGAGGCCGGCTTCGTCGATCAGAGCACGGGAGCGGCCTACGACCCGGCGGCCTACCCCGACCACAACGACGGACTGTTTGTCGTCGGCGTCGAGGGCACCGGCTCGATCTACGCCTACGCGCTGGGTGTGGACGGCTCCGCCGAGCGGATCGCGACGATCGAGCCCTCGCTGGACGTCGTCGCCGAGGTGCAGTTCGACGCCGAGCGCGACCAGCTCTGGGCGGCCTGCGACGACGCCTGCGACGGGCGGATCACCACCCTGACCGTCGACGACACCGGGGCCTTCGCCGAGGAGTCCTCCTACCAGCGGCCGGAGGGCATGGAGAACCTGGCCAACGAAGGCTTCGCGATCGCGGCGGCCGACCAGTGCACCGACGGGACGGTGCCGACCTTCTACGCCGACGACGGCGATGAAGGCGACCACTCGTTGCGCACCGGTACGTTCCCGTGCCCGGATTCGGATGACTCGGACGACTCCGACGACTCCGGAAAGCCGGAGTCCCCGGGCCGCTCGGGCCAGGCGCCCGGCCACACCGGTGAGGCTCCGGGGCACTCGGGTGACGCGCCGGGCCGCTCCGGCGATGCGCCCGGCCGCTCGGGCGAGGCTCCGGGCCGGTCCGGCCAGGCGCCCGGCCACGCCCGCGACTGAACGACTGCGGCGTCGGTGGTGTGCGGGACTCGACCCCGCGCACCACCGACGCCGCTCACTGCGCCGGACTCACCGATTCCCCGATGGACTCGGCGTCGAGCGCCTCGGCGATGCCGCGCAGCTGGGCGGCGGTCACCGCGCCGAAGGCCGCCAGATCCAGCAGAGTGACCCCGCCGGGGACGTTCACCGTCTCAGTGCGCACCAGATCCGGAGCCCAGGCCTCCACGGCCCGCGCGCCCTCCGGGACGGCCAGCAGCTCCGGCAGCGGCCGGCGCGCGACGACGTCGGGCAGCGCCTCGGCGGCCGGCAGCGGTTCGGCCACCGACGCCGCGCGCTCGGCATGCTCGGCGACCAGCAGATGCTCGGCGGTCACCTCGCCCTCGGCCGGGATACCGAGCCGTTCGAACTGGCTGCGCGGCGCCTCGGAGGCGCGCAGGGCCTCGACCAGCATCCGCGCCATGCGCAGCTCGAGCTCATCGTCCTGCAGCGGATGCTCCTGCCGCGGGTCGGCCTCCAGGTCGTAAAGCAGCGTGCCGTGTCGCCAGGAGTTCAGCCAGCCGGCCGCCGTCGGGATCCGCATAGTGCGCACCTGCTTGGTGAAGCTGAACGGTTCGGCCGGCTCCCAGTCGGTGAGCTCCTCCGGGGCGAAGCGCGAGCGCATATGGGTGGGCATCAGCGTGAACTCCTCCAGCGGCTGGTTCTCCGCGGAGACGCTGGAGCGCATATAGACGAAGCGGCCATCGGTGATGTTCACGTGCCCGCCGTGGATGCCGAAGAGGGCGGCCTCCCGGCCGGCGTCGACACCCCGACCTGCGCCGGCGTCGTCGCCCGCGCCGTCGTCGTCGGACTGCCTGGCTCCACCCCCGGCGTCCGGGCCGACGACGGCGAGGTCACGGCCCTGCATGTCCTCAGTCGGCTCCAGGTCGAAATAGCGCAGCATCGTCGGGGCGATGTCGATGGTCTGGGCCAGGTCCCCGCGGCGGGTGTCGGCACCGCCGGTGCGCGGATCCCAGAGGAACATCGGCAGGTGCACCAGCTCGTTGAACCACGGCTGGACGGACTTCGCCCACCAGCCGTGCTCGCCGAGCAGGAAGCCGTGATCGGTGTTGACGATCAGCAGCGTGTCCTTCCAGAGGTCATGGGCGTCCATCGCGTCGAGCACGCGGCCCAGGGTGTCGTCGCACATCGACACCAGCGAGGCGTACTCGCGACGGGCGCGCTCGGCCTGATCCTCGGACTCGGTGACCTTCTGGTACCCCGGCCAGTCGAAGCGCTCGGCGCGCATCTGCTCGGCGTCCAGGTGCTGGGAGCGGTAATCGTCATGGGTGAAGAACGGCTCATGCGGGTCGAAGAGCTCGATCTGCAGCATCCAGTCGTCGTCGGCAGCGTTGACGTCGAGGAAGTGCAGTCCGGCGTCGACGGTGCGGGTCTGGGTGTGCTCGGCAGTGGTGGGCATGTAGGTCCGGTTGACGGCATCCTGGCCGCGAATCGCCGTCTTGAAGTCCGCCCCGGCGACGCCGGCGGAGACCACGCCCTTCCATGGGTCGCCCTCCTGCCCGCGGAAGCACTCCCAGGTGGTGTACCGAGTGTGGAAGGTCCCGCCGCCGTCCTCCCAGTAGTGGGGGTGGTCCGAGACCAGGTGCGTGTGGATGCCCGCATCGCGCAGCATCTGCGGCATCGAGTCGTCGAAGGGCTCCAGCGGGCCCCAGCTGCGATGCAGGAAGTTGTACCGGCCGGTGTGCATCTCTCGGCGGGCGGGCATGCACGGCATCGAGCCGGCGTAGAAGTTCTCGAACGTCGCCGCCGAGGACGCCAGCCGCGCGAAGTTCGGCGCGTCGACCATCGTGCCCCGGTAGGCCGGCAGCGCGTGCCGATTGAGGCTGTCGAACATCAGGATGATCGCCTTCACGAGTCCACCTCCACTGTGTAGTGCTCCGGGACCAGGCTTTCTCGCGCGGCCTCCAGATCGTCGGCAGTGGCCAGGACCTCGCGCAGCCGGGCGAGCCGGGCGACGTAGGAGTCTTTGGCCACGGAGTTGGTGTAGTGCACCGCGTCGTTCATGAAGTCGGCCAGCGCGACGTCGAAGTCCGTGGCCGGCTCGCGGTGCTCGGTGCGGTCGCGATGGCGGAAGGTCCGGATCTCCTCGGTGCGCACCGAGATCTCGGTGTCGAGCAGGTGCAGCAGCTGCTCGCGGGTCATGAAGCCGGCGAAGGCCAGCCGCGCGTGGAACTCCGGATCCTCATAGCGCGTCGGCGGGGTGTACGGACCCGTCAGCCAGTCGAGGAAGACCGTCACGCCTTCCTCGGTGAGGGCGTAGCGCTTCGCATCCGTGGCTCCCGGCCGCGGCTCGACGGTGTGCTCGGCCCACCCGCGGTCCTCCATGGCCCCGAGCGTCCGGTAGACCTGGCTCATCTGGGTGTTCGACCGCAGGAAGCGCAGCTGGGTGTCGATGACCTTCTTCAGGTCGTAGCCCGTCCTCGGCCGCGTGGCCAGCACGCCCATGAGCAGATGCTCGAGTTTCATCGCAGACCTCTTCGGCGTCGAATGATGCACGTCACGCACCACAGCATGACACAAGTGTCATGCGCTGGCGAAACGTCGGCGAGTCGAACTGCTCGCCGCCGGCGCCGCTCACACAGGACGCCCGCCCGTGATGCTCTTCACAGAATCGCGTTGACGAAGGATGCGACTTGTGACATGGTCTCGTGCCATAGCCATGAAACTTGTGTCATGGATCACCGCGATGAGTCAAGATCCCTGAGGGAGGAGCGCCCGTCATGAGCGTGGAGACGACCCCGAGAACCAGCAGCGCCCCAGTGCCCCACCGATGGCGGAACCTGTTCACCCTGACCGGCTCCACCGCCATCGACAGCACTGAGCAGAGCGCTATCAGCACGATCTTCCCCACGATCGCCTCCGCGCTGGGACTCAACAGCGGTCACCTGGGCATCATGACCGCCGCCGGCAAGATCGCCTCGGCTCCCGCCGGCCCGGCCTGGACCTGGCTGGCCGCCCGAACCTCGCGGAAGTTCGTACTGGTGACGACGTCACTGGTCGGCGGTCTCTTCGGCGTCGCGGCCGGCTTGAGCCACGAGTTCTGGATGCTGCTCGTCTTCAACACCCTCATGGCGGCTTCGCTCGTCGGAGGATCACCCGTCGCCAACGCCTTCATCATGGACTGCTTCGAGGACCGGCGTCGCGGTCAGGCCATGTCGGTCCTCTACGGCGTCGCAGCAGCGATCGGCTCGTTCACCGGGCCATTGCTCGGACTGTTCACCCAGCTCGACGACGGCTGGCGGATCGGCCTGTTCACGATGGGCGCGATCGCCATCGCCGCCGGCCTGGCACAGTGGGTCCTGATCCGCGACCCGGGGATCGGCGCCTCCGAACCCGAGCTGGGAGACCTCGACCAGACGAAGCGCGGGTCCGAGCGAGCCGATCTGGCCTCGATCCTGAGCCTCTTCCGGGTGCCGACGTTCTCGATCATGATGCTCTCGCGGATGCTCTCCGGCCACCTGCTGATCACCGTCTTCGGCGTGACCTTCCTGGTCGACGAGCGCGGCTTCGACAACGCGACCGCCTCCATCGTGCTGGTCCCGTTCGGGCTGGGATACCTGGCCGGCATCTTCGGCGGCGGCGCCGTGCTCGCCCGGCTCGACGACGTCCTCCCCCACCGCGGCCGGGTCTGGTACATCCAGGCCGCCCAGGTGCTCTTCGCCGTCGCCGCACTGATCGGCACCCAGTCCGAGGCGACGTCGATCTGGTACTACGCCACCTTCTGGGCGCTGATGGGCGCCTGCCAGGGCATGAACCCGCCGGTGAACCGGCCGATCATCTCCTCGGTGATCTCACCGCACCAGCGCGGCCAGGCGATGGCCATCTTCATCACCGTCTTCGAGACGCTCGCCTGGGCGGCCTTCTCGCTGGGCGCCGGCCAGCTGGCCGAGGTGCTGAGCATCGAGGGCGTATTCTTCTGGGTCCTCGGCGTGATGATGATCGTCAATGCCCTGGTGCTCGGGCTGCTCCACCGCACCTACCCCCGCGACTGCGTCCGCATGGCCGGACTGCTCAACGCCCAGCGCGACCGGGCGATGCAGCGCCGGGCAGACGCCGACGTCGACGACTGATCCGTTCTCCCCTCTGCGGCGCACAGAGGAGTCCCCCTCATCGACCTCATCGACCTCATCGACGCGGAGCAGGAACCTTCAGTTCAGGGATCGTGCGACGCATGAACTGATCGAAGTGCGGCACCGTGAATGCGGCATACCCATGCTTCGGCGCATACAGAAGCCCGGTATCGATCAGGGCTTTGCGAGTGGGAGCGATGTTCTGCGACGTACGCCCCATGACACCAGCCACATCCGCCACGCGCTGGGCGTCCGGGCCGAGCTCCGCCATCGCGCGGAGGTAGGCCTGTTGGAGAGCTGTTGCACGATCGAGCCGCACGCGGAAGAAGGAGCTGTCCAGCTTCCCCTCGTAGAGAGGCCAGGCCTCGCGCACATCGTCTGCTGTCACCGGCGACGTGCTCGCCGACTCCCAGATGGCGTACCCGAGCTCCTGGATGAAGTAGGGATAGCACCCGGTGATCTCCAACGCGAGGTCCAGTGCCGCGGCCTCGAAGGTGACCTCCTCGTCGGCCGCGGGCTCGCTGAACGCCAGCCGAGCATCGTCCTCATCCAGATAGCCGATCTCCGGGAACTTGAAGAGACGCTCGGCGTACGATTTGGCGTCTCCGGCGAGCTCGGCGACCTGCGGCAGGCCGGCGCCGACCATCGTGATGGGCAGCTTGCGTTGGATGGTCTTGTGCAGAGCAGCGATCAGCGCTTCGAATTGGTACGACTCCAGGAACTGGACTTCGTCGACCAGCAGGACAACACCCCGGCCCTTGTCCTGTGCCGCTGCCCCCACAGCGACCAGGAGGTCGGTGAGATCCATGGAGAGATCACCGTGGTCGGCGAAGCCCTCTGCCGGCTCGACGTCCAGACCCGCCGTCCACTGCCCCTCGGGATCCACCGAGAGAGTGAACGACTTCAGAACTGAGACTGCGTGTTTGAAGGCATCGGTCCACTGCGCCTTCGGGGACAGCTCGTGCAGCGCTGTCCGCAGCCTGGCGGAGATCACGCGGCGGAAGGCCGCCTCGTCATGCTTCTGGACCTCCATCTCGACGACAGCCCAATCCTGGGCCAGCGCCTTGCCCCGGAACTGATGCAGCAGGACGGTCTTCCCCACCCCGCGCAGACCAGTGATGATCATGGACTGCTCGGTACACCGCCGCGCCAGCCTCGCCAGCAACATGACGAACTGCTTCAGCTGATCATCACGACCGACGACAGCCTGTGGCTCCGCGCCGGCATTGGGCGTATACGGGTTGCTGAGTGAGTCCATGCACTGGGTCTTATCAAAGTTATCCGACTTTATCTCCGACAGATAAAGTCCCCTAAACTTCATAAGACGAGCTCGTCAGCGGGCGCCAGTGGTGATGACGGCCGCTGTGTTGGAGGCACATCGGCCCGCCGGCATCCCAGAATCATCTGGGGCACCGGCGGAGCCGATTCCTGCGCTGACGCCTGCGGCGCCGCTGCTGTCAGGACGTGCTCACTCCACCTCGAGCGTCCAGTTCCCGTCGGCGGAGACCGTGATCAGCGACGGCCCCTCCTGCAGCGCGACCGAGCCGTCATAGGTGCCGATCTCATTGATCAGCAGACCCAGCTCGAACGCGCTGCCGGTGTCCTCGGAGACGGTGAAGTTGCCCGACCCGTCGTGGGTGGCGTGCAGCGTGCCGGCGTCGCCGTCGTAGCGGTAGACGCCGTCGCCGGAGCCCGACTCCGGCATCGCCTCGGCCGCGGTGAACGGCTGCAGCTGCAGGCTCCAGTCGCCGTCGGCGGAGATCTCCAGCGAGGTGCCCTCGGACATCGCGGAGATGCCCCAGGCCGAGTCGCCGGAGTAGGAACCGATGGTGTTGACCAGCAGCTCACCGGTGGACTGGTTGGACTCGTCCAGCACGGCGATCGAGAAGTTGCCCGAGCCGCTGTGCTCGGCGGTGACGATGCCGCCGGTCGCGCCCTCGCGCAGCGAGATCACGCTGTCACCGGAGCCCGACTCCTGGACGGCGTCGAACTCGCCGTACTCCTCGGTGATCCAGGCCGCGTCGCCGTCGTCGGAACTCTCCTGCTCGGCGGACTGCTCGGAGCCCTCCTCTGCGGCCTCCTCTGCGGCCGCGTCGTCGGACGACGCCTCCTCAGAGCCGCCATCGTCGGTGGCCTCGTCCTCAGTGGCCTGGTCCTGCGCGTCCGCGCCGCCGGCGTCGGCCTCGGCCTCGACGTCGGAGGCGACGTCCTCGGCGACCTGCGCGGTGGTGGCGCCGATGACGATCCCGGAGATGGCCCCGACCACCACGAAGAAGCCCGTCACCGCCCAGGCGACGACATGCGCCGGCCGGGTGCCGTCCAGCGGCTGGCCCTGCTTGTCCCGGGTGGCACCGACGAGCACCATGATCAGGTCGATCAGGTACCAGATGCCGAGGCCGCCGAAGGTGACCAGCTTGAGCAGGCCGGTGCCGACCTTGCCCAGGTAGAACCGGTCGATGCCGAGCCCTCCCAGCAGCCAGGACAGCAGCCAGGTGGCGATGAAGGACTTGCGCGGCGCCGTGGGCGCGGCGCCCGGATACTGGGGCGGGTGCTGAGTCATGAGGTCTCCTCACATCGGTGCGAATGACGGCAGGCCCCCTCGTCGCGGCGATGGGTGGCGACGAACCTGCCGACCGTCGAGCTCTGTCCTCGAACGGTCCGCATCACGCTACGGATGGGCACTGACACGGATTCCGACGCAGCTGGTCCACGATGCCGGGCGGTCGGTGTGTCAGCGGTCGGCCGTACGGTGCGGGGCACACCATGCGCACTGTGAGGAGCAACTATGACGGCATCGCCGCAGAATCCCCAGGACACGCCCGACGCTCAGCACCCGGGGCCGTATCCCGGGCCCGAGTCGTCGGGACAGCCGACGGCATCGACGAGTTCCGCCGCTGAGCATCATTCCCGGACGGTGCCGCTGGTGCGGCTGGTCCGCACCGTCTGGCTGACCACCGTCGCCGTGGTGCTCGCCGTCGTCTTCTTCAGCACGGCTCCATGGGACGACGCCGGCGACGACGATCTCAGCTGGACCGCGGACATCGAGTCCGCTCAGAGCATCCGGGACCTCAACGAGGAGAGCGTCTCCGGAGCGCCACAGCAGGCCGTGGCCAACGGCTGACACACCGCCGACCTGCTCGAACTGCAGGTCACGCAGGCCACCGAACTGGCCGAAGACTCGCGCGAGCTCGCCCGCGCCCAGACTGACGGCCTGACCTCCATCGCCGCGCTGGTGCTGATCCTCGGCCTCGGCATCCTCGGCGACATGGCCCTGCGCCCCTGGGACACTTCCACCCGACGTCCTCGACCTGCTTACAGTGAGGCATGACCACTCCCCAGGATCACTCCCCCGCCCCGGCCGACTCCCCCGTCGAGGTGCCGGTGACCGCGCGCGAGACGCTGCGCGCCGCGCCGATCTTCGACCTGGTCGAGGAGACCTTCACCTTCGACGACGATCAGCAGCTCACCCGCGCCTACCTCTCCCACCCCGGCGCCGTCGCCGTGCTGCCGGTGGACGAGCAGGACCGGGTGCTGCTGATCGGCCAGTACCGCCACCCGGTGCGCATGCAGCTCTGGGAGATCCCGGCGGGTCTGCTCGACGTCGACGGCGAGCCGATGCTCGAGTGCGCCCAGCGCGAGCTGGCCGAGGAGGCCGACCTGCAGGCGGAGACCTGGCACACGCTGGTCGACTACTTCACCACCCCTGGCGCGTCGAACGAAGGCATCCGCATCTACCTGGCCGAGGGGATCTCCTCAGTACCGGACGCGGACCTCCACACCCGTGAGGGCGAGGAGGCCGGCATCGTGCCGACCTGGGTGCCGCTGACCCAGGCCGTCGCGGCGGTGCTGCGCGGCGAGATCCACAATCCCAGCGCAGTCGCCGCCGTGCTGGCGCTGCACGCGGTGCGCACCGGGGCCGGCACAATGCGCGACGCGCGGGCGCCGTGGGAGCACCAGCCGCGCGGCATCGCGCCGTGAGACGCACGGCGGGCCTTCTCACCTCGCACCGGGAGGGAATTCCCGACGCCGAGCGGTTTCGAATATTTCGACGGAGACGTATCCTGAAGACATGATGACCGCACCCGCCCGCGAACGCACCACTGTGGCGCCGAACCCCATCCATGAGGACGAGGTCAAGAAACTTGCGCAGTTCCTGCAGGGCGCTCCATCCGCCGAAGGGCGCCAGGCCCCGTATTTGGTGTCCCCCACAGGAGAGCGCCAGGAGATCCCTGCTGATGTCTTTGCGATGCTCACCCACATCGTGGAATCGCTGTCGGCCGGTCGTGGTGTCTCCGTCGTACCCACCAACGTTCAGTTGACCACCCAGCAGGCGGCGGATCACCTGGGCATGTCGCGACCGACGCTGGTCAAGCTGCTCGAGCGAGGAGACATCCCCTTCACCAAAGTCGGCCGGCACCGACGCGTGAAGCTCGAGGATCTCATCGAGTACGAGAACCGCGCCCGGCACGATCGGCGTCAGGCCCTGGATGCGCTCACCGCTGACGAGACCGACGAGGGCACCTACTTCACCCAGCCTGGGTCGACCGCCACGAGGTGACCCGTGGCGTTCCCTGTCCTCGTCGACGCGTGCGTGCTCGTCCCCATGGCGACGACCGACCTTCTGCTGCGCATGGCCGATGCGAGACATTTCCGGATCCTGTGGTCCCAGGAGATCCTCGCGGAGGTCGAGCGGAACCTCATCGAACAGCTGGGGCTGACGCCCGAGCAGGCACGTCGACGGGTCTCGACGATGCACGATCATTTCCCCGACGCACTCGTCGAGGACTACTCCAACCTGATCCCGGCGATGACGAATGATGAGAAGGATCGACACGTGCTCGCCGCAGCAGTCCGAGCGAATGCCGAACTCATCGTCACCTTCAACGGGAAGGACTTCCCCACCGCCTCAGTCGACCCGTACGAGATCGACGTCCGATCGCCGGACGATTTCCTCCTCGACCAGCTGGACCTGCACCCGGAAGGCGTCCTGCAGGTCACGCATGACACCGTCGGCGCCATGAGGAATCCTCCGAAGACCTGGGACGAGTACCTGGACTTTCTCCACGGCCCCGGCCTGCTGCCGCTCTTCGCCACGGAACTGAAGCGCCTGGACGCCGATCGTCGCTGAGAAGCGCCTGACACCGCCGCACCGCGAAGCCGACGCGGAGATGCCGACGGATGCGCCATGGTGAGCCATGCTTCCGGCTGGCCCGCAC
>NZ_AFRW01000078.1 GCF_000220985.1 Nesterenkonia sp. F
ACGAGATGCCGCCGGGAGCCGCCACTCGATGGGTGGTGGGTGCTCTCCTACAGGTGCACGCCCTCGCGGGCCAGCAGCGCGCGCTTGATCCCCACTCCGCCGAAGCCATAGCCGCCGATCGATCCGTCGGCGAGGATCACCCGGTGGCAGGGGACCGCGAAGCCGATCTGGTTGTGCGCGCAGGCGCTCGCCGCCGCGCGGTGAGCCTGCGGGCGCCCGGCCATCCCGGCCAGCTCCCCGTAGGACACCGTCTCGCCGGCCGGGACCTCGCGCAGCGCCGCCCAGACTCGCTGGCGGAACTCGGGCCCCGGCTGGACGACGGCGAGCCGGTCGAAGGCTGTGAGGTCGCCGGCGGCGTAGGCGGTCACCGCCTCCGCGACGGCGCCGCGGTCGGTGGGCAGCGGATTCATCTCCCGCTCCGCGGTGGACGGATCCAGCCGCTCGAGCATGTCCATCTGCTGCTCGAGCAGCCGGCCGATGGCCGCGACGTCGGGCTCGGTGCCCTGCGGACGGGCCAGGCCGGCGGCGCGGATCGTGTCGTCGTCGGGGGAGTGGACCGCCACGAGCGTCCCCAGATCCTCCAGCGAGGCGGAGGACCAGCGCAGCTCGGGCAGTTCGGGTGCGGCGTCGACGGATGTGCTCATCGGGTCCTCCAGGTCGGGATGCGCGGATCGCGGGTGCGCGGTTCGAGGGGCGGGGAACGGCGGATCAGGAGATCAGCCGGCGTACGTGGGCGGCCATCAGTTCATGCTCGACCTCGTCGTATCCGGGGCCCAGCAGTCCGGAGCGCAGTGTGTGGACCATGCCGAGCAGGCCGGTCCAGACGGTGACCGCCCGCAGGGCCGACGACGGTGACACGGCGACTCCCAGCTCCTGGAGTCCTTCGACGAGCCGCGGCGCCGCCGGGTGGTCGGCCGCCTCCTCGACGGTGAACGGCGCGTCGTCGTCGGGCAGCGCGTCGACCAGTCGCACGACGTGGACGGCGACGCGCGTGCCGGGCAGCAGTGTGTGCTCGCGCGGCGCCCGATAGTCGGTCAGCGGCGTGCCGTGGATGAGCTCCCAGCGTCGCGGTGTGCGGCGCGACCAGTCCAGCATCGCCGCGGCGAGGACGTCGAGACGATCGCCCTCGCGGACCAGGGCGTCCTCCACGGCGTCGGCGAGGGCGTCGTAGGCGTCGGCGATCAGCAGGGTGAGCAGCTCGTCCCGGCTGCGGACATAGCGGTACACCGCGCTGGAGACCAGCCCCAGCTCCCTGGCGACGGCGCGCAGCGAGAGGCCCGGCACGCCCTCGGAGTCGAGCTGACGGTTGGCGATCTCCAGCACGGCGGCCTCGGTGTCCCGCCGGCTCTTCTGGCGCGGTGTCAGACGGGGTTCCTCGGCCTGCTCGGGGGTCGGCGTCGTGGGGGTCGACGAGTCGGCCGAGCCCGAGGGTGCCGAGGCGGTGCCGGTCGGGCCGCGGGCGGTGCTCATGGCCGCGATCCTAGCAGTCTGCGGAAGCGGTGCTCGCTGATGCATCGACCAGCTGCCGAAGAGAGCGCCGTTCATGTGCGAGAGCAGTGCTCTTGCTGCGCGGAGGACGACGCCGTAGTATCTCGTCCATCAAGAGAGAGCACTGCTCTCGGACTTCACGGAAGGAGCGCAGATGCGTGCAGCATCGGTGATCGGCCATGGACAGATCGGCGCGCGACTCGTGCGGGATCTGCTCGCCGCGGGCGTGCAGACGACGGTGATGACGCGGTCCCCGGCAGATGTGCCGGACGCGGCCCGTCACGTGATCGGCGACGCCGGCCGTCACGAGGACGTCGCCGCGGCCGCGGCGGGTGCGGAGGTCATCTTCGCCTGCTTCCACGCGCCGTACGACGCCCGCCGCTGGGCCGCGCAGCTCCCCGGGCTGGAGCGCACAGTCCTCGACGTCGCCGCCGAGCGCGGGGCGACCGTGGTCCTCCCGGAATCGACCTACGGCTTCGCCGGCGTCCTCGCCGTCGAGGGCGTGCTGCGCGACGACGCCGCACCGGCGCCGGTCGAGGCCAAGGGGCGCGTGCGGCAGGAGCTGCTCGCCGCGCGGGAGGCCCATCCCGCCCGGGCGGTCAGCGTGCTCGCCGGCGATCTCATCGGCGTCGACGCCGTCGCGGCCACCAGCGTGGTGCGGATGATGATCACCGATCCCGTCGCCGCCGGGCGCCGTGCGATGGTCCCGGCCGATCCGGACGTCGCCCACGCGCTCACCGACATCGGAGACCTCGCCGCGGCGATGCGCCGAGCCGGCGAGCGGCCCGACGACGTCCTCGGCGGAGGCTCGCACCGACTGCTCATCGCGCCGTCGCAGGCCCCGACGCTGCGCGAGGTGCTCGTCCGGGCCGAGTGGGTCGCCGGCGGGCGTCGGCGGCGGCCGCTGATGCTGCCGCATGCGGCGCTGGCCGCCGCAGGTCTGTTCAGCCGCACGATCCTGGAGGTGGCGCGGCTGAAGCCGCTCTGGCGCCGACCGGGCGCACTGATGACCAGCACCGAGCTCCTCGACGCCGTGCCGACGACGTCCTGGACGGACAGCGTGGCAGCGATGGTCCGTGACGGACGTCCCGCGGCCGGGAGCCCTGCGGCAGGAGCGTCCGACGGAGCCGGCGAGGGGCCGGCTCAGGCGTCGCGCGCGTCCTGACCGTCGGTCAGCGCCGCCGAGGAGGACTCCTCCGGGTCGGCGACGTAGCCGCCGATCAGCGGCCCGCCGTCCGCGCGCTGCAGCAGGCAGTTCACCCGCCGATCCTGCTCGCGGCGCCACGTGGTGTCGGTCGGGTGCGAGACGCGCAGCTGCAGCTCAGCCTCGGACTGGTCGACAGCGGTCTGGTCGAGCAGCCCCTCGCGGCCGCAGATCTCCCGGGCGCGCGAGGCGACGGTCTCGTCTCCGGGCCAGGCGCTGTCGTCCATCTCCTCCCAGTGGACCACCTGCACATCATGCTCATGGTCGCAGGTGATCACTGTGGCCGGCCCATGTTCGTCCGACGGGTCGAAGTCGGTCAGGCAGTCGCCGGCCAGCCAGCGATCCGGAGCGGCGTCGCGCAGCACGATGCCGTCGATCCCAGGCTGCTGGACGCGCTCGCCCGAGGCGGCGGGCTCGGGCTCCGGCTCGCGGCCCAGGAGCCACCACAGCAACGCGGCGACGGCGATCACGACCGCCGTCGCCGCGGCGAGGAAGGGCAGCGCCGGCGGGCGGCGCGGCGCATTCCCGGTCGGTTCGGGCTCGGTCGGTTCGGGCTCGGAGGGGCGGCTGTTCGTCTCGCTCACCGGAGGCTCCTGGCTGTCGGCTGGGCGTGGAGCGCCCCGCGGGCCGGGGCGCCGTCCGGGCGCTCGACCCGGCCGCGTCGGCACGCCCGCCGGCCGCGCTTCGGCCGGGGCGTGACTTCCCTCGCACCCGTCGGTGTCGGGGCGGCCTCGGACGGGCGGTCCGCGAGGGGTCCGCGACCGTGACGGCGGGGGTCGGCGCCGTGTCGTCCCGCGTGCCACGGGCGCGCGCGGCGGCGCCGTCGCGTCTCGCTCGGCGACGGACGTTCCGCAGACATGTTAACCTGGGAAGCACGAATCAGGAGATCGTAGAGTTACTCCCGCGGTGATTCCTGCCCGACATCGCGAGGACCAGAGACGACAGAGGGGGTCTCGCTCATGGGGCGCGGCCGTCAGAAGGCGAAAGCAACCAAGCAGGCGCGGGAGATCAAGTACTACACCCCGAACACTGATCTGTCCGCTCTCGAGAGGGAGCTGGCGCAGAAGCGGGGCGATCTGCCTGCCGAGGACACCACCTCCTCCGAGGACGATCCGTACGACGTCGACGAGCTCTCCGAGCGCTACGGCCGCTGACCGGAGCGCTCGCGCCGAGCCGCCGAGGGCGCGGCGCGCACCCTGTCCGTTCGACCCGACGATGACCGTCGGGTCGTTCTCTGCTGTGCCGGGAGGTCATGCCGCGTGGAGGAGCTGACGTCGGAGCCGTTCTCGGCCCCCGTGGCCGATGCGCACCGGGCCGCGCTGCGCTCCATCGCCCGCGTCGTCGACGAGACCGCCGAGCCGCAGGAGCCGGACGTCGCCCGGGACGGGATCCTCGAGCTGCTGCGCGGCGGGGAGGTGCTGTGCGTGACCGGCGCCGGAGTCTCCACCGACTCCGGCATCCCGGACTATCGCGGCCCGAACGGCTCGCTGCGCCGGCACCGGCCGATGACCTACCAGGAGTTCCGGCACGACGACGCCGCCCGGCGGCGCTATTGGGCCCGCAGCTTCGTCGGCTGGCGGCATATGAGCGCAGCGGCCCCGAACGCCGCGCACCATCTGCTGGCCGACTGGCAGCGACGCGGGCATCTGGGCGGGCTGGTCACGCAGAACGTCGACGGGCTGCATGTCGCCGCCGGCGCGGATCCGGTCATCCCGCTGCACGGCGATCTGGACACTGTGCTCTGCCTGCGCTGCGACAACCGCGAGCACCGTGCGAGCCTGGACCGCCGGCTGGAGGAGGCCAACCCCGGCTTCGCCGAGGCGGCCGCCGTCGCCGCGGAGAACGTGAACCCTGACGGTGACGTCGAGCTGGACGAGTCCTGGGTCGCCCGCTTCCACATGGTCGGCTGCCTGGTCTGCGGCTCGACGCACCTGAAGCCCGATGTCGTCTACTTCGGCGAGAGCGTGCCCGCCGAGCGGAAGGCCGCCGTCGACGCGATGGTCGCCGACGCCCGCGCGCTGCTGGTGGTGGGCTCCTCGATGGCGGTGATGAGCGGCTTCCGCATCGCGCTGCAGATGCATCGGGCCGGCCGGCCGATCGGCATCATCAACGGCGGGCCCTCGCGCGCCGACGCCAAGGCGCAGCTCCGCTGGCGCACGCGCATCACTCCGGCGCTGCAGGAGCTCGACGCCGCGCTGCGCTGAGCGGACGGCTCAGGATCCGCCGGTCGACCCCGTGTCCTGCGCCGGGTCCGAACCGGCGGAGGCGGTGCCCAGCTGCACGATGGCCTCCACGAGCCGGGAGCGCTGCCCCTCGCTGAACGTCCCCGGCGTCAGCGCCTCGTAGAACCACAGGCCGTCGGCCGCCAGCCGCGCCAGGAAGGGCAGCAGCTCCGGGTCGACGCCCATGCCGCTACGCGTCGCGCCGGCGTCGCCTCCCGCGCCGTCGGAGCCGCCGGCCCTCTCCGTCTCGTGGTCCTCGTCCCCGGGCGCCGGGGGCGCCCAGAGCTCGGGGACCCGATCCCAGGCGGCCTGGGCCTCGGGGTCCTGGGCGGACTCCAGCATGAGCAGCAGTTCGGCGCGGTCCGGGTTCTGCGAGGCACGGATATAGGCCTCCAGCCGCTGCGCGTCGGTCAGCTCGGCCAGCGGGGCGCCGGCCTCGCGCTCCATGCAGGCCTCCCACTGCCCGGCCACATGCTCGTGCAGCGCCAGCAGCAGGTCCTCGCGGGTGGGGAAGTGGTAGAGCAGCCCGCCCTTGGTCAGCCCGGACTCGGTGGCCGCCGACTCGAAGGTCAGCGCGGTCACGCCGTCGCGCTGGACGATGCGCGTGGCCGCCTCCAGGATCTCGGTGCGCTTGGACTGTCGGATGGTCGGTCACCTCGGGGTTCTCGGGCAGGAACGGGGCCCGCGGGCGGGGCGGGCTGCGTTCCAGGGTATGCCGAGGGACGCTCGGCCGCCGAACACGACCGCCGCCTCAGCTTCAGTGGTCGCCGGGATGCGCCTGCGAGGCGGTGCCCGGCCGGTAGCGGCGGAGCAGCCAGCAGGTCGTCGTCGCCCCGACGACCATGGCGACGGCGACGGCGACCACCACGGCGAGGAAGGCGGCGTCCATGGCCGCGGCCGCGGCGTCGACGACCTCCGGCACGGGGGAGCTCAGCGCCTCGGTCGGGCTCATCGTCGTCAGGCCGGACGCTCCGTCGGGGACCTCCAGGGCGCGCAGATACGTGAAGTTCAGCACACTGCCCAGCACGGCGACGGCGACGAGCCCGCCGAACTCGTAGGAGACCTCCTCGATGGAGGCCGCCATCCCGGCCCGATGCCGCGGCACGTTGCCGACGATCGCCGTCGAGGCCACCGAGATCGCCGCGCCGAGGCCCAGCCCCAGGATCAGCAGTCCGGCGAGCAGCAGGGTCAGCTGGTCGGCCACGGCGGCGGCGACGACGATCCCGGCACCGAGCGCGGCCACCGTCAGGCCGCCGCCGATGAGCACCAGGAGGCCGAGTCGGTGCAGCACCGCTCCGCCGGCGAGCGCGACGGGCAGCGCCCCCAGCGAGAGCACCGCGACCACGAGCCCGGCCTGCAGCGGGGTGAAGCCCTCGACCAGCTGGTAGCGCTGGGTGATCGCGAACTGCAGCCCCATGATCGCGAAGATGCTCGCCCCCGCGGAGACCACCCCGGCGCTGAAGGCCCGATTGGTGAAGATGGTGAAGTCGATCAGCGGGTCGAGGAGCCGCCGCTGGCGCCGGACGAAGGCGCTGAGCGCGACGACGGCGACGACGGCCGCCGCCCCGGCGGTGGTCCAGTGCGGCGGGGCCGACGCCAGCGACTTGATGGCCAGCACCGCACCGCCCAGGCCCAGCAGCGCCTGGGCCGAGGAGATGCCGTCCCAGCGGCGGGAGGGGTCGGTGATGTTGGGCGGGCCGAGGGCGATGATCGCCGCGGAGGCGGCGACGGCGACGGGCACGTTGACCAGGAAGACCGAGCCCCACCAGAAGTGCTCGAGGAGCAGGCCGCCGACCACGGGACCGGCGGCCAGGCCGGCGACGGAGATCCCGGCCCAGATGGAGATGGCCAGCGTGCGCTCGCGCTCGTCGGAGAAGGTCACCCGGATCAGCGCCAGGGTGGCCGGCAGCATCGCCGCCGCACCGACGGCGAGCAGGCCCCGGGCGCCGATGAGGATCTCCGGGGACGGGGAGAACGCGGCGGTGAGCGAGGCCAGCGCGAAGAGCCCCAGGCCGTGCTGGAAGAGCCGCTTGTAGCCGATCCGGTCGCCCAGGCCGCCGGCTCCCGGCAGCAGGCCGGCGATCACCAGCGGGTAGGCGTTGATGATCCACAGCGACTGGGCCGACGTCGCGCCGAGCCGCTCGGTGAGCACCGGCAGGGCGGTGTAGAGGATCGAGTTGTCCAGCGTGATGAGCGCCAGCGCCGCGGAGACGATCACCAGCACGCTCCATCGGCGCCACCGCGGCATGGCGGTCCGAGGCACCAGGGGGAGAGGAGAGGTCATCGTCATGGCCCAAACTGTACCGTACGTATGGTCAAGTTTGCCAGAGTGGGGAGAGGAGGATCACAGCCTCGGCGGCACCGGTGCCGACGCCGGGCGCCGGGGTGCGGTGTTGATAGTCTTCCTGCCATGCAGATCCCCGCCGAGCAGCCCTTCGTCCCCGTGATCACCGGCGGAGACGTGGGGGCCTATTCCTGGGCCCGCGAGTTCCACGAGGCCTTCGGCGTCGTCTCGGCGGTGGTGCCGACCGGGCTGAACCGGAACCTGAAGCACTCGCGCATCCTGGACTCCTTCCCGGCCGGAGTGATGACCGACGAGCAGACCACGATCCGCGCGCTGGTCGACGTCGCCGAGCGGCTGACCGACTCCGGGGCTAACCCCCGGCCGCTGGTGCTGCTGGCCTCCTACGACCATGTCGTCCAGGCGGTGCTGCGCCATCGCGAGGAGCTCGAGCGCTGGTACGTCATCCCCTTCCCGGACCGCGCGACGGTCGACGCGGTCGCCGACAAGGAGTCCTTCGCCGCGATCTGCCGCCGGCTGGGCATTCCGCACCCGCGCGAGACACGGCTGTCGATGGCCGAGCACGACCCCGCACGGACCGAGCAGATCGTCGCCGAGGCCCTCGAGGAGCTGGGCGCGGACTTCCCGCTGATCCTCAAGGCCGCCGACAGCTGGGTCTGGGCGCAGACCACCTTCTCCGGGCGGCGGAAGGTCCACCGCGTCGACGACGCCGCCCAGCTCGGCGGGCTGCTCGACGCCGCGGCCGGCGCCGGCTTCGACGACGTCTTCCTGCTCCAGGAGCTCATCCCCGGTCCCGACTCGCAGATGCGCGTGGGCTCCTACTTCCGCGACGCGGAGGGGCGGACCCGGCTGCGCGCCGTCGGCGAGGTGATCCTGGAGGACCACGCGCCGGGGCTGGAGGGCAACTCCCTGGCGATCCTCACCTCGCAGGACCCGCGCATCGACGAGCATGCCGAGGCCTTCCTCGAGGAGGTCGACTGGCACGGCTTCGCGATGTTCGACGTGAAGATCGACCCCCGCGACGGCACCCCGCAGTTCTTCGAGATGAATCCGCGGCTGGGCCGCAACCACTCCTATCTGACCGCCGGCGGAGTGAATCCGGCCGAGCTGATCGTCCAGCAGTACCTGGCCGGAATCCTCGACGCCGCAGCCCTGGCGGGCACGGGGGTCGAGCTGCCGGGCGAGCTGCCGGAGACCACGCGGCCGGACGCGCTGCACACCACGGTGCCGCTGTCGCTGGTGCGTCGCTTCGCCGACGCCGACCAGCGGGCGCGGGTGGACGCCGCGGCCCGTGCCGGGGCGGTGCGCTTCCCGTTCCGCTACCGGTCGGACTCCGATCCGCGGAAGCGGGCCTATCACGCCGCCGTGCTGCTGAAGAGCCTCCGCGACGCCCGTCAGCACCCTCCGGAGTGAGTGAGCTGGTCGCGTCGTGTCGTCTCGGCCATTAGTCTGGGTCCATCGAGGACTGACGGCGCCGAGACGAGGAGGGGCGGCGATGGCTACGGCGACGAGCGGGAGCACCGAGGAGTCGGCGATCCCGCGGCGACGTCAGCAGCTGCGGCTCGACGTCGACCGGGCGGACGGGCTGGTCCGTCGCCTCCGCAATGAGCTGCGGACCCCAGGTTCCGCCCGCTTCCACTCCGTCGTGTCGGTGATGATGGGGCTGAACTTCTGCGCCATAGTCCTCGTGTCCGAACCGGACCTCTCGGGCGAACTCACCGTCTCGAGCGCGCTCTTCGCCCTGCAGCTGGTCGCCGCGCCCGGTTTCATGCTCTACGGCCTGGCGATCGATGCCGCGCGCGACCGGGCCGTCCGCGAGGGGCTCTACGTCGACGCCGGACCCGGTCCGCATCTCTCCGGCTCCCAGCGTCAGCGGGCCCGGTCGGATCTCGCGCCGTCCCGCGCTGGGAACTAGTCTGGGTCTGTCGAGACCTGACGATGCGCGGAAGAGGGCGACGATGAACGACCAGAAGCCGAGGGGCCTGAGGCGGCTCCTCGCCAGCGACCTGTCGAGCCCGCGGCGCGTGCGCGAGGTCGTCTCGCTCCTGTGCCTGCTGGGTCTGGTCAACGCGTCGAGCGCGAGCATCGCCCCGGATGTGGAGAACACGTTCGACGCCGTGGCTATGAGCCTGTGGCTGGTCGGCGCCTGCGGATTGGTCTCCGCCGCCATGGTGATCTACGCGCTGTACCGTGAGGACGTCGAGGCCGGCCGCTGGGATGCCGAGGACCTGGAGGAGAGGCCGCAGCTCTCCGGATCGCAGCGTCAGCGCGCCCGGTCGGCGTCGAGAGCAGAGCGCTGAGCTCCGCCTCCGTCCGGGCCGCTCAGCGGCGGGCTATGTAGAGCCGGAAGGCCCTGGCCAGCAGTGGGCTGATCTCGAAGTCCCACTCGCCCTGAGTCTGCACGACGTCGGCGCCCATGGTCGTCTTGAAGCGGGTGAGCCCGGCCAGCTCGTGCTGCGGGTCCAGCGACGGGCTCAGCCCGCCCAGGTCGTACCAGCGGCATCCGGCGGCCAGCGCGTCCTCGATCTGGCGCAGCTGCAGCGCCCGCGGGGCGTAGCGCTTGCGCTCCTGCGCCGCCGAGGCGCCGTAGACGTACCAGGCGAAGCGGCGCTGGCGGACGAAGATCGCCGCGGCCAGCGGCGTCTCGCCCAGGTGGGCGAAGTACAGCGTGCACTCGGTGTCGTCTGCGGCGTTGAGCTCGCGATGCATCCGCTGGAAGTAGCTCAGCGGCCGGCCGGTGAAGCCGTCTCGCTCGGCGGTCTCCTCGTAGAGCTCCTGCCAGACGGGCAGATCCTCCTCGCCGCCGACGCTGATGGTCAGCTCCGAGCGGGTCGACTTGCGGGTCTGGCGCCGCGAGGTCTGGTCCATCCGCGCCAGCACCGCGTCGACGTCGACGGCGGCGCCGTCGTCGTCGACCAGCGGGATGCGGGCCTGGAACTGCGGCTGGCCGGCCTCGAACTCCTCCGACTCGCCGGGGGCGCGCCAGCCCAGCGCGGTCAGCTCCTCGCGCGCGGCCTCGGCCTCGTCGTCGACGGCGATCGGCTCCAGCTCGGTGAGCATCCGGTGCTCGCCGGCGGCCAGGGCCTTGCGGACGTCGCCGGCGGCCCAGCGGCGGCGCACGCCGGGCAGGCCCATGCGGACCAGGAAGGCGCCGTCGCGGCGCAGCCGCTCGGTGAGCGCGGTAAGCACGGAGGCCAGGTCGACGTCGGCGGGGTCGAAGACCGGGCCCTCCGCCAGGTAGGCCAGGGTCCGACCGCCGACCACCGGCACCGCCGAGGGCACCGGCAGCGGCCGGTGCAGCACCAGCGTGGCGGCGACGAGGCGGTCGTCGGCGTAGACGCCGAGAGACTCGCCGCGCCAGCCGCTCTTCACCTCCGGCCAGCGGGGATTCTGCAGGAACGAGGAGGTCGGGTGGGCGGCGAGGAACTCGGCATGGGCGTCGGCGGAGAGCGGGGCGACCGTCATCGTCGGCGCGTCCGGGCGCGGCGTCGTGCTGTTCACAGCAGAGAGCCTACCGGCCGCGGCCGGGCAGAGCCTGGACGTCGTCCGGACGCGGCCCGGCTGATCAGGTCCGACGCGCGCGGCGGAGGATGAGGCCGCCCGTCACGAGCAGCGCCACGGCGACCAGCCCCAGCACCATCAGACCGGCTGCGCCGGTGTCGGCGAGCTCCTCGTCCTCGGAGCTGTCCTCCGCGCTGCCCTCCGAGCTCTCGGCCCAGGTGAACCGGTCCTCGTCGCTGCTCGTCGGCACGATCTCGACGCCGTCCTCGGCCTCCTCCACGGTGAAGCTCAGCGAATGAGGCTGGCCGTCCGGGCCCTCCGGGTCCACGTTCTGCGCGGCGACCATCAGCGTGTGCACGCCGCCTCCGGGCTCGAGGTCGTCCAGCGTGACCTCGGTGGTCTCGGCGTCGACCGTCTCGGACTCCCGGTCCTCCTGGTCCACGGAGTGCCACCAGGTGTAGGTGCCGGCGTCCTCCACCGGCTCCCAGGAGAACGTGACGGAGTCGCCGTCCACGACGGCCTGCAGCGACGGCGCGTCCAGGGGCATCTCGTCCTCGGAGAGGTCGAGCACCGGGGCCGCGGTCTCGGCCGGCTGCAGCGGGACGGCGGCCGCCGGCGAAGCGGCGCCGGCGACCAGCGCCGAGGCGGCCAGGCCGGCGAGCATCGTGCGGGGGCGCATGCGGATCTCCTCCGTCGAGTGAAAGGATCGTCCGCGGTGCGGGCGATGTGTTCGCCCTCACGCTAGTGGTCGGGGCCCGGCTGGGCAACACCCCTGACGCCGGGAGGCCTCCCGGCGCGCCCCGCCGATCCCGTTCAGCCGGTGTAGGAGCCGGTGAGCAGCACACCGCCGCCGTCGACGCCCTTCGCGCCCTGGACGAAGTCCTCGGCGGCCGCGGCCACCCGCGCGTCCTGCGGGTCGTGCTCGGAGACCTCGCCCATCACCCAGGCGGCCTCGCCGGCGGCGGAGAGCGTGTCCAGCGCGGACTCGGCATGCTCGGCGTCGACGACGGCGACCATCCCGACGCCGAGGTTCAGCGTGCGCTCCAGATCCGCCTGCGGGACCGCGCCCAGCTCGGCGATCACCCGGAAGATCGCCGGCCAGGACCAGGTGGAGCGGTCGACGGTGGCCATCAGGCCCTCGGGCAGCACACGGGCCAGGTTGGCGGCGAGTCCGCCGCCGGTGACGTGGCTGAAGCCGCGCACCGGGGCGTCGTCGGCGGTCGGGGCCTCGGCCGGGTCGCCGTTGAGCGCGCGCACCAGGTCCAGGCAGGAGCGGGTGTAGAGGCGGGTGGGTTCGAGCAGCTCCTCGCCGACGCTGCGGCCGAACTCCTCGACGTGGCGCTCGTAGCCCCAGCCGGCCGACTCCAGCACGCGGCGCACCAGCGAGTAGCCGTTGGAGTGCACCCCGGAGGAGGCCATGCCGATGACGACGTCGCCGGCGCGGACCCGCTGCGGGCCCAGCACCGCCGAGGCGTCGACGACGCCGGTGGCCGCCCCGGCGACGTCGTACTCGTCGGCGGCCAGCAGGCCCGGGTGCTCGGCGGTCTCGCCGCCGATCAGCGAGGTGCCGGTCAGCGAGCAGGCCTCGGCGATGCCGCGCACGATCGCCGCGATCCGGTCGGGGTCGACCGAGCCGCAGGCGATGTAGTCGGTCATGAACAGCGGCTCGGCGCCCATCACCACGATGTCGTCGACGACCATGCCGACCAGGTCGTGGCCGATGGTGTCGTGGCGGTCCATCGCCTGGGCGATCGCGACCTTGGTGCCCACGCCGTCGGTGGAGGTGGCCATCAGCGGCTTGGGCAGCCGGGTCAGCGCCGAGGCGTCATAGAGGCCGGCGAAGCCGCCGACTCCGCCCATCACGGCCGAGGAGTGGGTGGCCTGCACCGCCGACTTCATCAGCTCGACGGCGCGGTCGCCGGCCTCGACGTCGACGCCGGCGGAGGCGTAGGTGATCGGCTCGGGGCGTCCGGCCTGCTCGGGCTGTCCGGTCATCGG
The DNA here is from genome assembly GCF_000220985.1 of Nesterenkonia sp. F. GTDB lineage: Bacteria > Actinomycetota > Actinomycetes > Actinomycetales > Micrococcaceae > Nesterenkonia. The sequence goes on from NZ_AFRW01000078.1 coordinate 12,716, forward strand.
GTGGCCTCCGTGGGGGTCTCGTCGGCGACGTCGAACTCGGCGTCCGGGCCGGGCTCGCAGCCCGAGCCGGCGGATCCGGGGGTCTCGGACGCTCCGGAGGTGCCGGAGGCCGGCTCCTCCAGCAGCAGCTTGCCGCGGCGGGACTCCGGCGGCAGCGGGATGGGGTACTCGCCGGAGAAGCAGGCGGTGCACAGCGTCGAGCGCGGCTGCTCGGTCGCGGCGATCATCCCCTCCTCGGAGATGTAGGCCAGCGAGTCCGCGCCGACGGCCTGGCGGATCTCGTCCATCGTCGCGCCGGTGGCGATCAGCTCCGCGCGGGTGGCGAAGTCGATGCCGTAGAAGCAGGGCCACTTGATCGGCGGCGAGGAGATCTTCACGTGCACCTCCGCCGCGCCGGCCTCCTTGAGCATCCGCACGATGGCGCGCTGGGTGTTGCCGCGGACGATGGAGTCGTCGACGACGACCACCCGCTTGTCGCGGACCACGTGTTCCTGGACGTTGAGCTTCAGCCGGATCCCCAGCTGGCGCAGCGTCTGCGAGGGCTGGATGAAGGTCCGGCCGACGTAGGAGTTCTTGATGAAGCCCTGGGCGAAGGGCAGCCCGGACTCCTCGGAGTAGCCGACCGCCGCCGGGGTGCCGGACTCGGGCACCGGGATGACGATGTCGGCGTCGTGGCTGTCCTCGCGGGCCAGCTGGCGGCCCATCTCCACGCGCGACTCGTAGACCGAGCGGCCGTTGATCAGCGCGTCGGGGCGGGCCAGGTAGACGTACTCGAAGACGCAGCGGGCCGGGTCCGAGGCGGCGAAGTGCTGGCTGCGCACGCCGTCGGCGTCGATGGCGATGAACTCGCCGGGCTCGATCTCGCGGATCACCGAGGCGCCGACCGTCGCCAGCGCCGACTGCTCGGAGGCGACCACCCAGCCGCGGTCCAGCCGGCCGAGCACCAGCGGGCGCACGCCCTGGGCGTCGCGGGCGGCGTAGAGGGTGTTCTCGGTCATGAACACGAAGCAGAAGGCGCCCTGCAGCGTCGGCAGCAGCTGCATCGCCTGGGCCTCGAGGTCCTCGCCGGGCTGGTCCTTCAGCAGCGCGGTGACCAGTGCGGTGTCGGTGGTGTTGCCCTGGGCCAGCTCGCCGAAGGCCGGGGCCTCGCCGCCGTTGCGCTCGACCAGCCGATCGTAGAGGTCTCCGGAGTTGGTCAGGTTGCCGTTGTGGCCCAGCGCCACGGTGCCGTGCGGGGTGTCGCCGAGGGTCGGCTGCGCATTGGACCACTGGTTGGAGCCGGTGGTGGAGTAGCGGCAGTGCCCGACGGCGATGTGTCCGCGCAGCGCGGTCAGCGTCGACTCGTCGAAGACCTGCGAGACCAGCCCGATGTCCTTGTAGACCCGGATCGACTCGCCGTCGGAGGCGGCGATGCCGGCCGACTCCTGGCCGCGGTGCTGGAGGGCGTAGAGCCCGTAGTAGGCGAGCTTGGCGACCTCCTCGCCGGGGGCCCAGACGCCGAAGACGCCGCATTCGTCCTGCGGTGCGGCGTCCTCGTCCAGCAGATTGAAGTTCAGGCGGCCGTCAGCGCTGGCCATGGGCGGAGTTCCTCTCAGTGGGGGCGGCGCCGGATCCGGGCTCCCGCGGCACCGCGTCGTAGGTGCGGCCGTGCCCGCGGGTGCGGCGTTCGGCGATCAGCCAGGCGAGGGCCCCGAGGGCCAGGCCGGGCAGGGCGAGGACGACGGCGAGGAAGCCGGCCGAGCTCAGCATGGAGTACCCCTCGGTCGGGCCGGTGACGATCGCCAGCACGACGGCGGCGACCACGCCGACGGCGGCGCCGACGATCAGGAAGGGGATCAGGCGCGGGGCATGGCGCACCGTCACCTGCCGATGCTGCTCGCGGGAGGACATGGCTCCAGTCTACTGGGCGCGGGGAAGGCGCGATGAATCGGGAAGGGGTCCGTCCGTCAGGCGGACTCTGCGGAGGAGTCTCGTCGTGGCGCGGCGGATCCCGGCGACGTCGTGACGACCTGTCGCAGGGCTGTGAGATGTCGTCGGGCGATAGCGCTGTGACATCTCACAGCCCTGCGATATCAGCAAGGGGACGAGCGGCGCGCACTATGACGTGTGCAGGAAGTGCAGTATGAATCATGCTGAAGGTGCAGTATGAGGCATGTTCAAGGTTCAGTATGAAGTCTGCTGAAGGTATCGTGGAGCTATGGTCTACCTCGAGCGCACGCTGGACCAGCAGCTCGACACCTTCCTCGCGGTCGCCCCGGCCATCGCCGTGGAGGGCCCGAAGGGCGTGGGGAAGACCGACACCGCGGCGCGACGCGCCGATGCCTCATGGATGCTCGACGATCCGGACCAGCGCGGGCTGCTCGCGGCCGACCCCTCGAGACTGCGGCATCGGTCCGGGACGACTCTGGTCGACGAGTGGCAGCGATTGCCCGAGACATGGGACGTGGTGCGTCGGACGGTCGACGACGGCGCCGAGGCCGGATCGTTCGTGCTCACCGGCAGTGCGACGCCGATGGACGGACAGGGCACTCACAGTGGGGCCGGACGGATCCTGTCGCTGCGGATGCGGCCGATGGCTCTGCACGAGCGGGGGACGTCGACTCCGACGGTGAGCCTCCGACGACTGCTCGACGGAGAGGGCGAGTCGATCGAGGGCGAGACCGACTGGTCGGCGGCGGACTATCTCGCAGCCGTCGTCGAGAGCGGCTTCCCGGGCATCCGCGATCGGCCTGCTCTGCTGCGCGAAGAGCTGCTCGATTCGTATCTCGACCGCATCATCGACCGCGATCTGCCGGACTTCGGGTTCACCGTGCGCCGGCCGGAGACGCTCCGCCGCTGGCTCGCAGCCTATGCCGCCGCCTCGTCCACGACGACGAAGTACTCCGAGCTGCTCGACGCCACGACGGCCGGCGATGGGAGTCAGCCCAGCAAGTCCACGACGATCGCCTACCGCGACCACCTGACCCAGCTCTGGCTCCTCGATCCGGTTCCCGGATGGTCTCCGACGACCAACCCCTTCGGTCGGCTCCAGCAGGCCCCGAAGCATCAGCTCGCCGATCCGGCTCTCGCCGCACGCCTGCTGAACCACGACGTCGGCAGCCTCATGTCACCCCATGGCGCGGCGACGGCGGGTCGGCTCTTCGAATCGCTGGCCACGCTGGGCGTCCGCGTCGCGGCCGGTGCGGCACGTGCTCGTGTCGGGCACCTGCGGAGCGGCAACGGCGACCGCGAGGTCGATCTCATCGTGGAAGGACGCGGAGGACGCGTCCTGGGCCTCGAGGTGAAGCTCGCCGCCTCGGTCACGGATCGCGACCTCCGGCACCTGCACTGGCTGCGCGACCGGATGGGGGACCGGGTCGCCGACCTCGTCGTGCTGACCACCGGACGGCACGCGTACCGGCGCCGGGACGGCGTCGCCGTCGTGCCGCTGGCGCTGCTCGGAGCCTGAGCCAGTCCGGCGCGGCCTCAGCCGTCCAGCTCGCCGCCGGTCAGCCGGCGGTAGGCGTCGAGGTAGCGCTCGCGGGTCGCGGCGACGACGTCGGCCGGCAGCGGCGGCGGGGCGACGTCGGAGCCGCGCTCCCAGCCCGAGGCCGGCGAGGTCAGCCAGTCGCGGACGTACTGCTTGTCGAAGGAGGGCTGGGCGCGGCCCGGCTCCCACTCCTCGGCCGGCCAGAACCGCGAGGAGTCCGGGGTGAGCACCTCGTCGCCGAGGACGAGCTCGCCGGTGCGCGGGTCATGGCCGAACTCCAGCTTGGTGTCGGCCAGGATGATGCCCGACTCCCGGCAGGTCTCGGCGGCCAGCGTGTAGACCCGCAGCGTGGCCTCGCGCAGCCGCTCGGCCTGCTCGGCGCCGACCTGCTCGACCAGCGTGGCGAAGCTGATGTTCTCGTCGTGGCCGCCCTGCTCGGCCTTCGACGAGGGGGTGAAGATCGGCTCGGGCAACCGCGAGCCGTCGACCAGCCCGTCGGGCAGCGCGATGGACGTGACCGTGCCGGACTGCCGGTACTCGGCCAGCCCGGAGCCGGTCAGGTGCCCGCGGACGATGCATTCGGCCTCGACCATGTCCAGCGCCCGGCAGATCATCGCCCGTCCGGCGACCTCGTCGGGGACGTCGGTGGAGACCACGTGCGAGGGGATCCCGGCGGCCTCGAGCTGGTCGAACCACCACAGGCTCAGCTGGGTGAGCACCCGGCCCTTGTCCGGGATCGGGGTGGAGAGCACGTGGTCGTAGGCGCTGATCCGGTCGGAGGCGACCACCAGCAGCACATCCTCGCCGTCCCAGGCCGAGCCCGCCGCCGGTCGGTGCAGCTCGCGGACCTTGCCGGAGGAGACGTGGACCCAGCCGGGGATCGACGACGGCGCGCCGTCGTCGGCGATGCTGAAGGATCCGGCGTCCGCGGCGTCAGCGGCGACGTCCCCGGCGGCGCCGGGCACCTGCACCCGGCCGGCCAGTGCTTCGGCGGCGATGTCGCCGCGATGCTGCTCGCCGGTCCAGGAGATCTCGCCGACGCCGGCGTAGGCGCGGTCGACCGCCTGCTGCAGCGTCTCGCCGGTGCCGACCACGGCCAGCACCCGGCCGCCGGCGGTGACGACCGCGCCGTCGTCGTCGGTCGCGGTGCCGGCATGCAGCACGGCGGTGCCCTCGCGGGCGGCCGCGGCGTCGAGTCCGGTGATGACGTCGCCCGTCCGCGGGCTGTCGGGGTAGTTCTGCGCGGCCATGACCACGTCGGCCGCATAGCCGTCCCGCCAGCTGAGCTGGCGGTCGGCGCCCAGCGATCCGGTGGCGCAGTCCAGCAGCAGCTGACCCAGCGGGGTCTGCAGCCGCTCGAGCACCGCCTGGGTCTCCGGGTCTCCGAAGCGGGCGTTGTACTCCACCACGCGCACTCCGCGGGAGGTGACCGCCAGCCCGCAGTAGAGCACGCCGACGAAGGGCGTGCCGCGGGCGGTCATCTCATCCAGCGTCGGCTTCGCGACGCGCTCGACCACGGTCTCGGTGAAGCCGCGGGAGACGCCGTCCGGCCCCTTCTCGGTGTGGTCCGCCAGCCAGTCCAGCGGGGTGTAGGCGCCCATGCCCCCGGTGTTCGGGCCCTCGCCGCCGTCGCGGATGCGCTTGAAGTCCTGCGCCGGGGAGAGCGGCACCAGGTCCTCGCCGTCGCAGAGCACGAAGAGCGAGACCTCCGGGCCGTCGAGGAACTCCTCGATGACCACGCTGCCGCCGGCGGCGACGCAGGTCTCGGCATGGGCCAGCGCCTCGGCGCGGTCCTGGGTGACCACCACACCCTTGCCGGAGGCCAGCCCGTCGTCCTTGACCACATGCGGCGCGCCGAACCGGTCCAGCGCCGCCGCGGCGGTCTCGACGTCGGCGGCGTGGACCGAGCCGGCGGTCGGCACTCCGGCGGCGTGCATGACGTCCTTGGCGAAGGCCTTCGAGGCCTCCAGCTGCGCGGCCGCGCCGGAGGGGCCGAAGACCGGCACTCCGGCGGCGCGGACGACGTCGGCCACACCGGCGGCCAGCGGGGCCTCCGGACCGACGACGACCAGGTCGAAGCCGCCGTCGACCGCCAGGCGGGCCACGGCGTCGCCGTCGGAGGCGTCGAGGCCATGGCAGGCGACCTCGGCCGCGATCCCGGCGTTGCCGGGCGCGGCTTCGACGGCGGTGACGGACTCATCGCGCAGCAGCGCGCGGACGATGGCGTGTTCACGGCCCCCGGGGCCGACGACGAGGATCTTCACAGTGATCCAGCCTACGCGAATCGCCCGGTGCGCGGCCCGCCCATGAACCCCCGGACGGCGGAGGCGCAGGTGCATAGACTGGAGGCATGAGCGCGACGAACTCCGCGAAGCAGTCCTCGTCCCCGGCCGCGGCGCACACCGCCGCCGTCGAGGAGTCCGCCGAGCTGGCCTGGGTGACCCGCGCCGGCACGGTGGAGTCCCGCCACATCGGCTCGGCGGTGATGGTCGATCCCGACGGCTCGGTCGTCGAATCCCTCGGCGCGCCGTCGCGGCCGATCTTCCCGCGCTCGACGCTGAAGCCCTTCCAGACGATCGCCGCGCTGCGCAGCGGAGCGCTGATCTCCGGCGAAGCCGTCGCCGTCGCCTGCGGCTCCCATCACGGTTCGAAGCGGCACCAGGAGCTGGTGGCCTCGATGCTGCGCGCCGAGTCGCTGGACGAGTCGGACATGAAGTGCCCGACCGCCTGGCCCGCCCGCGAGCAGGACTTCATCGACCACGTCACCGCCGGCCGGCCGAAGACCCGACTGGCGTTCAACTGCTCGGGCAAGCATGCCGCCTTCCTGGCCGCCGCCCGCACCCAGGGGTGGCGGCTGGCGACCTACACCCGCCCCGAGCACCCGATGCAGCAGGCGGTCATGGAGGTCATCGCCGAGTACTGCGAGGAGACCCCCGAGGTGGTCGGCACCGACGGCTGCGGCGCCCCGGCGCCGACGGTGTCGCTGACCGGCCTGGCGCGCGGCTTCTCGAAGGTCGCCTCGGCCACCTCCCGCCGCGACGCCGAGGTCCACGCCTTCACCGTGAACCAGGCGATGCTCGACTTCCCCTGGGCGGTGCACGGCCGCGGCGAGGCGAACACCGTGGTCATGGAGGAGCTGGGCCTGCTGGCCAAGCTGGGCGCGGAGGGCGTGCTGATCGTCGGCGCCCCGGACGGCACCGCCGTGGCCGTCAAGACTCTCGACGGCAGCCAGCGGGCCGACAGCCTCGTGGCGCTCAGCCTGCTGGCCGCCCGCGGGGTGATCGACCTCGACGACCTGGCCCGGGTGCTGAAGAAGATCATCAAGCCCATCGTCGGCGGCGTCGACGACGAGCAGGTCGGCAGCATCCGGCTGGCGGACCCGGTGCTGGAGCGGCTGTGACGGCCGCGGTCGAGACGGGGAGGCGCTGATCATGGCCCGACGACGCATCACCGCCGCCCGCGGCCGCGAGGCCGTGCGCGCCTGGCGCGAGGCCGAGGGCCCGGCCGTGCTGGACCGCCGCACGCTGGCCACCGCGGTGCGCTATCTGCTCGAGGAGCTCGCCGAGGTCGCCCCGGGCAACTCCGTGGAGGTCCGTGTGCCGCCGCTGGGCGTGACCCAGTGCGTGGAGGGGCCCACGCACACCCGGGGGACTCCGCCGAACGTGGTCGAGCTCAGTCCGCAGGTCTGGCTGCAGCTGGCCGCCGGCGGGCGCGCCTGGGACGAGGCGGTCGAGGCCGGCGACGTCGCCGCCTCCGGAGTGCGCGCCGACCTGTCGGCGGTGCTGCCGCTGATGCGCTGAGCAGGGCCGGACCGCCGTCGTCGGGCGGGCGGGCTCAGGAGCTCATCGAGGTCTCCCAGGCGGCGTGCAGCCGGGAGAAGTAGCCGCCGGCGGCGATGAGCTCGTCCGGGGAGCCGTCCTCGACGACCTGCCCATGGTCGACGACGAGCACCCGGTCGGCGATCGTCACCGTCGACAGTCGGTGGGCGATGATCAGCGCGGTCCGGTGCCCGAGGAGCTTCTGCAGCCCCTGCTGGACCAGCTGCTCGCTGGGCAGGTCCAGCGAGGAGGTCGCCTCGTCGAGGATCAGCACCGCCGGATCGGCCAGGAAGGCCCGGGCAAAGGAGATCAGCTGCCGCTGGCCGGCCGACAGCCGGCCGCCCCGGCTGGAGACGTCGGTGTCATAGCCCTCGGGCAGCGAGGCGATGAACTCATGGGCGCCCACCGCCCAGGCGGCGTCGACGATCTCCTCCTCGGCGGCGTCGGGCCGGCCCAGGGCGATGTTGTCCCGGATGCTGCCCGAGAACAGGAAGGCCTCCTGGGTCACCATCGCCACATGCCGGTGGTGGTCGTCCAGCGCCAGCTCGCGCAGGTCGACGCCGTCGAGCGTCAGCGAACCGGAGGAGACGTCGTAGAAGCGTGCCAGCAGCTTCACCAGCGTCGACTTGCCCGCGCCGGTGGTGCCGACGACGGCGACGGTCTGGCCGGCCGGGATGTGCAGGTCCAGCGGGCCGAGCACCGTGGGGCCGTCGTCGGTGTAGCGGAAGGCGGCGTCGGCGAAGCGCACCTCGCCGGCGCAGGAGTCCAGATGCTCCGGCTCCTCGGCCTCCTCGATCGTCGGCCGTTCCTCGAGCAGTCCGGAGACCTTCTCCAGCGCCGCCGTCGCCGACTGCAGCGAGTTGTAGAACATCGCGATCATGTCGAGCGGCTGGAAGACGCGCTTGGTGGCCAGCAGCAGCGCGACCAGGATGCCGACCTCCAGGTCCCCGGAGAGCACGCGGAATCCGCCCCAGACCAGCACCGCGGTCACCGTGAGGTTGCCCAGCGCCATCAGCGTGGGCTGCAGGATGCCGAAGAGCCCCAGCGAGCGGACCATGTCGTCGCGGTAGGCCCCGGCGAGCCGGCGGTACTGCCGGGATCGCGCCGTCTCGCGGCGGAAGGCCTGCACCGCACGGATGCCGGTCATCGTCTCGACGAAATGCACGATCATCCGCGCCGAGGAGATGCGGGTCTGCCGGTAGGCAACCTCCGAGCGCAGCTGGTACCAGCGGCCGAGGACGGCGATCGGCACTGCGACGGCGAGCAGCAGCAGGCCCGAGCGCCAGTCCATGATCCAGATGGAGATCGCGGTGAAGGTCATGAACATGACGCCCTGCACCAGCGAGTTGATGCCGCCGTCGAGCAGCTCGCGCAGCGACTCCAGATCCGAGGTCTGCCGGGAGATCACCTTGCCGGAGGTGTACTCCTCATGGAAGTCCAGGCTCAGCTGCTGGGTCTGACGGAAGACTTCGCCGCGCAGGGTGAAGAGCATCTGTTGGGAGACCGAGGCCGTCATCCGGGTGTAGGCCATGATCAGCAGCCCGGCGGTGAGCGCGGCGGCGACGTAGGCCGAGCCGGGCAGCCACATGCCGATCATCTCGCCCTCGGTCATCCGCGGCAGGCCCCAGTCGATGGCCCAGGCGATGATCATCGGCGTCGCGGCCTGGGCGGCCTGGGCGATGAGCACGCAGAGCACGGTCAGCAGCAGCTTCGCCCGCACGCCCTTCGACAGGTGCGCCAGCAGCTTCAGCGAGCGGCGGCGGATGAATCGCCGCTCCTCGGCGTCCATCTGGACCTGCTCCTCGCCGGCGGTCCCGCGCAGGTGGTCGTAGTCGGGATCCGACGGGGAGAACCGGCCGGCGCGCAGCTCCGGGGAGATCGGCGTGGCGATGGTCGCGGCGATCGGGTCCGCGTCGAAGTCCGGGACCTCGACGGCACGGCCGTCCCGCCGGACCTCGTGCCGGGCGTCATGGGGCGTGCCGCTCCGGTCGGCGGTCCGGTCGGCGGTCTGCTCAGCCATGCTGGGGCACCTCCTGCCGTGCTCCGGGCTCCGGGCAGCCGCAGGGGTCGTCGACGGCGGCGGTCTCCCGGGCCGAGTGGTCCGCCGGCGTCTCCCCGGCGGCGTCGGCACCGCAGGTGGGGTCGCCGTCGCGCACCAGCTCGTCCGGCTCCGGCGCCGTGCTCATCACCCGACGGTAGCCGGGGCTGGAGGCCAGCAGCTCGGCGTGCGTGCCGACCTCCTCGATGCGGCCGGCGCGCAGCAGCGCGACGCGGTCGGCCAGCGCGACGGTGGAGGGACGGTGGGCGACGATCAGCGTGGTGGTGCCGTCGAGCACCTCGCGCAGACGTTCGGTCACCCGCTCCTCGGTGCGCACGTCCAGGGCGGAGAGCGGGTCGTCGAGCAGCAGGATCGACGGGGAGGCCGCGATCGCCCGGGCCAGCGCCAGCCGCTGCCGCTGACCGCCGGAGAGGCTGAGCCCCTCTCGCCGATGGGCTGTCGACTCCGTGCGGCAGGTCGTCGACGAATTCGGCGTCGGCGGTGGTCAGCGCCTGCCGCATGAGCTCCTCCAGCTCGTCCGCGGTCGGCTTCTCGGCCCGCGCGGGGTGCTGGGGGTCGTCGGCGTCGCGCTCGTGCGCAGTGCCCAGCAGCACGTTGGCGCGCACCGTGGCCGAGAACAGCGTGGGGTCCTCGAAGGCGACGGCGAGCCGGGAGCGCAGGTCCGCCAGGTCGTAGTCGCGGACGTCGACGCCGTCGACGCGCACCGAGCCGGACGTGACGTCGTGCAGCCGCGGGACCAGGCTCATCAGCGTCGAGGTTCCGCCGCCGGTCTGCGAGACCAGGGCCATGGTCTCGCCGGGCTCCAGCCGCAGCGAGACCCCGTCGAGCAGATCGCGCTCGGCCGGATCGGCGTCCGGGTGGCGGAAGTGCACGGCGTCGAACTCGAGCAGCCCCTGCTCCTCCGCGGTGGCCGGCGAGTCCGGCGAGGCGATGGCGTTCTCCGTGTCCATCACGTCGGCGTGCCGGTCGATGGCGGTCTTGGCGGTGAAGGTCATGCCCAGCAGCATGCCGACGCCCTCCACCGGGCCCTTGAGCACAGCGGCGGTGGCGAAGAAGGCCGCCAGCGCGCCGACGCTGACGCCGGTGGTGTCCTCGTTGGCGACCTGCCAGAGGCCGATGAACAGGCAGAGTCCCAGCACCGTCTCCGGCAGGATGACCATGACCATGTTGAACTCGGCCTGGGTGCGGGCCTTGCGGACTTCGGTGCCGCGCAGCTTCTCCGCCTCGGTCGCGAAGCTCTTCAGCGCGTGGTGCCCGCGGCCGAAGGCCTTGAGCACGCGGATGCCGTGGACCGACTCCTCGACCTGCGTGGCGACGTCGCCGGCCTGGTCCTGGGCACGCCGGGAGTAGGCGACGAAGCGTCGGCGGAAGTGCGGGCCGTAGATGGTGATGGGGATGGCGGCGACCAGGAAGATCACCGCGAGCAGCGGCGAGAGCGACATCATCAGGATCAGTCCGATCACCATGCTGACCAGCGAGGAGATGAACATGATCGAGCCGAAGGCGAACCAGCGGCGCAGCAGGTTCAGGTCGGCGATGGCCCGGGACTGCAGCTGGCCGGCGCCCCAGGCCGTGTGGAAGCTGGCCGGCAGGTGCTGCAGCTTGTCGAAGAGCGTGGTGCGCATCGACGTCTCGGCGTCGGAGGCCGGCGGGATGACGAAGATGCGGCGCAGGAAGAACAGGGCGGCCTCCAGCAGGCCGAGCCCCAGGATCAGCCCCGCCGCGCCCCAGACGGCGCCGGAGTCGGCGCCCTCGGCGAGCACCGAGTTGACCAGCTCCTGGATCACCTGGGGGATGATCAGCGCCACGATGCCGGCTCCCACGGCCGAGAGGAGGCCCAGAGTCCAGCGGAGGCGGATGCCGTGGAGATACGGATCGAGCCGCCGCAGGGCCTGGACGAGGGTGCGGCGGCGGGTGGAGGACTCGGCGTCCGAGAGCTGCGAATCTCGTGGCATGAGAGCACACAGTGTAGTTGACCGATCACTCCGGGGGAAGAGGCGAGCTCATGTCCGAGGGGCGACTCAGAGATGTCTCAGCGGCATCGTGCGGCGCAGCGGCGGGATGGTGAGCATGCGGAACGATGTCCGCGGAGACGTCAGCCGCGCGGCACCAGGTCCAGGACCGTGGCCTCCGGCGGACAGTTGAACCGCAGCGGCGCGGTCCGTGAGGTGCCGACGCCGGCCGAGACGTGCAGCGGGACCTCGCGGCCGGTCGAGGAGCGTGTGGTGGACAGTCCGCTGGCCTGCGACCGGGGGAGGTCGCAGTTGGTCACCAGAGCACGGCGGCCGGGCAGGCAGACCTGTCCGCCGTGGGTGTGGCCGGCCAGGATCAGGTCCGCGCCGGTGTCGGCGAAGGTGGTCAGCGTCGAGCCCATCGGCGCGTGGGCGATGCCCAGTCGCAGCGCGTCGTGCTGCGCATCGTGCAGCGCGGCGTCCTGGGGCCAGCCGGCGAAGCGATCCAGGTCGATGTGCGGGTCGTCGACGCCGGAGAGGTGCACGGACCGGCCGGCGACGACGGTCTCCCGGGCTCGATTGCGCAGATCGATCCAGCCGGAGCCGGTGAAGCCGGCGACCAGCTGGTCGGTGGGCAGATGCTCCGGCTCGGCGGGCGGCGCCGAGGGGCCGAACAGATAGCCCAACGGGTTCTTCAGCCGGGGCCCGTGGTAGTCGTTGGAGCCGGTGACGAAGACGCCCGGGAAGCGGCGCAGCGGCCCCAGCGCCTCCAGCAGCTCGGGCACGGCCTCGCGGTGCGAGAGATTGTCCCCGGTGTTGACCACCAGATCCGGCTGCAGCTCCGCCAGGGACTGCAGCCAGGCGAACTTCCTTCGCTGGCCGGGGACGTAGTGGATGTCCGAGATGTGCAGGATCCGCAGCGGCCGCGCCCGAGGCGGCAGCACCGCGGGTTGCTCGTGCCGGATCGTGAAGCGGGTCAGGCCGATCGTGCCGGCGTAGGCCAGCGTCCCCAGCCCGACGGCGGCCGTTCCCGCGGCGGCCAGGGCCAGGGGGCGGGGGATCCGCGAGAGAGTGCTGCAGTCGGGCACGGCGATGCTCCGTGATCTCGATCGGGCGCGTCGGCCGCCGATGGGGGCCGACGCGCGAGGGGCCGGTCGGGGCCGACGGGGATCAGTCGTCCGAGTCGTCCGAGTCGTCCGAGTCGTCCGAGTCGTCCGAGCTGTCGGAGCTATCGTCGGAGCTGTCGTCGGAGCTGTCGTCGGAATCGTCGTCCGACGCCCCCTCGGGCTCGGTGCCGTCCCCGTCGGCCGTCACGCCCTGATACCGCACCGTCGACCCGGGATCCTCCCACGGCGAGTCGTCCGGTTCGGGGAACTCGTCGGTCTCGTACGACGGGGCGACCTCGGACATGAACGACTCCCACTGGGGGTAGGCGATGGTGGAGCCGTAGACGTGCTCGTGGGTCGTGCCGTTGATCTCGATGCCCTCGCGACCGTCCGCGGCGAGCTCGCTGCCCATCGAGTACTGGCCCTCGGTGGTGCCGACCCAGCTCGCCGTCGTCAGCCCCGACGTGGACCCGATGAACCATGTGGAGGACTCGTTGTTGTTCGTCCCCGTCTTGCCGATGGCGGGGAAGTCGAGGTCATCGTCGCCCTCCTTGTGTCCGGCGATGTGGCCCAGGGTCACGTTGACCTCATTGATGACCTCTTCGTCGATCACCTGCTCGCAGTTCTTCTCCGGCACCTCATACTCGTTGCCCTCGGTGTCGGTGACCTCGGTGATCGCCCGCGGTCGGCAGTACTCCCCGCCGTTGGCGAAGGCGGCGTAGGCCGCCGCCTGGGTCAGCGGAGCGATCTCCGCACCGCCGAGGATGAAGGCAGGCTCCTTCGGGTTCATCTGCTCGCTGCCTCGCGCGGTGTGGATGTTCAGGCGATTCGTCACATCCGTGATGGCGCACATGTCCATCTCCTTGGCCACGGCCACGGTGGCGGTGTTCAACGACCAGTACAGCCCGTAGTCGAAGGTCATCTCGCGGTAGGCGTCGATGGCGTTGGCGATGGACCAGCCGTTCGTGTCGTCGAGCTGGAACGAGCCTCCGGGCAGGCAGCTGGCCTCCCAGGTGCTGCCGCGCTCGTAGTGGTCCTTGCTCGCATCGACCATGTCCATCATCGAGTTGCCCTGCTCGACCCAGGCCGCGGCCACATAGGGCTTCAGCGAGGAGCCGCCCTGGAAGCCGCCGCTTCCGCCGTAGGAGAAGTCGGTGTTCCAGTTGATCACGTTGCTCGCGGGGTCATCCTCGGCGCTGTACTCCGAGTTCTGGGCCATGGCCTTGATGTTGCCGCTGCCCGGCTCCACCGTCACCAGGCTCGCACCGACCTGCTGGGTGGTGTCGTCCTGCGCGTAGTCCTCGGTCGGGACGCTGTCGTCGAAGGTCGCGTCCGCCTCCTCCTGCAGATCCGGGTCCAGCGTGGTGGTGATGCGCAGCCCGCCCCGGTTCAGCAGCCGTTCCCGCGCATCGCGGTCCGGGCCGAAGGTATCGTCGGCCAGGACGACGCGCCGGACGTAGTCGCAGAAGTAGGCCGCTCCGTCGGCCGCGATGCAGCCGTCGGGACGGGTGTTGTGCTCGGCTCCGAGGTCCTGCCGGACCGCCTGACGGTAGAGCTTGTCGCTGATCACGCCGTCGTCGTGCATCACGCTCAGCACGACGTCGCGCCGCTCCCGGGCGGCCTCGGCGTTGTCCACCGGGTCGTAGCCGTTGGGGGACTGGACCATGCCGGCCAGCGTGGCCGACTGGGACAGCGAGAGCTCGCTGGCCGAGACTCCCCAGTAGTGCTGGGCGGCGGCCTCGACCCCGTAGACGCGTCCGCCGAAGGGCACGATGTTCAGATAGCCCTGGAGGATCTCGTCCTTGGTCATCTCCTCCTCGGCGGCGACGGCCAGCTTCATCTCGCGGAGCTTGTCCGCGTAGGTCTTGGTGCCCGAGATCGTGGTGCGCTCGCCCCGCAGATTCTGGGCATTGATGAGCACGTTGTTCACGTACTGCTGGGTCAGCGTCGAGGCGCCCTGCTGAGTGTCGGTGGTCAGGTTGTTGACCACGGCGCGGGCCAGGCCGCGGGCGTCCACCCCGTCATGCTCGTAGAACCGCTCGTCCTCGATGGCGACGATGGCGTCCTTCATGTGCTGCGAGATCTCGTCGAACTCCACCGGCTCGCGATCCTCCGCGTAGAAGGTCGCCAGCTCCGTCTCGCCGTCGGCGGCGTAGACGTGGGAGGGCACGGAGAGCGGCTCCTCGTCCATCTGCGCCGGCAGCGTGTCCAGGAGGTCCTTGCCCGCCGCGGCGGCCGCGCCGCCGGTGGCGGCGAGGGGGAAGATGAGCCCGGCGGCCAGCACGCCGCACAGTCCGCTCACACCCAGGAAGGACATGATCTTGCCGAGCGTGGTGGCCGTGTCGAACAGCGGGGACTTGGAGGAAGCCATGTCGACCATGGTAACGGTCGCGGGCGCGCGCTTCACTGGACGTCTGCTGGGTGTGCGCGGCTAGGCTGAGGGCATGACTGCATCTCAGACGCGGTGGGAGTACGCCACCATTCCGCTCATCATCCACAACACCAAGGGCATCCTCGACCAGTGGGGCGACGAGGGCTGGGAGCTCGTGACCGTGCTGCCCGGGCCCGAGGGCAACGCCCCCGTCGCCTACCTGAAGCGTCCGAAGGCCGACTGAGCACGTCGGACCTGCGCAGGATCCGTCCGGGATCTGCGGAGAACCCGCTGGGCCTGCTGGACCAGCCGAGCATGAGGAGTGCGATGAGCGAGGAGACCACGACCGGCGGCACCTCCCGGGTGGAGGCGCGGCTCGCCGAGATCGGCCTGACCGTCCCCGAGGTCGTGCCGCCGGTGGCGGCCTATCAGCCGGCGGTCGTCGCCGACGGCGTCGTCTACACCGCCGGGCAGCTGCCGCTGGTCGACGGCGAGCTGCCGCACCGCGGCAAGGTCGGCGCCGAGGTGACCGCCGAGCAGGCGACCGAGCTGGCACGGCAGTGCGCGTTGAACTGTCTGGCGGCTCTGAAGCACGCGGTCGGCGATCTGGACCGGATCACGCGGATCGCGAAGGTCGGAGGCTTCGTCGCCTCCGCCCCGAGCTTCACGGGCCAGCCCGCGGTGCTCAACGGGGCCTCCGAGCTCTTCGGGCAGGCCTTCGGCGACGCCGGCCGGCACGCTCGGAGCGCAGTCGGCGTGGCCGTGCTGCCCATGGACACGCCCGTCGAGGTCGACGTCATCGCGCACATCGCCTGACTGCCGACTCCCCGGGCGCTCCCCGGGCGCTCCCCGGGCGATGACTCCGTGGAAGGTGTGGGAATGTCGCCGTATTCCCACACCTTCCACGGAGTCATCGCCCGGAGGCCGGAGGGGCGCCGCTCGACGAGCGGACACGACGAAAGCCCCGCCGGTGCGGCGGGGCCTTCGTCTAGGCCGAGGCGTCGGCGGGACGCTCAGCGGGAGCGCTGGCGGATGCGCTGGATGTCGAGGATCACGACGGCGCGGGCCTCGAGGCGCAGCCAGCCGCGCTGGACGAACTCGGCCAGCGCCTTGTTGACGGTCTCGCGGGAGGCGCCGACCAGCTGGGCCAGCTCCTCCTGGGTGAGCTCGTGGGCCACCAGCACGCCGTCCGGCGCCGGACGGCCGAAGCGGTCGGCCAGGTCCAGCAGGGCCTTCGCCACTCGGCCGGGGACGTCGGAGAAGACCAGGTCCGCCAGCGACTCGTTGGTCCGGGTCAGGCGCTTCGCCAGCGCCTGCAGCAGCTGCACCGAGACCTCCGGCGTGGAGGTGATGACCTCGCGCAGGCTCTCATGCCTCAGGCCGGCCAGCCGCGTCTCGGACACCGCCGTGGCGGTGGCGGTGCGCGGCGCCGGGTTGAACAGCGCCATCTCGCCGAAGACCTCGCCCGGGCCGAGCACGGCGAGCAGGTTCTCCCGCCCGTCCGGCGTGGTGCGGCCGAGCTTGATCTTGCCGGAGACGATGAAATAGAGCTGGTCGCCCTGGTCGCCCTCGTGGAAGACGGAGCTGCCGCGGGAGAGATCGACCTCGGAGAGCTCGGCGGTCAGAGCGGCGAAGACGTCGTCGTCGACGGTCGCGAAGAGTGGTGCGCGACGCAGTACTTCAAGATCCATGGGCTTCCGTTCTTCCTCTCCGAGATGCATGCGGTCTCGCTGGTAATGAAGTTACCAGGTCAGGCCACCCCCGGGAAACGGCCCGCGCGGGGCAGACGGGTGTGAGAACCTGGACTTCGATCATCCGACCGGCCGAACACCTTCGCATGTCGCCGCCCTCCGCGTCGAATCGTCTCGGATCTCGGGGCCTCGACCTGGGATCATGCGCTCGCGCGACGCGGAGGCCGTCGTCCGCCCCGCCGTCGTCCGCCCGCCGCACCGCGGGCCGAGGAGAGCTTCGACCCCATGGGACCCCTGCTGCTCGATCTGATCCTGGCCCTCGTTCTGCTGTCGGTGTTCGTCTCCGGGCTGCGCAAGGGGATCTGGATCACCGTCGGGGGCGTGGCCGGCTTCCTGGTGGGCGCCGCGGCGGCCTTCTTCGCCATCCCGATCGTCTCCGGCTGGGTCTCGGACCCCATCTGGCGGGTGATCGCGGTGCTCGGCGCCGCCCTGGTGCTCGTCGTCGCCGGCCACGCCCTGGGCACAACCGCCGGGGCCGAGCTGCAGCGGCTGACCCGCTCGCCGACGGTGCGCACCCTCGGTGCCCTCATCGGCGGGGTGCTGAACCTCGCGGTGGCCGGACTGGTGATCGCCGCGCTGTCCTTCTCCGTCGGGGCGATGGGCTTCCCCCAGGTCAACCAGCACATGCGGCAGTCGCACGTGCTGCAGGCGATCGACGTCGCGGTGCCGGACGCCGCGGAGATGTGGTTCGCCCAGGTGCGCACGCTGGTGCTCGAATCCGAGATCCCGCAGATCGCCCAGCCGCTGGTGCCGCAGCGCGAAGAGGCCCCCGACGACGTCGAGCTCAGCGACGGCGCCGAGGAGGCCGCCGGCTCGGTGGCGCGGATCGTCGGCGTCGCCGAGCAGTGCGGGCAGAGCCAGAGCGGGTCCGGCTTCGTCGTCTCTCCGACGCGGGTGGTCACCAACGCCCACGTGGTCGCCGGGGTCGGCTCGCCGAGCGTCGAGCTGCCCGACGGGCAGGTGGTCACCGGCCAGGTGGTGCACTTCGACCCGCGGCAGGACCTGGCGGTGCTGGCCGTCGACGAGCTGCAGGCCGAACCGCTGGAGTTCGACGACCCGATGGAGGTCGGCGAATCCGGCTACATCATGGGGTACCCCGCCGGAGGCCCGTTCCAGGCCGGCGCGGCGGTCGTGCAGGCCCGGGACATCTCGACCATCGAGGGGATCTACGGCGGACCGTCGAGCTCGCTGGAGGTCTACCAGCTCAACGCCGAGGTCCGGCAGGGCAACTCCGGCGGGCCGCTGCTGGACGAGGACGGCGACGTCGTCGGCGTGGTCTTCGCCCGCGCGCTGGAGGGCGACGCCGTCGGCTTCGCGCTGACCGCCGAGCAGGCCGGCGACGTGCTCACCGAACCCGGCCAGTACACCGAGACGGTCTCCACCGGGCAGTGCGTGGAGGGCTGAGCAGGGTCGTCCGTGCGGGGACGCGGCGGACGTTCAGCCGCCCAGCCGCTCGGCGAGCAGCTCGATCGCCAGCCGGTAGCCGGTGATGCCCGCACCGGCGATCACCGCGTCCGCCGCCGGGGAGATGTAGGAGTGCCGGCGGAACTCCTCGCGGGCGTGGACGTTGGACAGGTGCACCTCCACCGTCGGCCGCGCGACGGCGGTGAGCGCGTCGTGCAGCGCCACTGAGGTGTGCGTGTAGGCGGCCGGGTTGATCACGATCCCGTCGGCGCCGGGGGCCTCGGCCGAGCCGACGGCGCCCTGGACCGCATCGACCAGCTCGCCCTCGTGGTTCGACTGGATCAGCTCGACGGCGAAGCCGTGCGCGGACGCGGCAGTGCGGCAGGTCTCCTCGACGTCGGCCAGCGTCGCAGTGCCGTAGACCCCCGGCTCCCGGGTGCCCAGCAGGTTCAGGTTCGGGCCGTTGATGATCAGCAGGCGGCCGGTCTCGGCGGGCATCGGGGCTCCTCGCGGGGTCGGGCGGCGTCCTCGGCCGGTCGCGCGCCGGCCGCCTCCCACTCTAGCCGCCGGCCGGAAGCCGATCGGAAGCCGATCGGAGAGGAAGTCCCCGACGCTCTCACGCTGTGCCGATGCGGCATCACCCTTGTCCCGGGGCCCTGACCTGCGATGAGCTTCCTCCAGCGGCCCGATGTGAGCTGGAGCACAAGTCCGGCCTCCGGGGGGTGACGGAGCCCGTCGGAGCTCGGGCCGTGGGCATCGAGGCAGGAAGGACGATCATGAATCGCAGCATCCTCACCACGTCGGCGGCCACCGCGGCCGCTGCCGCACTTCTGGTCAGCGGAGGGTCGGCCGCCGTCGCCGCCCCGCCGTCGCACGCCGGGCCCGGCGCCGACCGCCCGGCCGGACCGGCGGCGCCGCAGGCCCAGACGGCCCGGACGCCGCTGGAACGTCAGGTCCTCGCCGAGGGTGATGGCTGGGCTTCGGCGGGCGACGGGACGACCGGCGGCTCCGCGGCGAGCCAGGAGCAGGTCCACGACGTCTCCTCCCGCGCCGAGCTGGTGGACGCCCTGGAGACCTCCGGCGACGAGCCCACGATCATCCGCGTCCACGGCGTCGTCGACGCGGCCACCGACGACGACGGCGGTCAGCTCACCTGCTCCGACTACGCCGTCGGCACCGGGTACTCGCTCGAAGAGTACCTGGCGGCCTACGATCCGGAGACCTGGGGCTGGGAGGAAGAGCCCTCCGGCGCGCTGGAGGAGGCCCGCGAGGCCGCCGAGCAGAACCAGAAGGAGCACATCCGCTGGGACATCCCGTCGAACACGACGATCGTCGGCGCGACGCCGGAGGCCGAGATCACCGGGGCGGCGCTGCGCATCGACGGCGAGGAGAACGTGATCCTGCGGAACCTCACCATCAGCGACTCGAAGGACTGCTTCCCCTCCTGGGATCCGACCGACGGCGATGCGGGGAACTGGAACAGCGAGTACGACATGCTGCAGATCATCAACGGCGCCGAGCACGTCTGGCTGGACCACAACACCTTCACCGACGCGCCGACCTTCGACGACGAGCTGCCCGCATACTTCGGCCGCACCTATCAGATGCACGACGGCGCGGTGGACGTCACCAACGGCTCCAACCTGGTGACGATGTCCTACAACAGCTTCGAGGACCACGACAAGCTGATGCTCATCGGCTCCACCGACTCGGCCGACCGCGGCGACCCGGGCAAGCTGAAGGTGACCATCCATCACAACCGCTTCACCGACGTCGGCCAGCGCGCTCCGCGGGTGCGCTGGGGCCAGGTGGACGTCTACAACAACCACTTCGTCACCACCGACGACAGCCCGGTGGACTACAGTTACCTCTTCGGCGTCGGCAACGAGTCGCATCTGCACGCCGAGGCCAACGCCATCGAGTTCCGCGGCGACGACGGCGGCGCGGACGAGGTGATCAAGAACTGGCGCGGCGAGGTCTACTCCGGCGAGGACAACCTGGTCGACGGTCAGCCCGTCGACCTGCTGGACGCCCACAACGCCGCCGTCGCGGAGGACCAGCAGCTGGACGAGGACACCTCCTGGACTCCGCAGCTGCGCGGCCGCGTCGACGCGCCGCAGGCTGTGCCGGCTCTGCTGTCCGGCAACGTGGGGCCGATCTACACCGTCGACGGCGCTGAGGAGGACTGATGGCCGCGGACCTGCTCAGCCGCCGCACGCTGCTGCGCACCGCGTCGCTGGCGGCGGGATCGGCCGCCGTCGTCGCCGCCGGAGCCGTGCCGGTCGCCGGAGCCGTCGCCGCGACGGGCTCCGGCGGGCGGCGCTCTCCGGTGATCTTCGTCGTCGGCGACTCCACCGCCTCGGTCTACGAGCACGAGCTGCGTCCGCGCACCGGCTGGGGGCAGGCGCTGCCGCTGTTGACCGGATCCGGTGCGAGCGTCTTCGACTACGCCTGGTCGGGTGCCTCGTCGAAGAGCTTCCACGACGCCGGCAAGCTCGACACCGTCCTGGAGCTCATGGGCGAGGGGGACATGCTGCTCATCTCCTTCGGGCACAACGACGAGAAGACCGACGACCCGGACCGCGGCACCGATCCCGACACCACCTTCAAGGAGTACCTGAGCCGGTACATCGACGGGGCGCGGTCCGTCGGGGCGGCGCCGGTGCTGGTCACCCCCGTCGAGCGGCGCCGCTTCGACGCCTCCGGGCAGGCGGGCGACTCGCACGGGGAATATCCGCGGGCGATGCGCGAGCTCGCCGAGGCCGCCGGCGTCGACCTGGTCGACCTCACCGCCTCCTCGCGGGCGCTGTGGCAGCAGGAAGGTCCGGAGGGTACGCGGGATCTCTTCCTGCATGTGGCGCCGGGCGTGCATCCGCAGTATCCCGACGGTCGGGAGGACGACACGCACTTCCAGGCCGCCGGGGCGCTCGCCGTCGCGCGGCTGGTCGCCGACGAGCTCGTCGAGCAGGGCATCGCGTCCGGCGGGCAGCTCGCCGCGCGGAACCGGCGGGTCGATCCGCTGGCCGCGATCAGCTGGCCGGCCGAGCGGCCGGTCGGGGAGGTCCGCATCCTCACCGTCGGCTCCGACGGCGACCACCCGACGGTGCAGGATGCGGTCGATGCCGTGCCGGCCGGCGAGCTGATGCGCACGCTGATCGGCATCCGGCCCGGCGAGCATCGACAGGTGGTGCGCGTGCCGGCGGAGAAGGCACGGATCAGCTTCATCGGGCTCGGGGAGCGTCCCGAGGACACCGTGCTGGTCTATGACAACGCCAACGGCACGCCGCTGCCCGACGGTGAAGGCACATACGGGACCACCGGCAGCACCTCGATCCGTGTGGACGCGCCGTGGTTCGAGGCGGAGAACCTCACCTTCGCCAACGACTTCGACGAGGAGGCCCACCCGGAGATCTCCGGGCGCCAGGCGGTCGCACTGCGGCTGGCCGGAGACTTCGCGGTGCTGCGGAACGTGCGCTGCCTGGGCGACCAGGACACGCTGTACGTGAACTCCCCGGAGACCGGCGTGGTCGCCCGGCAGTACTTCGTCGAGGCCCGGGTGGAGGGCGACGTCGACTTCATCTTCGGGCGCGGGACTGCGGTCTTCGACGGCTGCGAGATCGTCTCGCGGGACCGCGGCGCGGCGAACAACGGGTTTGTGACCGCCAGCAGCGTGGATCGGTCCATCGCCCACGGGCTGCTCTTCGACGGGTGCCGGTTCACCTCCGAGGCCGCACGGCGCACGGTGCACCTGGGGCGGCCGTGGCACCCCGGCGGGGATCCGGACGCGATCGCCCAGGTGCTGGTCCGCGACTCCCGGCTCGGCGCGCACATCAAGGCGTCGCCGTGGACGGACATGAGCGGCTTCCCGTGGCAACAGGCGCGCTTCGCCGAGCATCACAACCGCGGTCCCGGCGGCTTCGTCTCCGCGGACCGGCCGCAGCTGAGCCCGGAGGCGGCCGCGGAGCACACCGTCGCCGCGCATCTGCACGGCGGCGACGGATGGGCCCCGCAGCTGCTCGGCACCGCCGTCGACGCGACGGCGCTGCTGAGCCCGCGCCGTCGGCTGGAGCTGGCCGGCGTGTGAGGCCGGCCGGCGCGTCGGCAGGCTCCGCACGATGACGGGCCCCGGGTCCTCCCGTCGGGGAGGGCCCGGGGCCCGTCCGGTGCGCGCCGCGCGTGCGGCGGATCAGCCGGGAAG
>NZ_AFRW01000077.1 GCF_000220985.1 Nesterenkonia sp. F
AAGTCTTCGAGCGTGCCGATCTTCGGGTCGACGTCGCGGTAGTCGTCGACGTCGTAGCCGCCGTCGGCCAGTGCGGAGGGGTAGAAGGGGCTGAGCCAGACGGCGTCGACGCCGAGTTCGCGCAGGTAGGGCACCCGGGAGGTGATGCCGGCCAGGTCGCCGATGCCGTTGCCGTCGGCGTCGGCGAAGGAGCGCGGGTAGATCTGGTAGACCGCCGCCTGGCGCCACCAGTCGGGGTCGACGCCGAGCAGCCGGGCGTCCGCGGAGGTCTCGGGGGAGTGCCCGGAAGGGGTCTCTCGGGAGATCTGCTGGGTCACGGGTGTTCCTCTCTGTCGTGTGTCGAGTCTAGGGGCGCCGCGGCGGAGGCCGGCGGCTCGGTGGGTCGGCCGGTCATTTCACCGCGCCCTGGGTCAGTCCGGACATCACCCAGCGCTGGGCCAGCACATAGGCGAGGATCGCCGGGGCCATCGCCATCAGATAGGAGGCGAAGGCGACGTGGTAGTCATTGCTGAATTGCTCCTGGAAGATGTTCTGCAGCACCGGCAGAGTCTGCTGGGTGGGATCCTCGATGATCATGGACGGCATCATGAAGTCGTTCCAGGCCTTGAGGACGGCGAAGATGCCGACCGTCGCGCTCATCGGTGCCATCAGCGGGAAGACGATGCGCCAGAACGTGCCCCAGGTGGACGCGCCGTCCATCCGGGCCGACTCCTCCAGCTCCTCGGGGAGCGAGCGGAGGAAGGCGGTGAACAGCAGCGTGGAGAAGGACAGCTGGAACATGATGTGCAGCAGCGCCACGCCCGCGGGGTTGGCGAGCCCGACCATGCCGGTGAGCTTGACCTGGGAGAGGGCCAGCACCGGGAACGGCAGGAACATCGCGGCCAGCAGATAGAAGAAGGACCACCGGTACAGCCGGCGATGCCAGTTGCGCGAGATCGCGTAGGAGGCCATCGCCGAGAGCACGATGGTCCCGACGACGGCGACGACGGTGATGCCCAGCGAGATCCCGAAGGCTCGGGGGAACTCGGTGAGCTCCCAGGCGGCGACGAAGCCCTCGACGCTCCACGGGGAGGGCAGGGAGAAGGCCTCGCCGTCGACGGCCTGAGAAGGCGTCTTGAACGCCATCGAGACGGTCACGTAGAAGGGCAGCAGAACCGTGAGCGAGCAGAGCACCAGCAGCAGGGTCCTGCTCCAGCTGGGGCGTGCTCGGCCGGCGGGGCGGCGCTTCGGGCGTCCGGCGGAGCCGGCGGCGCCGGACGCCCGCGGCGGTCCGTCTGCGACGCCGGGACGCGGCTGATCGGCGGTGGGGGCGGCGGGGAGTGTCATCAGACGCGGGCCTTTCCTCGGGTCAGTCGCAGCTGGACCAGGGCGATGGTCAGTGTGATCAGGAAGAAGATGGTCGCATTCGCCATCTGATAGGCGTAGTCGCCGTTCTGGAATCCGGAGAAGATCGCCATGGTGATCGACCGGGTCGCGGTGCCCGGCCCGCCGTCGGTCAGGCCGACGATGATGTCGTAGGCGCCCAGGAAGTCCTTGAAGCCCACGATCATGTTGATCAGCACGAAGCCCGAGATCAGCGGCAGAGTGATGGTCGTCAGCTGGCGCCGCGGCGTGGCGCCGTCGATGGAGGAGGCTTCGTAGAGATCCTTCGGGACGGTCAGCAGTCCGGCGGTGTAGATCAGCATCGCCTGGGGGATGGCCTGCCAGGCGGTCACCAGCACGATGGAGATCCAGGCGAGGTCGGGATTCACCAGGATCGACTGCTCCAGCGGGCCGATCCCCAGGGTCTGGGCGAGCGCGGGCAGCGGGTTGGTGAAGACGAACTGGAAGACATAGGCGATGATGATCTGCGAGACGACCATCGGCACCACGAAGATCGTCCGCAGCGCGGTGCGCGCTCGGATCGCACTCGTCAGGCCGAGGGCCAGAGCCAGCGCGACGACGTTGACGACCAGCACCGTGCACAGCGAGAAGCCGAGGGTGAAGCCGTAGGCGTGCAGGATCCCCGGGTCGGAGAAGAGGACCTGGTAGTTGTTCAGCCCGACGAAGTCGAACTCGCCGAAGCCGATCGAGTCGGTGAAGCTGTAGAAGATGCCCACTGCTGCCGGCAGCGTGATGCACAGGGTGAACAGCGCCACGGCGGGGAGCAGGAACAGCAGGTGAGTCCGGTCGCCGCGCGGGCGTCGGCGCGCCCGCGCCGGGCCCGTCCTCGCGGCGCCCGACGGGACGGAGCCCGTCCGGGGCTTCTCGACAGTCGTGGTCACGATGGTCCTCCTGTCATCGGCGGGCCCGGCGGGCCCAGTCCTCGTCGAGGGTGCGCAGCGTCGACTCGAGGTTCTGCCCGAGGACGATGGCCTGGAAGTAGTTCTCGTACGGGATGGTCTTCGGAATCGCCGTGGAGACCCCCTGGTAGAAGCGGGCGTCGTCGATGTAGCCCTGGATGTCCTTCAAGCGCGGATCGGCGGTCGGCGGGGCGTCGGCGCGGACGCCGAAGCCGTTGAGGGCCTTGTTGTACGGATCCGCGATCTCGGGGCGGATGAGGAACTCCAGCAGCTCGCTGGCCGGCTCCGGGGCCGAGGCCTGTTCGGGGATCCAGAGCGCGAGGTCCAGGTTCACCCGGACCCTGCGGTCGGCGGGATCCTCGGTCATCGGCAGCGGGAAGACGCCGACGGGGGCGTCCGGGTTGGTCTTCTCGATCTCGGCCAGCGCCCAGGGCCCCTGGAAGTACATGGCCGCCTCGCCGGTGGCGAAGGCGAGGTTGCCGTCGCCGTACCCGCGGCTGGCGGCCCCGGGCTGGGAGTAGGAGGCGATGGTGAGCATCTTCTCCAGCGGCTCGCGGAAGTTCCGGGAGAAGGAGACCTCGGCGTCCGGGCCGGCATCGGGCCCCAGCCCGCGCAGACGGGAGAAGAAGTCGGCGACGTCGATGCTGCCGCCGACGCTGTAGTCCACCAGTCCCTGGGCGATCGTCCACGGGTCGCGGAGGGTCGAGTACAGCGGGGTGACGCCGGCCTCCTGCAGCGTGTCGCAGACCTCCAGGAACTCCGAGTAGGTCGTGGGGACCTCGAGGTCGTGCTCGGCGAAGATCTCGCGGTTGTAGAGCACCGCGGCGCCCATCATGGAGTAGGGGATGACGCTGGTGCGACCGGGGTAGGTGGGGTACTGGTCCACCAGGTCCTGGACCGCCGGAGCGATGTTCGCCCGCTCGGCGACGTCGGAGAGGTTGGAGAGCGCTCCGCGCTCCTGGAAGCGGGCCATCTCCAGGTTGTAGTTCTGGCAGCCCAGATCCGGCGGGTTCGACCGGGCGAAGCCGGCGGAGAGCGTCGTGACGTTGGTGCTGTGCACCAGATCGAGGTCGCCGGGGTGCTCGGCCCGGAACGTGTCCAGGAGATCGCCGAAGTAGGAGATGGCCTCCGGCTTGGACTGGAGGAAGGTGACCTGGGGCGTGCCGGAGCCGATGCCGCCGACGCATCCGGTGAGTCCGGCCAGCGCGCCGGCTCCCAGTGCGCCCAGGACGGCTCGGCGGCCGACGGCGGTCTCTCGTGAGGTCTGTGCCATGCAGGGCCTCTTTCGTCGACGGGTCGCAGCTGCCCCTGGCTCCCGGAACGACGGACGGACGCCGATCGGCGGCGCCGGACTCCGACTGCTCTCGGTGTGTGTCGTGGAGCACACTGTATGTACAAGACCTAAATATAGACCCTAAATAAAGGTTGCGCAATAATGGTGGTGATGCGACCCACAGCGTTCCGCCTGCCCGAGGAGACTGCATGACCCCGCACACTGCCGATCGGGCCGCCTCCACCCAGCAGGTGCGCCGCTCCAATGCCCGTCGCGTCCTGGGGGCGATGTGGGAATCGGGGCCGGTCACCGCCGCCGAGCTGATGCACGCCACCGGCCTGACCCGGGCGACGGTGCTGGCGATCTGCAGGGACCTCGAGCAGCAGGGCTGGATCGCCGAGGCGTCCGACGCCAGGCCGTCCGGGGCCCGGGGCATCGGGCGGCCGGCGCTGCACTACGTCTTCCGTGCCGACGCCGGCCACGTCGTCGGCGTCGACGCCGGCCAGCACCGGATCTCGGCGGTCGTCGCCGACCTGCGCGGCCGCGAGGTCGGACGGGCCGAGCACACCAGCGCCGACCCCGAGGGCGAGGACCCCGTGCGACGGCGCGCTGAGATCCTCGCCGCCGTCGACGCGGCCCTCGCCGAGGCCGGCATCGCCGTCTCCGCGGTGCGGGCCGTGGTGCTCGGCATCCCCGCGCCCGTCGACGCCGCCGGGCGCTCGCCGGTCGGGCATCGGGACTACTGGCGACGGATGAACCCGGACCTCGCCACGCTCGGCGCCGACCGGGGGTGGACCCCGGTGGTGGAGAACGACGCGAACCTGGCCGCGCTGGCCGAGCTGGACGCGGAGTCCGACGCCGGGATCGATGCTGGGGTCGACGCCGGGACCGAGGCCGGTCACGCGGGACGGGCGGGACGCACGGAGGAGTCCTTCGCCGCGCTGCTCTCCGGAGAGCGATTCGGCTCCGGACTGGTGTTCCACGGTGAGCTGCTCCGTCAGGTGCACGGAGGTGTCGGCGAGATGGGCTTCCTGACCCTCGTCGACGGCGTCGGCAGGCCCCACGGCCTCGGCTGGATCGCCCGCGAGCTGGCCCGCGAGGGGCTGGAGGCCGGCCGGGGGAGCGGACCCGGGGGCCGGCTGCTGGGCGGGCGCGGCCCCGACGAGGTGCGCGCCGAGCATGTGCTGAGGGCCGCCGCCGAGGGAGAGGCGTTCGCAGTCGAGATCGTCGAGGAGCTCGGCGAGCGGCTGGCCCGCATCTGCGCGGTCCTGGGCGGACTCCTCGACCTGGACCGCGTCATCGTCTCCGGCGCCGTGGCGAGGGCGCTGGGGGACGTCGTCGCCGCGGCCCGGCGCAGGCTCCCGGCGCTGTTGGACGACCCTCGCGTGGAGATCGAGGCCTCGACGCTCGGCGGAGCCGCCGTCCGGCGCGGGGCGGTGCATCTGGCAGTCCGACAGGTGCGGGCCGCCGCCCCGGCCGACGACGCGGCATGACCTCGACGTCGTCGCCGTCGAGGGCCGACCTGCGAGGCGCGTCGTGTCGAGGTTCACGAGAGGGTGCTAAGTTGTCTGCTGACACCCGTCCGCCAGCCCGACGACGAGCGGAGCCTGCATCATGAGCACCATCCCCGCAGCCCTGAAGTACAGCGCCGAGCACGAGTGGATCGCGACGACGGACCGCGACGGCGTCGTGCGCGTGGGCATCACTGACTTCGCCCAGGAGGCGCTCGGCGACGTGGTCTACGTCGAGCACCCCGAGATCGGGCGCACTGCGACCGCCGGCGACGTCGTCGGCGAGGTCGAGTCGACGAAGTCGGTCTCCGACGTCTACGCCCCGGTCTCCGGCGAGGTCATCGCCGTCAACGAGGCGCTGGAGGCAGACCCCGGCGCCGTCAACGCCCAGCCCTACGACGGAGGCTGGCTCTTCGAGGTCCGGCTGGGCGAGGAATCCGGATTCGACGACCTGCTGTCCGCCGAGGACTACGAGAACCAAGTAGGCTAGAGGACAGCCGTCCACTCGAGAGGAGGCCGACGTGGCGAACACACCCGGTGCACGGGATGAAGGCGCGCGGAGCAGCGAGAGTACGAGCATCTCGCTGCCCCCGGCGGACGCCCGTCGGAGCGAGCCGCGCCTGACCGAGGAGGACCAGAAGGCGATCGCCGCGCTTCCGGACGACTCCGCTCTGCTGATCGCCCACGAGGGGCCGAACCAGGGGGCGCGCTTCCTGCTGGACACCGGGGAGACCACGGCCGGCCGGAACCCCGACGCCGAGATCTTCCTGGACGACGTCACCGTCTCGCGCAGCCACCTGGTGTTCCGCCGGCGGCAGGACGGGCGCTTCGAGCTCGAGGATCGGGGCAGCCTCAACGGCACCTACGTCAACCAGGACCGTGTGGACCGTCACCAGCTGTCCGTCGGCGACGAGGTCCAGATCGGCAAGTTCCGGCTCACCTTCTATTCGGGGCGGAGATGACGCGCCGAACGGCTTCGGCGCGTTAGGCTGTGGCCGACTGCTCTCCTTCCCCAGAGCTGAAAGAGGATGCGCCGTGAGTGTCTCACCCATGCCGAAGCCCAGACCGGAGGCCGATGCCGCCGACCCGGCGACCACGCATGTCTTCACCATCTCCGAGGTGCTGCGCGAGCTCCACGACGACTTCCCGGACCTCACCGCCTCGAAGCTGCGGTTCCTGGAGGAGCGCGACCTCGTGGAGCCCGCCCGGACCGCGTCGGGCTACCGGAAGTACTGTGCGGCCGACGTCGAGCGGCTGCGCTTCATCCTGGCGTTGCAGCGCGACCGGTACATGCCGCTGGACGTCATCAAGAAGACGATGGACGCCCTCGACGCCGGCGAGCAGCCGGAGGAGCTGCCCGACGCCGCGCCGGTCGGACCCCGCGAGGTCACCACGGAGATGGCCGAGCAGATCACCGGCCGGATCCGGCCGCTGACCCGCAAGGAGCTGCGGGCCCAGTCCGGCGCCACGCGCGGGATGCTCGACACGCTGGAGAAGTTCCGCATCATCCGCGCCGATGCCAAGGGCAACTACAGTCACCACGACCTCAAGGCGGTCAAGGCCGTCCGGGTGCTGGCGCGCTATGGTCTGGAGCCGAAGCACCTGGTCAACATCCGCCGCTCCGCGGACAACGAGCTGGACCTCATCGGCCGGGCCATGGCGCCGCATGCGGCGCGCAAGGATGCCGCGGCCCGGGCTCGGGTGGCCGAATCGTCGAAGGAGATGCTGCAGTCGCTGAAGGATCTGCGCGCCTCCATGATGGATTCGGCGGTGGAGTCGCTCGACAAGGACTGACCCGTCGCCGCGGCCGTGCCGTCCGACGTGCTCCCCGGGCGGGAAGGCAGGGGATCTGGACACCGTCGATGCGTCCGCGGGACGATGGCGGTGACGCGGGGAACCTCTGGCCGAGGGGAGGCGACACCCATGGACGGGCGACAGATCCAGCTGACAGTGGTCGGGGTGCGGCTCGAAGTCTCCTCGAACCAGCCCGTCGTGATGCTCCGCGGCGCCGAGCGGGGATATGAGCATCGCCACGTGGCCATCGTGATCGGCACCGCCGAGGCGACAGCGGTGTCCATGGCCCTCGAGGAGCGTCGGCCGCCGAGACCGATGACCCATGACCTGCTGGCCGCGACGCTGCAGGATCTCGCCGGCGGGGTGACCGGGATCGAGATCCACCTGCTGGACAGCAGCACCTACGCCGCGGAGATGCGCCTCGCGGACGGGCGGACGCTGGACGCCCGCGCGTCCGACGCCGTGGCGGTGGCCGTGCGCCTGGACGGCGTGCCGATCAGCATGCGCGAGGACACCCTGCGGGCCGTGGCGGTGACTCCGGGCGGGCCGGCGTCGTCGGAGACGGGTCATCAGGCCGAGCCGCCGCCGGGGGTGAGCCCGGAGGCGCGCGAGCTGGCGAAGAAGGGCCCCATCTCGGCCGAGGAGATCCGCGAGTTCCAGAAGTTTCTGGACGGAGCGGAGCCCGAGGACTTCGACAGCTCCTCCTGACCGCGCGAGTGCGTCTGACCAGGGGCGCGAGCGCCCGAGTCGTCGGGCCGCCCCAGCAGTCCCGCTTCGCGGTGACCTGTTCCTGCCGACGCGGCGAGGTGACCGCCCGCGACACGCCGGTGCTCCGCGGGCGGCAGGTCTTTGACCCGGCGGTGCGGCCGCTCTAACGTCGAGTCAGAAAGGTCTCCGCACGAATCGTCCCTGCTGCGCGGTCGCCATGTGCGGCCGGAGAACGCAGCGGCGGCTGAACTTCCCCCGGCGGGGCCGCACCGAGGAGGATGCCACGTGAGTCTTGACCCCCGCGCCGACCATCGTCGGACGCCCGCCGCGCGGTCCGATCAGGCTGACCACCAGTCCCAGGCCGCCCCGCAGGGGCGGCTGTTCGACGACGGTCTGCCCGATCTCGACGAGGAGCTCGGATACCGCGGCCCGGTCGCCTGTGCGGCGGCCGGCATCACCTACCGGCAGCTCGACTACTGGGCGCGCACCAAGCTCGTCCAGCCCACGTTGCGCAACGCCTCCGGCTCGGGCTCGGCGCGGCTGTACTCCTTCCGCGACATTCTCGTGCTGAAGGTGGTCAAGCGGCTCCTCGACACCGGCGTGTCGCTGCAGCAGATCCGCAGCGCCATCGACCATCTGCGGGAGCGCGGGGTCGAGGACCTGGCGCAGATCACCCTGATGTCCGACGGCGCCTCGGTCTATGAGTGCACCTCCGCCGACGAGGTCATCGACCTGGTGCAGGGCGGACAGGGCGTCTTCGGCATCGCCGTGGGCCGCGTGTGGCGCGAGGTCGAGGGGAGCCTCGCCGAGCTGCCTCGCGAACGGTCCGAGACCGAGGAGGACGCCCGCCCGGAGCTGGCCGCCTTCGCTCAGGAGGACGAGCTGGCGCAGCTGCGCGCGCGCCGGCGGTCCGAGGCCTCCTGACCAGTCTCGTCGAGCGGCTGCTCGACGCCCCTCCTCCTGGCATGACGCAGGGCCCGCCGGATATCCGGCGGGCCCTGCGTCGTGCGGGGCGGTCGCGGGGAGGACCGCGGGGCCCGGGGTCAGACGAGCTGGCGCAGCAGCTGGTCGAAGGAGCGGGCCAGATCGCGGGCCTGGTCTCCAGGCCACTGGTGGACCGGGTAGGCCGCTCCCTGGATCTGCTGCCAGTAGGCGTTCTCCTCCAGCACCGGCAGCATGAGCTTGTCCTGGTAGAGGCGCTCCATCTCCAGCAGCCGGTACTCATGCTCGGTGGAGTCGGCGCGGGCCCGGTTGACCACGACGCCGGCCGAGGTCAGCTGCGGGGCGAACTCATTGGAGAACATCCGGATCGCGCGCATGGTGCGCTCCGTGCCGGCCACGGAGAAGAGGCTCGGCTCGGCGACCAGCAGCACCTGGTGGGAGGCCGTCCAGGCGATGCGCGTCAGCCCGGCCAGCGAGGGCGGGCAGTCCACCAGGACCAGGTCGTAGTCGGTGAGCCCGGTGAGCAGCGTGCGCAGGCGCTTCATGTCGCGGGGCCGCAGATCCGGGCGGTCGTAGGTGGCGGCCATCGCCGAACCGACGACGACGTCGAGCCGCGCCGACTGGCGCATCGGCTCGGGGATCAGGTCGAGCCAGCCCGAGCGCACCACATGCTCCTCCACGCGCGTGCGCCGGGCGTCCTTCAGCAACTGGCCCGCCTCGGTGCCGGCGCCGCGGGAGACGGCGAGGCCGGTGGTCGAATCGGCGTGCGGATCGAGGTCGATCACCAACGTCCGCACACCGCGCTGCAGGGCGGCCGAAGCCAGACCCATGGTCACGGAGGTCTTGCCGACCCCGCCTTTCAAGCTGGACACGCTCAAGATCTGCACCCCTCCATCATAGGGGCGGCGGACGCCGGCGTCCTGCTGTGACGTTCCTGGGCGAGGCGGCGGGCGTCATCCCGCTGACCTGGGCGCATGATGAGACCTGCGGTGTGCGGCACCGGGCTGGTCGCTCCCTCCGGCCCCGGCCCGCCCGCGGCGCGGTGGGACCGGGGCGGAGGGAGGCGGCCCCCGGCCGGTCAGTCCACCTGCAGCTCGCCCATGGCCTCCCAGTCCTCGCCCTGGATCGGACGGGAGATGATCTTCGGGGTGGCGGCCAGCGCCTGGTGCATCGGCCCGCCCTCGGCGGTGGCCTTCTGGAAGTGGTCGCTGGTGACGTGCGCCTCGGCGGCGTCGTCGTCGAAGGCTTCGACCAGCACGTACTCGTTCGGGTCCTCCAGGCTGCGCGACCAGTCGAACCACTTGTTGCCCGGCTCGGCACGGGTGGCCTCGGTGAACTCGCGGACGATCTCCGGCCACTCCTCGGCATGCTCGGGCTTGACCGGGAACTTCACGACGATGAAGATCATGGGACTCTCCTTCTCCTGGACAGATGGGCCGAGGGCCGTCGCGGCCTCGTCGGCGTCGTCGTGCCTCGGGCGCGCCGAGGCCGGGGACCACTCTGGCACTGCTGGCCGCCGATCGCCACAGGCACGGGCGCAGCAACAGTCTCCGGACCCGGTGGCGGCCGTCCGGCGCCGCGACGTGAGGCGAGGCAGAGGCATAGGATGAGTCCATGAGCACTGCACCGCGCTCCTCCGCCGGTTCCTCCGCGCCGTCGACGCTGACCCCCGAGCTGGCCATCATCGGCTCCGGCTCCGGGAACTCGCTGATCACCCCGTTCTGGGACGACAAGCACGTCGTCCTCGCCGAGAAGGGCCTCGGGCCCGACGCGGTCTTCGGCGGCACCTGCCTGAACGTCGGCTGCATCCCCACCAAGATGTTCGTCCGCCCGGCCGAGATCGCCCGCGGGCCGGAAGAGGCCGCGCGCCTCGACGTCGTCCAGCGCACCGAGTCGGTGGACTGGCCGGCGATGCGCGATCGCATCTTCTCCCGCGTCGACGCCATCTCCGCCGGCGGGCGCCGGTACCGCGACGAGGAGCTGGAGAACGTCGATCTGCTCTCCGAGAAGGTCCGGCTGACCGGGCCGCGCTCCTTCGTCGGCGAGTCGGGCACCCAGGTCGACGCCGAGCGTCTCGTCCTCGCCGCCGGTTCGCGACCGATCCTGCCGAACATTCCGGGGATGGACCTTCCGCAGGTCCACACCTCGGACACTGTCATGCGGCTCGAGCAGCAGCCGCGGCGCGTGCTGATCGTCGGCTCGGGCTTCGTCGCCTGCGAGTTCGCCGCGATCTTCTCCGGGCTGGGCAGCGAGGTCGTCCAGCTCGCCCGGACCGAGCGGCTGATGCGCACCGCCGACGACGAGATCTCCGTCGCCTTCACCTCCGAAGCCGCCCGGCACTGGCGGCTGCGGACCTCGACGTCGCTGGAGTCGGTGGCCGCTGCCGGCGACGGCGCGGCGGCGACGGCGCGGCTGCGGGACGCCGAGGGGACGGTCGAGGACCTCGACGTCGACGTCGTGCTGGTGGCGATCGGCCGCCGGCCGAACACCGACCTGATCGGCGCCTCCGAGGCGGGGCTGGACCTGCACGACGACGGCCGGCTGGTCGTCGACGCCCACCAGCGCGTGGTGGCCGACGGCGAGCCGGTCGAGGGCGTCTACGCGCTCGGCGACATCTCCTCCGACCACCAGCTCAAGCACGTCGCCAACCATCAGGCCCGCGTGGTCGCGCACAACCTCGAGCACCCCGGAGACCTGCGTCGCTCGCGGACGGAGGCGGTCCCCTCGGCGGTGTTCACCCACCCGGAGCTGGCCCAGGTCGGCCTCACCGAACCCGAGGCCGTCGCGGCGATCGGCAGTGAGAACGTCACCACCAAGGTCCAGGACTACGGCGACACCGCCTACGGATGGGCGATGGAGGACCAGGTCGGCCTCTACAAGGTCATCGCCGACCGCCGCGACGGTCGGCTGCTGGGAGCCCATGTGATGGGCCACCAGGCCTCGCTGCTCATCCAGCCGGTCGTCCAGGCGATGAGCTTCGGCCAGGACGCCCACACCGCCGCCCGGGGGCAGTACTGGATCCATCCGGCGCTGATGGAGGTCGCCGAGAACGCCCTGCTGGGCCTGGACGTGCCGGTCGGGGAGGAGCTGTAGGAGCATCCGGCCCGGTGCGTCGCGAGGCAGGAATGCCGTCGCGTGCGGGGTGGTTGCGCCGGACGGGGCCGCTGATCACTCTGAACGACCCCGGCCCCGCACCATCATCCCGAGAGGAGCCGAGCATGGCTGAGCGCGTTGATTTCTGGTTCGATCCCCTGTGCCCCTTCGCCTGGGCGACGTCGCGGTGGATCCGCGAGGTGGCCGAGGTCCGCGACATCGAGGTCGTGTGGCACGTGATGAGCCTCGGCGTGCTGAACGAGGACGAGAACCCTTCGCCCGCCGAGGACGACGAGCAGCTGGCGCGCTGGATCCCGTCCCGGGCGGCGACCGCCGTGGAGCTGAAGTACGGCAAGGACGAGGTCGGCGCTTTCTACACCGCCGTGGGCACCGAGATCCACAACAACGGCAACAAGGACTTCGCCGACGCCGTCGCCAAGGCGCTGCGCGAGCTGGACCTGGACCTCGACCTGCTCGAGCAGGCGAAGACCGACGTCAACGACGAGACGATGCGCGCCTCGCACCAGGACGGGATCTCGCGCGTCGGCCAGGACGTCGGCACCCCGGTCGTCGCCTTCCGCGGCACCGCGTTCTTCGGCCCGGTGATCACCCGCATCCCGCGCGGCGAGGAGGCCGGGACGCTCTTCGACGCCTCCGTCGAGCTGGCGAAGTACCCGTACTTCTTCGAGCTCAAGCGCAGCCGCACGGAGAAGCCGGTCTTCGACTGAGCCTCTCTTCCTGCTTCCGACGACGGGCCGAGGCCCGACCCTCCTCCTTTGCTCCGGCGCAGGCGCCGTCGCCACAAGGGATCCTCCGGGGTCGGGCCTCGGCCCGTCTCGTGCCGGCTCACCACTCGGCTTCCCACCGTTCAGCTCCCCTCGCTCGCAGAAAGCCTGGGGGTGGTGAAGGAGGAGTCGAGCCTGAGCCGTCCGGAGGCGATCCAGTCCTGGCCCAGTCTCAGTCCCGCCGGATGACCTTGTGCTGGGCCGCCTGGGCGACTGGGCGGACCACGACCTGGTCCAGGTTGACGTGGTGGGGCAGGTTGACCGCGTGGGCGATGACCTCGGCGACGTCGTCGGCGGTCAGCGGCTTCTCCACGCCCCGGTAGACCGCCTCGGCGGCCGCGGCGTCGCCGCGCAGGCGCTTCGCGGTGAACTCCTCGGTGTGCACCATGCCGGGCAGCACCTCGACCACGCGGACGTTGTGCTCGGCCTCCTCCAGGCGCAGCGCGCCGGTCAGCGCGTGCTGGCCGGACTTCGCGGCGTTGTAGCCGCCCCCGCCCTCATAGGCCACCTGCGCCGCCGTCGAGGTCAGGTTCAGCACGGTGCCCTCGCCGTGCTCGCGCAGCATCGGCAGGAAGGCCCGGGTCATCTGCAGCGTGCCCAGCACGTTGGTCCGATACATCCACTCCCAGTCCTCGACGCGCCCCTCGGCGATCGAGTCGACGCCGAGCGCCCCGCCGGCGACGTTGATGAGCGTGTCGATGCCGCCCTCCTCGGCGACCCGGTGCAGCGCCTGGTCGACCTGCTCGGCGTCGGCGACGTCGCAGACCAGCGGGATGATGCCCTCCTGCTCGGCGAGCAGCTCGAGCTTCTCCGCGCGGCGGGCGACGGCGAAGACCCGCCAGCCGTCGGTGGTGAGGCGGTGGGCGGTGGCGGCGCCGATGCCGGAGGAGGCGCCGGTGACCAGGGCGCTGCGGGACTCGTGGGGGGACTGGATCATGGGCACCAGAGTAGTGAGCCGTGCGGTCGACCACCATGGGACTCGGCGACTCGGCGCGAAGATGACGGCGCCGTCGTGGAAGAATGGGCGGCATGGCTGAACAGAACTTGGGCACAGACACGCCCGACTCCGCGACCATCGACGCAGAGAACGCCCCGACCGCCGCGCCGCGCGTGCCGCAGGTGCCGGACAAGCCGGCCCTGGAGGGCCTGGAGGAGAAGCTCTCCGCGCAGTGGGAGGCCGAGCAGCTGCACCGCTTCGAGGAGCACACCGAGCGTTCGGCCGTGTACTCCATCGACACTCCGCCGCCGACGGCGTCGGGCTCGCTGCACGTCGGCCACATGTTCTCCTACACCCAGACCGACGTGCTGGCCCGCTTCCAGCGGATGAACGGCAAGAACGTCTTCTATCCGCTGGGCTGGGACGACAACGGACTCCCCACCGAGCGCCGCGTGCAGAACTACTACGGCGTGCGCTGCGACCCGTCCATCGCCTACGACCCGGACTACACGCCGCCGGAGAAGCCCGCGAAGAACCAGCGCGACTGGGACGTCATCTCCCGGCGCAACTTCATCGAGCTCTGCGAGGAGCTCGCCGTCCAGGATGAGAAGGTCTTCGAGGACCTGTTCACCCGGCTGGGCCTCTCGGTCGACTGGCGTCAGACCTACCGCACGATCGACGACGACTCCCGAGCGACCTCGCAGCGCGCCTTCCTGCGCGACGTCCGCGGCGGCAACGCCTACACCGCCGAGGCGCCGACGCTGTGGGACATCACCTTCCGCACCGCCGTCGCCCAGGCCGAGCTCGAGGCCAAGGAGCGGCCCGGCGCCTACCACCGCTACGCCTTCACCGCCGCCGAGACCGGCGAGAAGGTCTTCATCGAGACCACGCGCCCGGAGCTGCTGCCCTCCTGCGTGGCCCTGGTGGCCCACCCCGACGACGAGCGCTACCAGCACCTCTTCGGCTCCACCGTCGTCTCGCCGCTCTTCGGCGTCGAGGTCGAGGTGCGCTCGCACCACCTGGCCGACCCCGAGAAGGGCTCCGGCCTCGCGATGATCTGCACCTTCGGTGACATGACCGACGTGACGTGGTGGCGTGAACTGGATCTTCCCACCCGCACGGTCATCGGCCGTGAGGGTCGTTTCAGCCGGGAGATCCCGGAGTGGATCACCTCCGAGCAGGGACGGACGAACTACGAGCAGCTCGCCGGCAAGACCGTCCACTCGGCCAAGGAGGCCGTGGTGGAGATGCTCCGCGCCGAGGACCTGCTCGACGGCGAGCCCGAGCCGATCACCCACGCGGTGCACTTCTACGAGAAGGGCGACAAGCCGCTGGAGGTCGTCACCTCCCGACAGTGGTACATCCGCAACGGCGGCCGCGACGGCGACCGGCGCGAGGCGCTGCTGGCCCGCGGCCGCGAGCTGGACTGGCACCCGGGCTTCATGCGCTCGCGCTACGAGAACTGGGTCGAGGGCCTCAACGGCGACTGGCTGGTCTCCCGCCAGCGCTTCTTCGGCGTGCCGATCCCGGTCTGGTACCGGCTCGACGCCGACGGCGAGCCCGACTACGCGGACCCGATCCTTCCCGAGGAGGAGCAGCTGCCGGTGGATCCGGCCGCCGAGCCGGCTCCCGGCTTCGAGGAGGCGGCGCGCGGCGTGCCCGGCGGCTTCACCGGCGACCCGGACGTCCTCGACACCTGGGCGACGTCGTCGCTGACGCCGCAGATCGCCGGGCGCTGGGGCCGCGACGAGGACTTCTTCGCCTCGGTGTTCCCCTACGACCTGCGTCCGCAGGGCCACGACATCATCCGGACCTGGCTGTTCTCCACCGTGGTCCGCTCCGACGCCCTGCACGACTCGCTGCCCTGGACCGACACCGCGATCTCCGGCTGGATCCTGGACCCGGACCGGAAGAAGATGTCGAAGTCCAAGGGCAACGTCGTCGTCCCCACCGACGTGCTCGACCAGTTCGGCTCCGACGCGGTGCGCTACTGGGCCGCCTCGGCGAAGCTCGGCGCCGACACCGCCTACGAGGTCGCCCAGATGAAGATCGGGCGACGGCTGGCGATCAAGCTGCTCAACGCCTCGAAGTTCGCGCTGAACCTCGGGGCGACCGAGGCCCACGTGCTGGCCGGGCCGGACTCGGCCGAGCGTCTCGTCGAGCCGCTGGACCGGGCGTTGATCGCCGAGCTGCGCGCCGTCGTCGACCAGGCCGGCCAGGCGTACCGCAACTACGACTACGCCCGGGCGCTGCAGGTGGTGGAGGCCTTCTTCTGGCGCTTCACCGACGACTACGTCGAGCTGGTCAAGGACCGTGCCTACGGCTCGCGCGGCGAGCGGATCCAGGACTCGGTGCTGGTGGCGCTGGCCACCACGCTGGACGCGGTGCTGCGGCTCTTCGCCCCGGTGCTGCCCTTCGTCACCGACGAGGTGTGGCGCTGGTGGCGGGCCGGATCGGTGCACCAGGCCTCCTGGCCGGCCGAGGAGTCGCTGCGCGAGGGCGCCGGCGAGGCCGCGCTGCTGCCGGCGGTCGCGGAGGTGCTCGCCGGCATTCGGCGGGCGAAGTCCGAGGCGAAGGTCAAGCAGCGCACCGAGGTGCTGGACGCGACGATCGCCGGTCCGCAGTCCGCGCTGGACCATGTCGAGGCGGCGTTGGGCGACATCCGGGCGGCGACCCGCTCCTCGGAGCTGTCGCTGGTCGTCGAGGAGGAGGCCGAGGGACTGCGCGTCGAGGACGTGCGGCTGGCCGACCCCGAGGAGTCCTGAGCGCCCCGCACTGTCGGGGCGGCTGATCGACTGGGAGGGCCCCGTCCGCCGTCGGAGGTCGGATCCGCCGTGCCGAGGCGCGGAGATCCGGCTCCGGCGGCGGGCGGGGCCCTGTTCGTGCCGGAGGGTCCTGCCCGGACCCGACCGGAGCCGGCATCGATCATCGGACCTCGCCGGCCGCGCCCGGCCGAGCATGGAGGTGTCAGAAGGAACGCAGGGCGGGGAAGACGAATCCCCCGCGGGAAGGTGGATCGCGGTGGAGCTGTGGAACCGGGCGATCGAGGAGATCGAGCAGCGGGTCGCCGACGGCGCGGCCGGGAGCGGCGACGGCGTCGTCGACGTCGGCTCCCTGGCACGTACGACGCTGACCTCCGAGCATCACTTCCGTCGTCTGTTCACCGTGCTGGCGGGCATGCCGGTCTCCGAGTACGTCCGGCGACGTCGGCTCACCGTCGCGGCAGCCGACGTCGTCGCCGGTCGTGAAGCTCTCCAGGACATCGCGATCCGCTTCGGCTATGACTCCGCCGACGCCTTCAGTCGTGCGTTCCGCGCAGTGCACGGACTCTCGCCCTCGCAGGCCCGGGCCTCCGGGGCCGGCCTGCGATCGCAGGCTCCGCTGCGCGTCACCCTGAGTGTGGAAGGAGCAGAACCGATGACCTATCGCCTCGTGGAGCAGGATGCCTTCACCCTCGTCGGACGTCGCCGCCGGATGGCGATCGTCGCCCGGGGAGCCAATCCGGAGATCGAGCGACTCCGGGAAGAGCTGGGACTCGACGTCCTCCGGGACATCAGCGCCCGGTCGACCCGCGAACCGAGTCGGCTCCTGACGGTGAGCACCGACTTCGTCGAAGGCCGTGAGGACGGCGCGTCCTTCGAGTTCTGGTTCGCCGCCGCCGTCGACGGCGCGCCCGACGAGCTCGACTCCGGCGAGCATGAGACGCGGGCGGTGCCGGCGGCGACCTGGCTGGTGCTCTCCTCGGAGGGCCCCGCGGTGGAACAGGTCCAGCAGCTCTGGCCGCAGGCCTACGGCGAGTGGTTTCCGGCGAACCCCTACCGGCCGGTCGACGGGCCCGAACTGGTCGCCCCGGTGCTCGACGAGGCTGGGGGAGTCGAGCGCTACGAGCTCTGGCTGCCGGTGGAGCCGGCGAGCTCCTGAGTCCGTCGACCCGCCGACCGCTCACTGCCGCCCGCCTGTCGTAGGGCTGTGAGATGTCGTAGCGCTATAGCACGACGACATCTCACAGCCCTACGATGAACGCTCGGGGAGCGGGGAGCGGGGAGCGGGGGGACCGCGAACGCCCCCGGGCTTCATTCCTCCTCGTCGTCGGAGATCTGCCGCACCTCGAGCACACCGTCGACGGCGGCCAGCCGCTCGAAGAGCGCGTCGCCGCCGGTGTGCTGCGGCCGGCTGAAGCGCATCGTCGCCTCCACCACGCGGGTCGGGCCGTCCTCGCGTTCCCGGCCGGCGCCGTCGGCGTCGTCCAGCCGTCGGGTGCGCGTCAGCGAGGCCTCGAAGCCCATCTCCGAGGCGGTGGCAAGCACGTCGCGCAGCACGCCGCGTCCGTCCTGATAGCGGACTGTGCACAGCCGCGCCAGATCCCGATGGGGCAGGCGGCGCACCGCCACGTGCAGCACGGTCACCGTCAGCAGGTGCAGCCCGACGGCCAGCGCGGCGATCAGCGGCATCCCGGCGCCGCAGGCCATGCCGACGGCCGCGGTCACCCAGATCGAGGCGGCCGTGGTCAGTCCGGAGATGATGGTGCGGCGGACGAAGATCACCCCGGCGCCGAGGAAGCCGATGCCGGTGACGATCTGCGCGGCGATGCGCGAGGGGTCGAGGACGACGTCGTCGCCCAGGACGTGGTCGAAGCCGTAGGCCGAGACCAGGGTGAACAGCGCCGAGCCGAGGCCCACCAGGATGTGGGTGCGTGCCCCGGCGGTCTTCTGCCGGACCTCGCGCTCCAGCCCGATGAGCCCGGAGAGCACGAAGGCGAAGACCAGCAGGGTGGCCTCGGTGGCCAGCGAGTCCGAGATCCAGGTGATCTCCACGCCGGACTCCTCCCTCCGCGTCGGGGCCGGATGCCCCCACGCTAGCCCGGCGATGACTCCGTGGAAACGGTGGGAATGCCGCCGCTTTCCCACGTGTTCCACGGAGTCATCGCCGGCGACTCCGGTTCTTCCGGATCGTCGCGCACGCGCTAGAATGGCACCCAGCAGCGACGACCCGGCCATCACCGGCGAGCTTCCGGAGGAACGGGCCCTCGAGCGGGGCCTCAGTAGAACCGGACGGGCATGCCCGTCACAGCAGTCATGGAGCGGTCCGTCCCAGGACGGACAAGCGAGGTGGTACCGCGTCGGCGGGCGCGTGGGATGCGAACCCACGGGACGACGGCGTCCTCGTGAGGACCCAGCGACCAGTGCAGCGACCCTCAGGACGGACTCCATGACCGAGCAGAACCCCACTCCTGTGTACCCCCGCGCGACCGCGGGCGACGCCGACGGCACCGTCGCGGCCTCGCCGAGCTTCCCGGCCGTCGAGGAGCGCGTGCTGGCCGACTGGCGCGACGACGACACCTTCCGCGCCTCGGTCGAGAACCGCGCCGCGGAGGTCGACGGCGAGCCCAACGAGTTCGTCTTCTACGACGGCCCGCCCTTCGCCAACGGCCTGCCGCACTACGGCCACCTGCTCACCGGCTATGTGAAGGACCTGGTCGCCCGCTACCAGACCCAGCGCGGCCGCCGCGTCGAGCGCCGCTTCGGCTGGGACACCCACGGGCTGCCCGCCGAGCTGGAGGCGATGAAGCAGCTGGGGATCACCGACAAGGCCGAGATCGAGGCCATGGGGATCGACACCTTCAACGACGCCTGCCGCGCCTCGGTGCTGCGCTACACCGCCGAGTGGGAGGACTACGTCACCCGCCAGGCCCGCTGGGTGGACTTCGAGCACGACTACAAGACGCTCAACGTCGAGTACATGGAGTCGGTCGTCTGGGCGTTCAAGCAGCTCCACGAGAAGGGCCTGACCTACCAGGGCTTCCGCGTGCTGCCCTACTGCTGGCAGGACGAGACCCCGCTGTCCAACCACGAGCTGCGCATGGACGACGAGGTCTACCAGGAGCGCCAGGACCCCTCGGTGACGGTCACCTTCCCGATCACCGGCGGCGGGACCCACGGCGACGCGCTGCGCGGGGTCAACCTGCTGGCCTGGACCACCACGCCCTGGACGCTGCCGACCAACTTCTCGGTCGCCGTCGGTCCGGAGATCGAGTACGTCGTCGTCGAGGCTCCGGCCGACGGCCCGCTGCCGGGCCGCCATCTGCTCGGCGCGGATCTGGTGGGCGCCTACGCGAAGGACCTGGGCTTCGTCGACGGCGACGACCACAGCGCCGCCGAGGCCGCCTCCGCCGCCGTCGTCGCCCGCTACCAGGGCTCCGAGCTGGCCGGCATTGGGTATCGGCCGCTGTGGCGCTACTACGCCGACACCGAGGCGTGGGGCACCGAGAACGCCTTCCGCGTGCTCGTCGAGGACTACGTGACCACCTCCGACGGCACCGGCCTGGTCCACCAGGCCTCGGCCTTCGGCGAGGAGGACCAGCGCTCCAGCGAGGAGGCCGGCATCCCGGTCATCCTCTCCATCGACGACGGCGCGAAGTTCCTGCCGCTGTTCGCCGAGCCCACGCCCGACGGCGACGCGCCGCTGGCCGACATCGCCGGGGTGCAGGTCTTCGAGGCCAATCGCACGATCATCAACGTGCTCAAGGCCGAGGGCCGGCTGGTCCGCGAGAAGTCCCACGTGCACTCCTACCCGCACTGCTGGCGCTGCCGCACCCCGCTGATCTACAAGGCGGTCACCTCCTGGTACGTGGCCGTCACCCAGGTCAAGGACCGGATGCTCGAGCTCAACGAGCAGATCAACTGGATCCCGTCCCATGTGAAGCACGGCCAGTTCGGCCGGTGGCTGGAGAACGCCCGCGACTGGTCGATCTCGCGCAACCGCTACTGGGGCAGCCCGATCCCGGTGTGGGTCTCCGACGACCCGGAGCACCCGCGCACCGAGGTCCACGGCTCGCTGGAGGAGATGAAGGAGGCCTTCGGCGACTACCCGCGCAACGCCGAGGGCGAGCCGGACCTGCACCGGCCGTGGGTCGATCAGCTGACCCGTCCGAACCCCGACGACCCGACCGGGCGCTCGACGATGCGCCGGGTGCCCGACGTCCTCGACGTCTGGTTCGACTCCGGCTCGATGCAGTTCGCCCAGGTGCACTATCCCTTCGAGAACCGCGAGTGGTTCGAACAGGGTCACCACCCGGCGGACTTCATCGTCGAGTACGTCGGCCAGACCCGCGGATGGTTCTACACCATGCACATCCTGGCCACCGCACTCTTCGACCGTCCGGCGTTCACCAATGTGATCAGCCACGGCATCGTGCTGGGCTCCGACGGACAGAAGATGTCGAAGTCGCTGAAGAACTACCCGGACGTCAACGAGGTCTTCGACCGCGACGGCTCCGACGCGATGCGCTGGTTCCTGATGTCCAGCCCCATCCTGCGCGGCGGGAATCTGGTGGTCACCGAGGAGGGCATCCGCGAGGGCGTGCGCCAGGTGCTGCTGCCGATGTGGAACGCCTGGCACTTCTTCACCCTCTACGCCAACACGGCGAACGACGGCGCCGGCCACCGGGCGGCCACGGTCACCGCCGAGGACGTGCGCGGCGGAGAGGTGCAGAATCCGCTGGACCGCTACATCCTCGCCGCGCTCGGCGATCTGGTCCGACGCGCCACCGAGGCTCTGGACGCCTACGACGTCTCGGCCGCCTGCGAAGCGCTGCGCGGCTTCTGCGACACGCTGACCAACTGGTACATCCGCCGGTCGCGGCAGCGCTTCTACGAGGAGGACCTCGCCGCCTACGACGTGCTGCACACGGTGCTCGAGACCCTCGCCCGGGTCGCGGCCCCGCTGCTGCCGCTGACCGCCGAGGAGATCTGGCGCGGTCTGACCGGCGGCCGCTCGGTCCACCTGAGCGACTGGCCGGAGGTCGCCGTCCAGCTGCGCGACGACCGCGCCGTGGAGCTGATGGAGACCACCCGGGCGATCTGCTCGGCCGGCTCCTCGCTGCGCAAGCAGGCCGGACTGCGCGTCCGTCAGCCGCTGGCGCAGCTGACCGTCGTCGTCCCCGACGCCGCCGCACTGGAGGGCACGCATCGGCGGATCATCGCCGAGGAGCTCAACATCAAGGACGTCACGCTGCTGGAGGCCTCCGAGGTCTCGGCCGCCGACTGGGGCATCGGCCGCCAGCTGGTGGTCAACGCCCGGGCGGCCGGCCCGCGCCTGGGCAAGGGGGTGCAGCAGGCCATCCAGGGCGCCAAGGCCGGGGACTGGCAGATGCATGACGGCGTCGTCGTCGCCGGCGGTCTCGAGCTCGCGGAGGGCGAGTACACGCTGACCACCACAGTCTCCGACGAGCTCTCCGATGCGGCGGTCACCGTCCTCGACGCCGTCGACGGCTTCCTGGTGCTGGACACCTCGCTGACCGGTCAGCTGCTGGCCGAGGGCACCGCCCGCGACGTCGTCCGCTCGGTCCAGCAGGCGCGCAAGGACGCCGACCTGGACGTCTCCGACCGTATCCGCACCACGATCACCGCCGACGAGCGGACCGTGGCGGCAGTGCGTGCCCACGAGGAGCTGGTGACCTCCGAGACCCTGACCGCCGAGCTGCAGCTGATCGCCGACGACGCCGCCGGCGAGCCGCTGGTGACCGTCGCGGCGGTCTGACCCGCTGCGAGGCCCAGCACGAGGCCCAGCACGAGGCCCAGCACGAGGCCCAGCA
>NZ_AFRW01000076.1 GCF_000220985.1 Nesterenkonia sp. F
CTCGCCGTCGTAGATCTCCTCCGACGAGCAGGCTCGGTGAGCTCCTGGTCCACGCCGCGGTGCACGCGTCGCAGCCAGTGGACAGGCAGCACCCGGGCCAGCCGGTCGTGGATCGACTCGGGGACTTCGCGGCCGACGGCCGGGGCGACCGGGTCGGCGGCGATCTGCAGCGGCTTCGGCGCCCCGGTCGCCGGGTCGCCGAAGGCGATCACCTGCTGGCCGCGGGTGATCGCGCCCAGCGCCGACGACGCGGACAGCGACTCGGCGTCGAGCAGCACCAC
Source organism: Nesterenkonia sp. F (assembly GCF_000220985.1). Lineage (GTDB taxonomy): Bacteria > Actinomycetota > Actinomycetes > Actinomycetales > Micrococcaceae > Nesterenkonia. The sequence continues at coordinate 282 of NZ_AFRW01000076.1, forward strand.
CGCGTCGGCGCGCAGATCCTCGGGGAACTGCTCGACCAGACCCAGCGGCGAGCTCGTCCAGACCGGGACCAGCGGCTGGATCAGCTCGTCGGCGACCTCGTCCAGCGCCGCCACGGTCGGGCTGCCGTCACGCAGCAGCTCCTTCAGCCGCGACGCGGCCTCCGGGTGGGCCTCGACCGCAGACTTCCAGCGGACCGACAGGCTGTGGTCCAGTCGCCGGGCGCCGGCCTCGATGTGGGCGGCGTCGGCGGCGCGGAACTCCGCCTCGATGCCTCGCAGGTTCTCCCCCGAGGTCATGGCCAGATAGTCGTCGCCGGAGATCATCGCCTCCAGCGTGGACTGCCACCAGGCCAGCTCCAGCTCGTCGGCGACGCGCTCGGCGGGGACCTCGCGCTCGGCCAGATCCTCCATCAGCTCCCGGAAGCCCTGCTCGCGCAGCTGCTCGGTGACCAGCGTGCGCTCGGGCAGCGTCTCGAGCGGCTCCTGGTCCTCGGCGAGGGCCTCGACGACGTCGACCATGCGGGCGAACGGGATGTCCAGCAGCGTCCGGCGTCCGGAGCGGGCCGACTCCCCGGCGCCGTCGCCGCCGACCGGCCGGGAGCCGCCGGGGACGCCGTGCATCTGCCGCTCGGCCACGTCCGGGTCGAGCACCTCGACGAGCTTCTCCAGATGCGTCTGCACCGTGCCCACCGCGTCGGCGAGCCGGTCCAGGTTCTTCGGGACCTTCGGCCGGACCTCGTCGACGGCGTGCTCGGCCCATTCCTCGCGCTCGGCCTGGACCTCGACCAGCGAGGAATGCAGGTCATGGATGGAGACGCCGGGGCGGATGTACTCCTTGGCCACCCGGCGCAGCCGGGAACGGGCGATGGAGGTCATCTCCACGCCGTGCTGCTTGCGCCACCAGCCCGGGGCCGTGGCGGCGATCAGGTCGTCGACCGGTTTGGTGTAGACATCATGGGTGAACTTCCCCAGCGACTCCTGCACGCGCTGGAAGAGCATCACCTGGGCGTGCCAGTCCGAGAAGGACGTCCCCTGGCGCAGTCCGGTGACCGCGGCCGCGGTCTCCATGTGGCCCTTCAGCCGCGGCAGCTCCTCGCGCAGCCGAGCGACCAGAGCTGCCGCGTCGTCGGTCTCCTGCCGGTTCCGCGGCCGGGCGTTGTACCAGGGGCTGCGCCGGGTCTCGGCGGAGAAGGCGCCGAGCTCGGCGGCGCGCGCGAGCTTCACCGTGACCTGGCTGCGGTCCACAGTGGTGTCCAGCACCGAGCGTTTCAGCCGCACGCTCGTCGACGGCGCCGGGTTCAGCGAGGTCAGCGCCGCCAGCGCCTGCATGGCCTGGTAGGGCGAGCAGCTCCACCGGCTGCGCACCTGGTGCAGCGAGTCCACATGGTCGACGAGCTCGTGCCGGCGCTCGCGCAGCTTCGCCTGCAGACCGGTCAGCCGCGGCGGCTCGGAGCGCTCGACCCGCTTGATCGCGCGGATGAGCTGCTGCCGGAGGTCCTCGGTGGTCGTCGACGCCGGCACCTGCAGCGCCAGCGTGCCCAGCCGCGCCTGCGAGAGCCGGCGGGTGAACTCCTCCAGCGCGGCGGCCCGCTCGGAGACCACCAGGGTGCGCTTGCCCGCCCAGGCCAGCGCGGCGACGGCGTTGACCGCCGTCTGCGTCTGTCCGGTGCCCGGCGGGGCGGTCACCACCATCGACTGTCCGGCATCGACGGCATCGAGCACCGCCTGCTGATCGGCATCGGCGTCGACGACGAGACGCTCGTCCTGCGGATCGCGATCGTCCAGGCTCGGCGCCGACTGCGCCTCGGCGTCCGCCTCCGGCTGGGAAAGCGGCTCGGACGCGGCCAGCGCCCGCAGCACCGGATGCGACGAGTCCAGCCCGGAGGGCCGGTCCAGACCACTGACGTCGGCGAAGGTCGACAGGTAGACCTGGCGCCAGACCTGCAGCGAGCCCAGCGCGCCGTCACCGGCCTCGGGCTCTCCGGCGCGGCGGGCGGCCAGCCGGCCGAGCAGCTCGGAGGTGCGCGAGGGGTCGAAGCGCGCGGTGGCGTATCCGGCGGCCTCGAACTCGGCCGGGTCGAGCGAGAGCCCGTGGCGGTCGGCCAGATGCCGCGCCAGCGCCGGGTTCAGCCGGGCCGGGGCGGTGAACTGGACCTCGAAGTCGTCGCCGTCGGGCCGAGGTCGCAGCGAGATCGGCACCAGCATCACCGGGGCGGTGAACTGTTCGGCACCGGCGGCGGTCTCCTCGGTCCAGCCGGCGACGCCGGCGGCGAGATGCCCGACCTCGATGCCGCGCTCCTCGGACATCTCGCGGACCTTGTTGCGGATCGCCGCGGCGGCCTCACGCCCTGCGGCGAAGGCGGCGTCCTCGTTGAGCAGCGTCGACAGACGCGTGCGCCGTCCGGCGAAGAGCTGCATCAGGCCCGAGGAGTTGGCGTCGGTGAGGTCGACGGCATTCTGCCGCGACGGGGTGAAGCGCAGCATCGTGTCGTTCTCCGCCCCCGAGTCCAGCGACTCCGCCCAGGCGATCACCGGATCCGCGGGACGCTCGACGTGGTCGGCCCGCGCCGCGGCGTGGTCGACGGCCTGCTCCGTGCGCTCCGCGCTGACCAGGTCTGCGTGCACCGCCGGTCCGGCGGTGCTCGTGTCGTCTCTGCTCACTTCTGACCTTCCGGCAGGATCACCTTCTCGTGGACGATGATGCTAGATCATTCCCATTCGATAGTCCCCGGGGGCTTCGAGGTCACGTCGAGGGTTACTCGGTTGACCTCGGAGACCTCGTTGATGATGCGGTTGGAGATCCGCGACAGCAGATCATGCGGCAGCCGCGACCAGTCGGCGGTCATCGCGTCCTCGGAACTGACCGGGCGCAGCACGATCGGGTGGCCGTAGGTGCGCTCGTCGCCCTGCACGCCCACCGAGCGGACGTCGGCGAGCAGCACCACCGGCATCTGCCAGACGTCCTGGTCCAGCCCGGAGGCGGTGAGCTCCTCGCGCGCGATCGCGTCGGCGCGGCGGAGCACCTCGAGACGGTCCTCGGTGATCTCGCCGATGATGCGGATGCCCAGCCCCGGCCCGGGGAAGGGCTGGCGCTGGACGATCTCGGCCGGCAGCCCCAGCTCGGCGCCGACGGCGCGGACCTCGTCCTTGAACAGCGCCCGCAGCGGCTCCACCAGCTGGAAGACCATGTCCTCCGGCAGCCCGCCGACGTTGTGGTGGGACTTGATGTTGGCCGCTCCCTCGCCGCCGCCGGACTCGACGACGTCGGGGTAGAGCGTGCCCTGGACCAGGAAGTCGACCTTCGCGCCCTCGGCGTGGGCCGCGGAGAGCACCGCGGCCTCGGCGTCCTCGAAGGCACGGATGAACTCGCGGCCGATGATGCGGCGCTTCTGCTCCGGATCGGAGACGCCCTCCAGGGCGGTGAGGAAGCGCTCGCGCTCGTCGGCGACGTGCAGCTTCGCGCCGGTGGCGGCGACGAAGTCGCGCTCGACCTGTTCAGCCTCACCCTCGCGCAGCAGGCCGTGGTCGATGAACACGCAGGTCAGCTGCTCGCCGACGGCGCGCTGGACCAGCGCGGCGGCGACGGCGGAGTCCACGCCGCCCGACAGTCCGCAGATCGCCCGGGCGTCGCCGACCTGCTCGCGGATCGCGGCGACCTGCTCCTCGACGATGTTGCCGGTGGTCCACTCCGGGGTCAGTCCGGCACCGTCGTAGAGGAAGTTCTCCAGCACCTTCTGACCCTGCGGCGAGTGGCGGACCTCGGGGTGCCACTGCACGCCGTAGAGCCGGCGGTCGTCGTCGGCGAAGGCCGCGACCGGAGCGCCCTCGGAGGAGGCCAGCACCTCGAAGCCCTCCGGCGCGGCCTGCACGGAGTCGCTGTGGCTCATCCAGGTGGTCTGCGTCGCGTCGGTGCCGGACAGCAGCGAGTGCGGGGCGTTCCTCGCCCGCACTTCGGTCTTGCCGTACTCCCGGTCACCGGTGCGGGCGACCTCGCCGCCGAGGGCGTGGGCCATCGCCTGGAAGCCGTAGCAGATGCCGAGCACCGGCACCCCGGCGGCGAAGAGCTCCTCCTCCACCGAGGGGGCGCCGTCGGCGTAGACGCTGGCCGGACCGCCGGAGAGGATCACCGCGGACGGACGGCGCTCGAGGATCTCGGCGGCCGTCAGCGTGTGCGGCACGACCTCGGAGTAGACGCGAGCCTCGCGCACGCGGCGGGCGATGAGCTGGGCGTACTGGGCGCCGTAGTCGACGACCAGCACGGTCTGGGCCTCGTGGGAGGGCCGTTCGGAAGCAGGCTGAGAAGTCACCCGTCCATCCTACGGGACGCCCCACGATGCCGCCGACGACGGCGCGGGACCAGCGATGACTCCGTGGAAGGTGCGGGAAAGCGTGCGCGTTCCCGCACCTTCCACGGAGTCATCGCCCGGGGCGTCTCAGTATCGGCGAGCCGCCTCGGGGTTCTCCTCCATCTCGCGGCGGGCCTCCCCGGCGATGCGCCGCTCGACGATGAAGCTCAGGAACGGGACCACGCCGCCGAGCACGATCGTCGCGAGCCGGCCGAAGGGCCAGCGCATCAGGAACCACAGGCGGAAGCCGGAGATCAGGTAGACCACATAGATCCAGCCGTGGACCACCGCCACCCAGTACGAGACGGCCTGGCCGCCGACCACCGAACCGATGCTGTGGAAGCCCAGCGCGTTGGCCGCGCCGTCCTCGGCGGTGCCGCCGGCGTAGAGCTCGACGCCGACGGCGTAGGTCATGATCATCTTGGCCACGAGCAGCAGCAGCATCACGCCGGTGACATAGGCGCAGACGCGGTAGAAGCCCAGCGCCCCGGAGATCTGGGCGATCGTCCCCTGGAAGCGGCGCCGCCTCGGCCGCGGCGGGGCGGGCGGGAGGTCGTCGGGGGTCGGCTGGTCAGTCATGGGTCTGCTCCTCGGGTCCGTCAGATCCTGCGTCTCCGGCCGGGCGGCCGGACTGCTCGGCGCGCCGGGCCAGCTGCTCGCGGCGCCACTGCTCCTCCCACTCGCGATCCAGCCGCTCCTCCTCCAGCCGGCGCTCGTGGTCGTCCTTGACCAGCCGCCCCCACAGGTAGAACGCGAAACCGGCGAAGACCGTCCACTCGACACCGTAGAAGACGTTGAGCCAGTGGATCTGCGGGCCCTCCGGCTGCGGACCCACCCAGACGCTCTCCAGCGGCGATCCCTCCGCGGCGGCGTCGACTTCGGCGCCGTCGGACTCCCCCGTCGGATCGGCCGCCCCGGCCGGCTGGGCGGAGAAGGCGACGACGAAGCCGGAGTACGAGGACACGTCCCAGCGGTTGATCAGCTCCGCCACCGAGAGCGAGGGCAGCACGCGGCCGTCGGGCCGCGGCTCGGCCTCCGGCGCCTCGGTGGGCAGCAGCCGGCCGACCACCGTCAGCTCCTCGTCCGACGGCGCGGCGTCGGCGTCGTCGGGATCGGCCACCCAGCCGCGGACCACCGGGATGACCTGACCGTCCGGGGCACCGTCGACGGCGAAGGCGGCCACCGCCCAGTATCCCTCGCGGTCGCCCTGGAGTCGCTGGTCGATCAGCACCTCGGTGCCCTCGACGAACTCACCGCGGAGACTGACCACCCTGTCGGCCTGCGGCCCGCCCATCGGCTCGCCGGGCCGGATCACCTCGGTCAGCGGCGTCGGGTCCTGGAGCGCCTCCTCGAGCGAGGAGCCGGCCGTCGCCGGGTCCGCACCGGTGGCGTCGTCGTCGATCTGCGAGCGGCCGAACTGCCAGGCGCTGAGCACCACGAACACGGTCGCGAGGATCAGCGCCAGGGCGAGGGTCGCCAGCCATCTCGGCTGCAGGGCGGTCTTGAGCACCTGACCAGGATACGTGCCGTCGGCCCCGCGCCGCGTGCCGCCGACCGGGTGTTTCTACATGCCGTAGAATATCGCTCCAGGTCAGCGGCCGGCGTCATGATCCGGCTCGGATTCGTGAGACGGACCACGGCGGTGTCAGGATGGGGTCATGAATGCACCCATGATGCGTCTGGATCACGTCTCCTATGCGGTGGGCCCCGATGGCATGGACGCCACGGTCGACCGGATCGTGTCCGCACTCGGGGTGGAGCGCGTCAGGGGCGGCATCCATCCCCGCTTCGGCACGCGCAACGCCATCATCCCGCTGGCGAATCGGCAGTATCTCGAGGTCGTCGAGGTGCTCGACCACCCCTCGGCGGACAAGGCGCCCTTCGGCCAGGCGGTGCGCAACCGCTCGCAGGTCGGCGGGGGCTGGATGGGCTGGTGCGTCACCGTCGACGACCTCACCCCCTTCGAGGAGCGGCTGGGCCGCCGCGCCGTCCCCGGCAATCGCAAGTTCCCCGACGGCCAGGAGCTGACCTGGCAGCAGATCGGGATCAAGGGGCTCATCGCCGACCCCCAGGTCCCCTACCTGCTGCGCTGGGACGACGGCACCGAGGACCTCCACCCTTCGCAGGCCTACGAGCCGGAGGCAGAGCTGGTCCGTCTGTCCATCGCCGGCTCCCGCGACCGCGTGGCCGACTGGCTGGCCTGCCCCGACGCCGATCCCTTCGAGGACGTCGACGTCGACTGGGTCGCTCCCTCGGGCACTCCCGGGATCATGTCGGTGACCTTCCGCTCCCCGCAGGGCGACGTCACGATCTGAGGCGCGCCGCCTCACCGGCGGCTCTCAGGCGCGCGTCTCCGCCGCGGCGTCGACGCCGCGCGGCACGCCTCGCGTCCCCGACGGCGCGACGTGCTCCGACTGTGCTCGGCCGGCGGTCCGTCCGAGCACAGGTCCGACTCAGGCCGGCAGGGGGCTGCGCGGGGAGAGCTGATCGGCCGCGCCGGGCACGGGTTCGGCGGGGTCGTTCCCCAGCTGCACGATCCGGTTGTCGGCGTCGACGTGGACGACCTGCGGGACGTGCTCGGCGATCTCGGCGTCGGTGCCCATGCGGTAGGAGATGATGATGACCAGGTCCTCGGTGCCGACCAGGTGCGCGGCGGCGCCGTTGATGCCGATGATGCCGGTCCCGCGGTCGCCGGCGATGGTGTAGGTCTCCAGGCGCGCGCCGTTGGTGATGTCGACGACCTGGACCTTCTCCCCCTCGACGATCCCGGCGGCGTCGAGCAGGTCCTGGTCCACGGTGATCGACCCCACATAGTGCAGGTCGGCCTGGGTGACCCGGGCGCGGTGGATCTTGCCGCCCATGACGGTTCTCAGCATGAGGCGCTCGCTTTCGACAGAGGAGTCGGTCGTGCTCGTGGTCTCGACGGCCGGACGGCGCGCCTGGCACGCGCCGCGGAGGCCCGCAGACCCCGACAGTGTACTGGACGTGCCGGCCGGGCAGGATGCCGGCGACCCGCTGATCAGCCCGGCACGAGCACACGGTCGAACACCGGGTAGAACGAGATCCGGGCCCGCAGGATTCCCCTGCGGACCCGGACCTCTGCGATGGAGACGGCGCGGTCGGCTCAGCCGCGCGCGGCGTTGGAGTACTCGGCGTCCTTGGTCAGCTCGGCGACCAGCTTCTCGCGGCGGACCGCCTGGACCTCCTCGAGTCGTGCCCGCCGGCGGGCACGGCGCTTCTTCGTCGGCCAGGTGATGATCAGCAGCAGCAGCGCGATGAGCACCACGAGACCGCCGACGCCGATGGCCGCGTCCATCCAGAACTGCGCCGGGTAGAGCCGGATCAGCGTCGAGTCCGCCGGGAACTGCCAGCTGCCCTCGGCGAAGAGCACGCTGTGGAAGCCGGCGAAGAAGTCCTGCCAGCCCAGCACCGCCAGCGTGACCAGCGCGGCGACGAGCACCAGCGCCACCCAGGCGCCGGAGAAGAATCCGCGGGCCACCGCCCCGGGGCGCCACCGGCGCAGCAGCAGCGCGAAGACCAGCGTGATGATCAGCAGCACCACCGCGGCGGCCATGCCGATGACCATGATCCGCTTGACGTCGGCCATGTGTCCGACCTCGGCCTCGGTGAACAGCGGGCCGCCCTCGACGGCGAGCTCCGAGAGGTACCGAGAGTCGGCGCCGTTGAACAGGTAGTCCACGCCGTAGGAGCCGTAGAGGACCCGGTCGTCGGTGCCGAAGCCGAGCTCGTCGGCCGGGAAGTGCGGCAGCCGGTACTCCAGCCAGACGAACAGCGGCGAGGCCACCAGCCGGACCGCCGCGGCCATCACCAGCAGCGGGGCGATGATCGCCAGCAGCACCTGGAGCAGACGCGAGGCCCCGCGCTTGTCCTTGGCGACCTCCTCGTCGAGATCCTGATCGGTGATCGCCTCGTCGGCGGCGGTGCGCCCGACGACTGCGGACCCGCCGGCCGCACCGGCCGCGCCCGCGGCGGCCGGCTCATAGGGCAGGTCGCGGGAGGCATCGGTCGGCTGCGGGTCGCGGGCCGCGCTCAGCGTGGCGGTCTCCTGCTCCCCGGCGCCGGGGCTCGCCGGCCGCGAATCGGAGGTCGGCTCGGAGCCCGCGGCCGGCGCCGGAGTCGGCGCCGGAGTCGGGGGCGCGTCGGCGTCGAGGCCGAGTCGGCCTGCGGGGAGCCCGACTGCTGCGTGCCGGTCGCCTCCGTCGCGACGTCGCCCAGCGGACGCGTCGCGTCGTCGGAGGCCGGGGTGCGCGGCATCGCGGCGGTGGGCTGCTCCTCGGCGGCCGGTGCGGGCGCCCGGCCGATCGGCTCGGTGGGCTGCTCGCCGGCGGCGGCACGCCCGGTCGTCTCGGCGTCGGACGCCGGATCCGCGCCGGCGCCGTCCGGGGCTTCGGAGGATCCCCCCTCCGGCTCCTGCGGCGCCTCGGCGTCCGGCCGGTCCTCCGGATAGTCCGGCGCGTCCTCGACGAACGCCCCGTAGTCGAGGCCGGACTCGAATCCGCCTCCGGTGTCCTGCGGCTCCCCGTCCTCGGGCCGCTGTGAGTTCGCGCTCATGGTTGCCTCTCCACGCAGTGATGTCCACTGTCGAGGGTACGGGGAAGAGCCCGTCGCACCCGGTCAGACCTGCCGGAGAGTCGAGGATCCGCGCCGTTCCGGCCGCGTCGCGGGCCCACGCTCCGCGCCCGGACCGCCTCCCCCGGACCGCCTCACCGGCGGTCAGGCGGTGAGCTCGTGGACTCCGGTGTCGTACCGAGCCAGGTCGCCGGTGATGCCCGCCCGACGGGCTCGACCGCCGAGGACCAGCGTGTAGGTCCAATAACCGGCCAGCACCAGCGCGCCGAGGAGGATCTTCACCGCAGTCGGCAGGTCGCTGGGGGTGACGAAGCCTTCGACGACGCCGCTGACCAGCAGCACGGCGGTCAGACCGATCGCGACGGTGATCAGCCGGCGCCCCTCCTCCGCCAGCGCGGTGAGTCGCCGCCGTCGTCCCGGCGCGACCCAGGCCCAGAAGATCCGCAGCCCGGCGGCGCCGGCGACGAAGACCGCAGTGAGCTCCATCAGGCCGTGCGGCAGGATGTGGGCCCAGAAGGTCCAGGCCTCGCCCTGCTCGAACATCACCCCGGCGGAGATCCCCAGGCCCTGCGCATTGACCAGCAGCACCGCCGGCACCCAGACGCCGGTCACCCCGAGGGCGACCTCCTGCGCGGCGATCCAGGCGTTGTTGGTCCACACCTGAGCGGCGAAGGAGGCGTTCGGGTGGTCCGAGTAGTAGTCGACGAAGTCGTCGCGGGCGTAGGCGGCCCGCGCCTCGTCGGACATCAGCAGCTCGATCTGCGGGTGGTGCTGGGTCCACAGCGCGAAGGCCCCGGAGACCAGCAGGAACAGCGCGCCGATGACCACCGTCGGGACGGCGACCCGGTGGAAGGCCGCCGGCAGCACCTGCATGACGAAGCGGGCGATGCTGACCAGCAGGTTGTCCCCACCGCCGGTGAGCCGACTGCGGGCCCGGCCCAGCCGCGCCGAGAGCCCGGCGGCGACCGGCCCGCCGGGGTCGATGGGCCTGGACCATCGACAGGTGGGTGGAGGCGCGCTGGTAGAGCCGCAGCAGCTCATCCGCCTCGTCGGCGGTCGGACGCGATCGGGAGGAGAGCTCGGCCAGGCGGTCCCACTCCCCCCTGGTGCACGGCGACGAAGGCATCGATGTCCACATCCCCGACCCTAACTCAGCTCATGCGCCGACGAGCCGCTAGGCTGGCCGCATGCGCACAGTGATCACCGGTGAGGCGGTCCAGCTGGACCTGCCGGCGGCCTCGGTCATCGTCCGCGGACTGTCGCTGATGATCGACGTGGCCGTCTATGTGGCCGCCTATCTCGCGATCCTGCTGCTCTTCGGCGCCTTCTCCGGGACGATGACCGTCGCCCTGGACCCCGCCCTGACCCAGGCGGCCATGCTGAGCACGCTGGTCCTCTGCTTCGTCATCGCCCCGGTGACGGTGGAGACGCTCTCCCGGGGCAGCTCGCTGGGCCGGCTGATCCTGGGCGTGCGGGTCGTCCGCGACGACGGCGGCCCGGTGCGGCTGCGCCATGCGACCGTCCGCGGGCTGCTGCTCTGGCCCGAGGTGGTGCTGAGCATGGGCCTGCTGCCGCTGCTCTGCGGACTGCTCAACTCCCGCGGCAAACGCCTGGGCGACATGCTCGCCGGCACCTACGGAGTGCTCACCCGCCAGCCGCGGACGAAGCCGATGATGCTCCCGGTGCCGCAGCACCTGTCCTCATGGACGCAGATCGCCGACGTCGGCCGCGTCCCCGACGGCCTCGCGCTGCGCATCTCCCGGCTGCTGCAGCGCCTGGACTCCGGCGGGAAGGCCGTGGACTCGGAGGCGCTGCGGCGCAGCGCCGACCAGCTGGCCGCCGAGCTGCGCCCGCACGTGATGCCGCCGCCCCCGCCGTCGAGCACCGTGGAGTTCCTCACCGCGGTGATGGCCGAGCGGCGCAACCGCGAGTATCGGCGGCTGGTGCGCCGGCAGGAGCGGAGCGCGCGGCTCGGCCGGCGGCTGCACGCGCTGCCCTACACCTGAGCCGTCCGCCCCGTCCGCCCCGTCCGCCATGTCCGGACCGGCGCGGACGACAGGAGACCTCCGTCGCAGCGGTGACCCCCGGTGACGTGCGGGGCCGCCGACGGCGGACGCCCGCGATACGCTGGCCCCGACCCGTCCGCGCGCGACGGCGTCCCGCCGGCGCGCCGTCGACGCCCACTCCCGAGACGAAGGACCCCCTGCATGAGCTTCGACTTCCGCATCGCCGACATCTCGCTGCACGAGGCCGGCCGCCACCAGATCCGGCTGGCCGAGCACGAGATGCCCGGCCTGATGGCCCTGCGCGAGGAGTACGCCGCGGAGCAGCCGCTGGCCGGCGCGCGGATCGCCGGCTCGCTGCACATGACCGTGCAGACCGCAGTCCTGATCGAGACCCTCACCGCCCTCGGCGCCGAAGTGCGCTGGGCCAGCTGCAACATCTTCTCCACCCAGGACGAGGCCGCCGCGGCCGTCGTCGTCGGCCCGCACGGCACCCCGGAGGAGCCGCAGGGCGTGCCGGTCTTCGCCTGGAAGAACGAGACGCTCGAGGAGTACTGGTGGGCGGCCTCGCAGATCTTCCTCTGGCCGGGTGTGGACGCCGACGCCTCCGCGGGAGCGAACATGATCCTCGACGACGGCGGCGACGCGACGATGCTGGTCCACCAGGGTGCGGCGTTCGAGGCCGCCGGGGCGGTGCCCTCGGCGACCGAGGACGACCCGGAGGAGTACCGCGTGGTCCTGGAGACCCTGCGCGCCTCGCTGGCGGAGAACCCGTCCCGCTTCACCGGGGTCTCGCAGGCGATCCGCGGCGTGACCGAGGAGACGACCACCGGAGTGACCCGGCTCTCGCAGATGGCCCGCGACGGCGAGCTGCTCTTCCCGGCGATCAACGTCAACGACTCGGTGACCAAGTCGAAGTTCGACAACAAGTACGGCATCCGGCACTCGCTGCCCGACGGGATCATGCGCGCCACCGACGTGCTGCTCGGCGGCAAGGTCGCCGTCGTCGCCGGCTACGGCGATGTGGGCAAGGGCGCGGCCGAGGCGCTGCGCGGCCAGGGCAGCCGCGTCATCGTCACCGAGATCGACCCGATCAACGCGCTGCAGGCGGCCATGGACGGCTTCCAGGTGGCCCGCATGGACGACGTCGTCTCCCAGGGCGACGTCTTCATCACGACCACCGGCGGCAAGTCGATCATCACCGCCGAGCACATGCGTCGGATGAAGGACAAGGCCGTCGTCGGCAACGTCGGCCACTTCGACAACGAGATCGACATGGCCGGGCTGGCGCAGATCCCGGGCGTGGAGAGGATCGAGATCAAGCCGCAGGTGCACGAGTGGCGCTTCGCCGACACCGGACGCTCGATCATCGTCCTCTCCGAGGGCCGGCTGCTGAACCTCGGCAACGCCACCGGTCACCCGAGCTTCGTGATGTCGAACTCCTTCGCGAACCAGACGATCGCCCAGATCGAGCTCTTCCGCAAGACGGCCCCGGGCTACACCGGCGACGACGTCTACACCACGGATGTGCACGTGCTGCCGAAGGTCCTCGACGAGAAGGTCGCCCGGCTGCATCTGGGAGCGTTGGGCGCCGAGCTCACCGAGCTGACCAAGGAGCAGGCCGAGTACCTGGGCGTCGACGTGGCCGGCCCGTACAAGCCGGAGCACTACCGGTACTGAGGCTCTGCCCAACCGGCCGCCGGCGTCCGCCCTCGTCACGAAGGCCTCCGCCCGGGCTGGACTGGCCCGAGCGGAGGCCTTCGTGCATGCCAGGTCGTCGGAGACGACGTCCGCGTTCGCGTCAGATCTCCGACGCTCAGCCGATCAGGTCTGGCCCGGACGTGGACGTCGATCGCCGCAGGCTCGGGGGCTTGAGGCCTCTGCCTCAGAACGCCGGAGCTCCTAGACTGGCGACGAGCGGAGGCGAGCGACGCCGACAGCCGGTGCGGCGCAGAGGGAGGGTCGTCTTGGGAAGCACGAACTACCACGACACGTTCATCCAGGTCGCCGAGGACTGTCCGGTCGCCGAGGCCCGGGCGCCGACGGCCGGACGGGCGACACCGAGCGTCGCCGAACTTCAGCACCGGATCCTGACGGAACAGCCCTATGAGCTGACCTCAGACGATCTGCTGTTCCATGTGCATCTGCTGCGTCAGCGGGTGCCCGAAGAGCGGATCACGGCCGAGCGGGAGACGTTCTTCGCGAGCAGCCGCGCCTGTCTGCGCGCATCGCCGCTGGGCAAGCGGCACGGCTGGGGCCTGCACCACGACGCCGACGGTCGCGTCGCTCTCGTCCCGCTCGGTTCCGAGGAGTACCACCGGCTGGCGGACGATCCCGATCTTCGGCAGCTGAAAGCCATGCGCTCGACGCGCGCCGGGTGATCCGGACGTCGCGCCTCAGTCGTCCAGCAGTCGCAGGTGGCCGCGCACGACCGACGCCGTCGGCTCGGGCGGCGCGATCCTTCCGCGGCTCTCGCGGGAGGGCAGCGTGCCGGGAACCGGAGAGCCCGGCTCGTGGCCGGCGGAGTCCGTCGCCGGGGTCGGATCGTCCTCGCGTTGGACGGCGTCGACGACGGCCAGCAGGTCGTCGGCGGCCGCCGCACCGGCGTCGGCCGGCGCCGACGGGTAGTCCAGCCGGAGGACCTCCCAGCCGCGCGGCGGGGTCACGCTGTCGGCGTGCCGGGCGCAGAGATCGTAGGTGTGGGGCTCGGGATACACGCTCATCGGACCCACCACGACGGTGGAGTCGCGGTAGCTGTACGTCAGCGTCGCCACGGCGGGCTGACCGCAGCTGCTTCTGGTGCATCGGCGCGAGGAATCCACGGTCACCCACCCTAACCACACCCGTGCTCCCCGACACTCAGGCCGTCGAGCGTGTTCGACTGAACCCCGACATCTGCGATCGACACGCCCCCGAACTTGATAACTTTATCAAGCCCCGACCGCCTTGATAAATTTATCATCATGCGCAAGGCGATCGATTCACCGTTCAGCCCCGGGTCCGACACTGTCCCCCACGTGTGGGCAGGACGCACGCCCCAGCTCAGCGACTGGCGCGATCACCTGCGCCCTCGTCGTATGGCAGGCCTCCATGAGCGAGGGCGTACCATCCTCGGTGAAGCCGGACTGGGCAAATCGTCCCTGGTACGTCGCCTCACCAGCGAAGCGTCGGCGGCCGGCGACTGGGTCACTCCTCAGCTGAGGATCCCGACCGGAGCGGACCCCCTGAAGCGAGTCGCCGGGGCTCTGCTGACGGTCGCCGATCAGGCAGGACTGGCCGCAGCACGGGAGAAGAAGATCACCGAGCTGCTCCGGAGCGTAGAACGCGTCGCGGCAGCTGGGGTCTCCTCGTCGATGCGAGAGCAGCCCGGCCCTGAGCCCTACAGTGCGCTGACGAACCTGTTGATCGAGATCGGGCGTGCTGCCCTTCGTCAGGGGCGGTCCATCATCGTGATCCACGTCGACGAAGTTCAGAACATCACTGATGACGCTGCCCTCTCCCAACTCTTGACCGCGCTGGGCGATGCGCTGACGCACGAGGAGCCGCTCACGCTGCCAGGCGGACGGCAGATCGATGCTGCGCTGCCGCTGGCCGTCTATCTCACCGGCCTGCCGGAGTTCGCGGACATGGCCGGGGCCCGCAAGGGCGCGACGTTCGCGCGACGCTTCCAGACCACGATGCTGGCGCCCATCGAAGACGACGATCTCATCGCCGCTCTGCAGCCATTCGTCACCGAAGGCTGGCCCGTGGCAGGCGACGACGGACACGACGAGCGGGTGTTCATGGAGCCGGATGCCCAACATGCCATCGTCGAGCTGGCCTGCGGCGAGCCCTTCCTGTTCCAGCTGGCCGGAGAGCGCGCCTGGTATGCGGGCACCAGCGCGATCATCACTGCCGAGGACGTGATGTCCGGTTGGGACGATGCTCGCTACGAGGCTGAAGGACACGTGCTGCGCATCCTCGACCGATTGCCGAGCCGTGAGCGTCAGTTCGTCGAGACCATGGCAGAGCTGGACCCCACGGACCGGACATTGACCACCATCGCCCGACACATGGGATACGAGAAGGGCACGGCAGTCGGCCCGACGGGGCAACGCCTGGACCGACAGCGCGGCATCGTCACGCGCGGCAAGCCATACACGTTCCGGCACCGAGCAGTCGAGGCGTACCTCACCACGGACTGGCCAGATATGAGCTGATCAGGCCGGACGCCGTGTCCGAGCCGACAGGTGCGGGGCCGAGTGAGTCCCGGCGCATCTCCGCCTCAGTCGCGCAGCCTCACGCGCACCGCCTGGTGCGCTTCGCCCAGCGGCTCCAGCCCGGTCATCGACTGCCCCTCCTCGCCGGCGATGCGCAGCGAGCCGACGACTGGGGCGTCGGGCTCCTCGACGACGATCGCGGCGGCCTGCTCGCCCGCGGCGTCCCCGTCGGAGAGCTGCAGATCCTCCGGGTCGAGGGCGGCCGATCCGTCGGCCCGGACCTCGACCTCCTGCGGCTCGCCGAAGTCCCCCTCGGCGTCCATCAGCCGATAGGTCACCGTCGTCGCCTGATCGCCGGCCAGCAGGTGCACCGACGGCTCGCCCTCGGCGGGCAGCAGCGTCCCGGAGCCGGAGCGCAGGCGCTCGGCGCCGACCTGCCAGGCGAAGTCGAGGCCCGAAGCCGCGGCATCCTCACCACCGGCGTCGCCGTCGGCGCCTCCGCCCGCCTCGACGTCGGACACGGTCCGCACCGCGGCATGGGTGGGCACGGAGGTGCGCACCACGACGTCGTGCGTCCCGGCCGGCACGCCGGCGAGGTCGATGGCCCGGACTGCGCCGCCGTCGACGCTGAACACCGAGGAGCCGTCCAGCGGCTCCAGCCCGTCCTCGCCGAAGACCTGGACCTCCACCGTGGCCTCGTCGTCGCCGGGAACATGGATCCACAGCGCCCCGCCGCCGGCGGCGCCGCCGGACTCGGGCAGCCGGACCCCCGGCATGCGGTGCTCCTCCACCGCCTGCGTCCGGCCGGGCAGGAACTCCACGCCGGCGCCGATCGAGCCGGCCGCCGCCGAGGAGGTCAGCTGCGCGGCGACCGGGGCCCCGGAGGACTCCACGGAGACCGCGATCGCGCCGTCCTCGGCCAGCCCGGCGATGTTCACCGTGCGCAGCGTGCCGGCCGGCACCACCACGCTGCGGGTGCCGGCGCCGGAGCGCGGGCCCTCGGCGTCGTGGGCGACGACCTCGACGGTCGCGTCCCGGTCGGCGGGGTTGGCCAGCGTCAGCAGCGAGGTCGCCTGCGAGCCGGTCTCCGGCCCGAGGAAGAACTGATCGCGCTGCGGCACTGTGCACCGGGCGGCGGCGAGCCCGCTGACCGGCCCGTCCGCGGCCGAGTACTCCAGCAGGGCGGAGGCGGCGATCGGCGCGCCGCCGGGCCCGGGCCCGACGTCGAGCAGCGGCGCACGCAGCGGGTCGTCCTCGGTGACCACGGTCGCCTCCCGGTCGGCCAGCGCCGGAGCCGAGGACGCCTCCGCCGGCGCGCCGCTCGGCGCGACCACGGACTCCTCGTTGACCCGCTGATCCTCGGAGAGCTGGGCCCAGCGGACCTCCGGGAGACTGCCGGCGTCGTCGACGGCGAAGACCAGCCCGCGGAAGAGCGAGGAGGCCGAGGCGTCGCGCTGCTGGTAGGCCACCCGTCCGTCGGAGCTCAGCGTGTCCGGACGTCCCGGCGTCGGCGGGCAGACGAACGGCGTGTCCGCCGCGGCGGTGGGGAACAGCTTGGCGTCCACCGGACGGGTTCCCGGGGCTGCGTCCGTCGCGTCGCGGGCGATGGATCCGCCGGCGACCGCCACGACCGCGACCACCGCCAGCACAGCGCCGGCGCGGGCTCCGCCGCCGCGTCGCACGCCGGCGTCCGGCGTCGTGCCGGCGTCCGATGTCGTGCCAGGGTCCGGCGTCGGCCCGGCGTCCGACTGCGGAACTCTGCCGATCCCGCGACGCTGGGCGCGACGCCGTTCACGCTGCAGGCGGCGGATGTGGCGGCGGACCTTCTTCGCACTCATGCGTCCCTCTCCGATCGTGCCGCGGGCCGGTCCCCGAGCTCGCCGCGGGTGGCCACCGGCAGCAGCCGCACCCGGCGCGGCAGCGGCACGGCGATCAGCACCACCAGCATCAGGAAGGCGGCGATGCCGATGAGCACCGGAGCCCGCCAGACGCTGCGATGCTCGACGACGAGCTCCCCGCTCAGNTCCCCCTCCGGCAGGCGGAACTGCTGGCCCCACAGCGGCGGGCCCTCGCCGGAGCCGCCGGCCAGCGACTCCAGCGGCTCGCCGTCCAGCTCGGCGACCCAGCCAGAGGCCGGCACAGTGGCCAGCTGCACGTGGAGATCCTCCTCGGCGGCCTCGGCGGAGAGCCCCTCTCCTCCGTCGGGGGCGGCGAGCTCGTCCAGGTCGACCTCGACCCGCCCGCCGTCGGAGGGCAGCAGCGCCAGCGTGGTGCCCTCGGCGTCGACCAGCCGGGCCCAGGAGGTGGCCGCTCCGGTCATCGACGCCGCCCGCGGGAGTCCCGCGGCATCCTCGAGGTCGGCGCGCCAGAGCTGCCCCCGGTCGGTCGGGCCCACGGCGACGAGGCCGGAGGCGGTGTCCACCGCGCCGGCCAGCGCCCCGTCGCCGGGACCGTCGACGACGACGAAGCCGACCGCCAGCTCCTCCATCAGCGACCGCACATCGGCCGCGCCGGGGGTGATGAGCGCGGAGATGAGCTGCCCGGTGCGCGCGCGGCCCAGGCTCAGATCGGCCACGGAGCCCTGCACCGCCTCCTCGACGGCGCCTCCGTCCGTGCCGCCCAGCCACGTCGGCAGCAGCGCGGGTTCGGTCCACAGCGGCGCGTCGCCGGCGGTCAGCGCCGAGCGGGCGGAGTCCAGCGTCCTTCCGGAGCCGGAGACCAGCTCGCCGACCACGCCGTCGGCGGAGCTGGTCAGCACCAGGGTGCGAAGCGCCGCCGGCCCGTCGCCCTGATCGGCGGCGGTGGCCGGGACCTGCCGCACCGTGCCCGCCTCGATCGCCGCGGGCTCGGCGGTCATCGCCGTCAGCGCGGGCCGGGAGCCGGAGCCCTCCAGAACCCGGGGCACGGCCCATGTGCCCACTGAGGCGACCACGGCGAGCACCAGCAGCGTGGCCACCACCGGCGCGGCCGCGGAGCCGACGCGCGGCAGCATCCGGGGCAGCCCATCGAGGGCGCGGGCCGTGCCGAGCAGCAGGCAGAGCATCATCACCGAGACCAGCGGGGCCGCATGCGCCGGCGTCAGTTCGACGCCGTCGTCGCCGACGGCGACCAGGCCGGCGACCGCCGAGACCAGCAGGGTCAGCAGCAGCACGCCGGCGACGGCCCGGGCCCCGGCGGACCGCGAGCCGGGCAGCAGCAGACCGATCAGTCCGAGCACCAGCAGCGGCAGGCCGATGACCAGCATCAGCCGCAGCGCCCAGTGCGGGGTGCTCAGCAGCTCGGGCAGCCAGTTCAGGTCCGGCCCGATGCTGAGTCCGGCGGCCGGGTCGACGGCGCGGGCGTGGCCGAGCAGCTGCTGCCACAGCGGGGCCGGGTCCGCGGCCAGCAGACGCGTCGGCGCGGAGAACAGCACGCCGAGCACGTTCTGTCCGGTCAGCGCCGCCGCACCGAGCATGGGGGCCGCCAGCGCCAGCGAGGGCAGCGGGATCAGCCAGAAGGTGCGGCCGCCGCGGGTCAGCGCCGCGACGAGGCAGATCAGCGTCGCCGGCAGCAGCAGGATCGGCGCGGCGGCGGTGACTGCGGCCAGCAGCAGAGCGGTGCCGGCGGCGTGCTCCCATCGGCTCGCTCCGCCGCGCACGTCCGGGCCGGCGGCGGCCGGCCGGCGGCCTGCGGCCCGCACGCCGAGGCGCACCACCAGCGGCAGCAGGATATGGGCGACCACCGCGCCGAGGCGCCCCTCCCCGAGGGCGGTGTGCAGGCTCGGCACCGCGACCCACAGCAGCGCGGCGATGACCCGGGTCGTCGCCGTGGCGGTGACGACGCCGGCGGCGGTCCAGGCGGTCAGCGCGGCCAGCGGCAGCGCCAGGATCGTGACCCAGACCAGCACGGTGGAGGCATGTCCGGCGCTGAGCGCCGAGAGCACCAGCAGCACCAGGTCGAAGGGATTCGCCGCGGCCAGCCGACCCAGTCCGTCGGCCGCGATCAGGCTCGTCATCTCGGCGAAGACCTCACCGGTCGAGTCCGAGACCGGCAGCGCGGCACCGCCGACGACCGCCTCCGCCCCCAGGAGGCCGCGATGGACCAGCAGCGAAAGCGCCGTCAGTCCGAGCAGCAGCAGGAACAGGCCCAGCCGGTCCCCGAGCGTCGCGAGGCCAGCTGGTCGAACTCGCCGTCGCCGGAGCCCACGGCGAGCATCGAGGCGTCCTGCGCGCCGTCGTCGCCCTGCTGCGGGGCCACGGTCTGGGCGGTGAGGCTGCGCCGTCGCTCGGCGCGGACGGACTGCGCCGGAAGCCGCAGCCGACGCGAGCTCCGCCGGCCGGCGCGGACCAGCTCCCGGGCGGCGCGCGCCGAGGCGATGCGCTCGTCGCGGCGCAGCCGCTCCAGGGCCGCGCGTCGCCCCTGGGCGGCGAAGCGCCGGGCATGGGCGAGGGCGCGGAGATTCAGCAGGGCCCGGGCCGAGGCGACCAGCTCGCCGACGCCGGCGTCGGGGGCCTTGACCGCCGTCAGCCCGATCAGCCGCAGCAGCGCGGCCAGCCAGCCGCCCAGCCAGAGCGGCGGCGTCGCGAGCGGCGGGATCTCGGCCAGGCGCCGCCGGATCTGCCCGATCCGCTGCTCGGCGGGCAGATGCAGCGTGCCGCCCAGACGATGGACCTGCTCGCGGCGCGGCGGATGCAGCCGGCGGATGCGGGCCTGCGGCGCGACGACGACGTGGGCGCCGACCTCGCGGGCCCGGTCGGCGAAGCGCGCGGCGGCGTGGTCTCCGGCGAGGGCCGGATCGAAGCCGCCCAGGTCGCCGACGAGCGGCGCATGGACGAGCATCCCGTGCAGCGAGACCGCCCCGACGGCATCGCGGCCGTCGTACTGGCCCTGGTCCAGCTCCATCGGCTCGGTGGTGGGCACCACCTCTCCGGACCGCGCGCTGGAAAGCCCGACGTCGACCAGCCGGTCCGGCCAGTCCTCGCCGACGTCCCGGTCGACGTCGCCGGGCGCGGCGTGGAGCTGTTTGGCGCCGACGACCTGCAGAGCGGAGTGGCTCTCCTCGTCGGTGACCGTCAGCAGCCGCTCGACCAGCTGCTCCAGCGCATCGGGGGCCGGGAGCGAGTCGGGGGTGAGGATCCACAGCCACTGGTGTCGGCCGGCGAAACCCTCCGGCAGGCGCCGTTCCAGGCTGCGCCAGAGCGGGGTGACGCGTTCGCCGGCCACTCCGCGCGTGGAGATCCGACGGGCGTGGGCCGGATCGCGCAGCAGCCGCGACCGCAGCGAGCGCGAGAGGTCCTCGGGTCCGCGGAATCCGGGCGCGGAGAACTCGATGATGGTGTCGGGGGCGCGCGTCTGGGCTTCGAGGGCCGCCCTCAGCTGCGCGACGGCGCGGCGATCTCCGGACGCGGAATCGCCGCCGGCGCTCAGGACGACGGCGGCGATGTGCGGAGCGGCGAGTGCCTCGATCAGACCGCTCGCTTCCTCAGCTTGCGGCGCTCGCGCTCGGACATGCCTCCCCAGATCCCGAATCGCTCGTCATTGGCCAGCGCGTAGTCCAGGCACTCCTGCTGGACGGTGCAGGCGCCGCAGACCTTCTTCGCGTCGCGGGTCGAGCCGCCCTTCTCCGGGAAGAACGCCTCCGGGTCGGTCTGGGCGCAGAGGGCGTCGACCTGCCAGGCGAGCTCGCCCTCGATCTCCTCGGCCGGGATCAGCGAGGGCAGCCCCAGCCAGACGCCGTCGCCGGAGCGTGCGGCCTCCCCGTCCTCACGGTCCGTCCGGCCGGCGCGGCGGGAGGGGGCCTCGGCCAGCGAGACGGGAGCCCCGACGGGATCGGCGGCACGCCGGCCCTGCTCGGCCTCTTCATGCGCGGTGAGGTAGGCGGTAGCCTGGTCGTCCAGGCTCCGGCCGTGCTCGAGGTCCTCGGCGGCGTCGGGGTCGGCCGGGTCGACGAACCAGTCGGCGGGGACGTCGAGTCCGGACCGTCGCGTCGGTCGGGACGTCTCCTCCTGCTGTTCGCTCAGCCGCTCTGCGTTCCCCATCAAGGGCCTCCCCGTCGTGGTCCATCTCGGTGGTCTGACGCGTCCCGCAGGACCCGTCGAACGTCTCGTCTCCGGCGGCATTCCGGGGATCCGGGGCCGCCTGCACCTAATTACACTGGTGTGAGCAACTATCCGTCAAGTACCGTCGACAGCCCCGTCCGACCGCTCGCCGGCCCGCCGTCTCGGGCGACACGCCGCAGGTCTGCGGGCCCCGCATCGGCGCGCCGCCTCCAGGAGGACCTCATCGCTCCGCTGATCCCGACCACGAGTTCACACGAAATTCCCAGCTCCTGCCCAGCACTGTTGGAGCTGCTCGCCGCGCGTCCGCAGCCGGCCGTCGTCTGGTACGGAGCGGACGGCGAGCGCGTCGAGCTCTCCGGACGCGTGCTGCAGAACTGGGCGGTCAAGCTGATCGGCCTGCTGCGCGAGGAGGTCGAGCTGGTCCGCGATGCGACGGTGCTCGTCGACGCGGCCCCGCATTGGAAGGCGGCCGCCGTCGTGCTGGCCTGCCGGGCGCTGGGCGCCGAGCCGCGGATCGCCGGCCTCGACGACGCCGCCGCGTACGCCGCCGCCGACGCCGAGCCGGCGCTGGTGGTCACCGACCGGCCCGCGGCCTGGGAACGGTCCGCCGCGCTGGGCGACGCCGAGCTCGCCGCGCTCTCCCCCGGCCTGCTGGACGCCTCCTGGGCCGAGGCCCTCGGCGAGGAGCTGCCTGCCTGGGTGCTGGACGTCTCCGCCGAAGTGCGCCAGCATCCGGACCAGCTCATGGAGCCGCTGGAGGAGCTGCCGCTGCCGGCGCCCGACGGCCTGGACGGTCTGGACGAACTGGCAGACCTGGACGGCCTGGTCGTGCTCGCCGGACAGCCGGACGCGGCGACGACGGCGTCGACCGCCGCCGCGGAGTGGAACCGGTGGGCCCTGCGCGGCTGGACCACGGAGACCGCCGCCGAGCTGCTGGGCGTCTGGGCGCGGGGCCGGCCGGCGGTGCTCGTCGACGCCGAACCCGGCGGCCCGCAGTGGGAGAGAGCGCTGGCCGACGAGTCGGTCGGCTGATCAGTCCGTCTCGCCGGCGGACCGCGTCCCGGTCGGTCGGTCTGTCGGATGCTCGGCCCGCCGGTCACCGTCGCCCGCACCGTCGCCGGCCGTGTCGAGCTCGCCGCCGGCCTCCTCACCGACCGCCGGCACGTCGCCGGTGAGCAGCTCCCGATCCGAGAGCATGTGGGCATGGTGGTCGGCGGGGTCGGCGGCCTCGCCGGTGAAGACCCACAGCTTATAGGCGACGAAGCGGAACGACGTGGCCAGCACCAGTCCGATCACGTTGCCGGCGATGAAGACCTGGGTCACCGAGTCCAGGCCGAGAATGTACTTGCTGACGCCCACGCAGCCAGTCTGGATGCCCAGGCCGATCGCATTCATCACCAGAAAGAGCATCAGCTCGCGGGTCTTGCCCGCCGAACGCCTGTGCCGGAAGGTCCAATAGCGATTGGCCACCCAGGAGAACAGCGTGGCCACGGTCCCCGCGAGGACCTTCGCCTTCAGCTGGGAGTCGGGCATCGGACCGTGCAGCAGCGCCAGGAAGACGCCCGAGTCGATGATGAAGGCCGTGCCTCCGACGACGCCGAACTTCGCGATCTCCCGCCAGAGCCTCAGGAACAGGTCGACGGCGCGGCGGGCCAGACGGGCGATCATGGGTGGTCGGACTCCTGGTCGGTCGACGGCGGCAGGGGGCGGAGGACCTCCGACGGCCTCCGGGCGACGCCCAGTCTACGGATCCCGTCGGGCGATCACCTGGACGTCGCCCCGGCGCCGACTGAGAACTCGGCCCTCCGGCGTGTCAGCCTGACCCTCCGCAGGACGGTGATGCCCCATAATGAGGGACTGTGACACGACCAGCCGCACTCCCCGCGTCCCGTCCCGCCCGCCCCGGAGGCCCGGAGACCGGAGCCCGCCCGCCGCGCGTCGGCGTGCTGGGCGACGGTCAGCTGGCCCGGATGATGGCTCCCGCCGCCGCCGAGCTCGACGTCGAGCTCCATCTGCTCGCCGGATCGGCGCAGGCTTCGGCGGCCCAGGTCATCGCCCGCACCACGATCGGCGACCACCGCAGCGTCGAGGACGTGCTGGCCTTCGCCGCCGCCGTCGACGTCATCACCTTCGACCACGAGCACGTGCCCGACGACGTGCTCGCCGCGCTGGCCGGCGCCTCAGTGCCGATGCACCCGGGCCCGCAGGCGCTCGTCCACGCCCAGGACAAGCTGAGCATGCGCCGCGCCGTCGAGCGTCTGGGCCTGCCGAATCCCCGCTGGGCCGCCGTCTCCGAGGTCGAGGAGCTCATCGCCTTCGGCGAGGAGGCCGGCTGGCCGGTGGTGCTGAAGACGCCGCGGGGCGGCTACGACGGCAAGGGGGTGCGGATCGTCGACGACGCCGCCTCCGCCGACGAGGCCGCCGACTGGTTCTCCCGCGCGGCGACGCAGGGCACGCCGCTGCTCGCCGAGGAGAAGGTCCCCTACTCCCGCGAGCTCTCCGCCCAGGTCGCCCGCTCGGCCTCCGGCGAAGTCCGCGTCTACCCGGTGGTCGAGTCGCTGCAGACCGACGGCGTCTGCGACGTGGTCACCGCTCCGGCCCCGGTCGCCCCCGGCGACCACGAGGGGACCGCGCGGCTGCGCGAGGCCGCCGAGATCGCCGCGACGCTGGCCGAGGAGCTCGACGTCACCGGCATGCTCGCCGTGGAGCTCTTCGAGATCGCCGACGGCGAGCGCGCCGGCGTCCACGTCAACGAGCTGGCCATGCGCCCGCACAACTCCGGACACTGGAGCATGGACGGCGCGGTCACCGGACAGTTCGAACAGCACCTGCGCGCCGTCCTGGGGCTGCCGCTCGGGGCGACCGATCCGATCGCCGGGCCGGGCTCGACGACGGTGATGAAGAACATCCTCGGCGGCTCCGCCGACGACCTGCACGCCGGGGCCGTCGAGGCCATGCGCGCCGCGCCGGCCGCCAAGATCCACCTCTACGGCAAGGAGCCGCGGCCGGGCCGCAAGGTCGGCCACGTCACCGTGGTGGACCCCGCCGGCGAGGCCGGCGCCGACGTCGCCGCGACCCGCCGGACCGCCGAGCAGACCGCCCGCCGCATCGCCGAAGGGACCGAGAGCCGATGACCGACGCCGCCCCGTCCGCCCCGACGCCCTCCGCCGCGCCCGAGACTCCGCAGGTCGGGCTCGTGATGGGCTCGAACTCCGACTGGCCGACGATGCGCGCCGCCGCCGAGACGCTCGACGAATTCGGCGTCAGCTTCGAGGCCGACGTCGTCTCCGCCCACCGGATGCCCCAGGAGATGCTCGACTACGGCCGCGGCGCCCATGAGCGCGGCCTGCAGGTGCTCATCGCCGGCGCCGGCGGCGCCGCGCATCTGCCGGGCATGCTGGCCGCGGTGACCCCGTTGCCGGTGATCGGCGTGCCGGTCGCGCTGAAGCACCTGGACGGCATGGACTCGCTGCTGTCCATCGTGCAGATGCCGGCCGGGGTGCCGGTGGCCACCGTCTCGGTGGGCGGAGCGCGCAACGCCGGCCTGCTGGCGGTGCGCACGCTGGCCGCAGGCGCCGGAGAGCAGGCCGCCGCGCTGCGCGAGCGGCTGCTGAGCTTCCAGCAGGAGCTGGCCTCCTCCGCCCATGCCAAGGGCGAGGCCCTGCGGGCCGAGGCCGCCGAGCTCCCCACGAACCGGAGCCCGCTGAGCTGATGGCCGGATCCAGCGTCTCCTACCACCGCTTCACCACTGAGCCGGAGGTCCTGCGCCGCCCGCGGGCCGGCTCCGAGACCGACCGGACGCGCCGCGCGATCCTGCTGCTCGTGCTGACGCTCTTCGTCCCCGGCGGCGCGCAGATCGCCGCCGGTGCGCGACGACTGGGACGGATCGCGCTGGCGGTGACCGTCGGCGTCTGGGCGACGCTGCTGCTGGGACTCGTGCTGTTCTTCACGCTGCGCCCGCTGCTGATCAACCTGCTCACCCGTCCCTTCATGCTGTGGACGGCCACAGCGGTGCTGGCGGTGCTGGCCGTCGGCTGGGCGGTGCTGTGGCTCGACACGCTGCGGCTCATCCGGCTGAGCTCGCTGGCCCCGGGCATGCGGCCGATCATCGGTGCGATCACCGTGGTGCTGCTGGTGCTGACCTCCGGCTCGCTGGGCTGGGCGGCGAACGCGGCGAACACCTCACGCCAGTCGCTCGGCGGGATCTTCAGCTCCGGCCCGTCCATCGACCCGGTCGACGGGCGCTACACCTTCCTGCTGATGGGCGGCGACGCCGGCGAGGGCCGCCAGGGCCTGCGGCCCGACTCGATCCATGTGGTCAGCGTCGACGCCGACACCGGCGAGTCGCTGATGGTCTCCATCCCGCGCAACTTCCAGAACGCGCAGTTCAGCGCGGACTCTCCCCTCTGGGACGTCTACCCGGACGGGTACTCCTGCGGCGACGAGTGCATCATCAACTCCCTCTACGTGGACGTGGTGCAGAACCATCAGGACCTCTACCCGGACGCGGACGACCCCGGCGCGGAGGCGATGATGGACGCCGCCTCCGGCATCCTGGATCTGGAGATCCAGGGCTACGCGATGGTCGACATGGGCGGCTTCACCGACCTCATCGACGCGATGGGCGGAGTGGAGATCGAATCCGGCGGCTGGGTCCCCTACCGCGGCAAGCGCCCCGACGGCACCTGGGGCGACACCTGGTTCGGCCCCGGGACCCACGAGCTCAGCGGCACCGAAGCCCTGGCCTATGCGCGCTCCCGGGACTTCACCTCCGACTACAGCCGCATCCAGCGCCAGCAGTGCATCCAGCAGGCGATGATCGACCAGTTCGACCCGCAGACGCTGGTCACCCGGTTCACCGAGATCATGCGGGCCGGCGAGCAGGTCGTCGAGACCGATCTGCCGCAGCGGCAGCTGGGCTCCTTCGTCTCGCTCGCCGCGAAGGCCAAGGAGCAGCAGCCCGAGCAGCTGGTGCTGGGCGCGCCGGACTTCGGCGACGCCGGCGACCAGTTCTCGACCTATCCGGACTTCGACGAGATCCACCGGCGCGTCGACGAGCTCCTCGCCGAGCAGGGCTCGGCCGAGGGCGACGGCGGGCTCTTCGGGCTCTCCGCCGACGGACCCTCCCCCTGGCAGCCCACGCTGGGCACCGTGGTCGCCGCCGCGTCCGAGGACGAGCCCTCCGGAGGGGCCGAGGTCCCCGGCGAGGAGGAGGGCGAGCTGCCCACCCAGCCCGACGGCTCGCCGCTGACGCGCGAGTATCTCATCGAGGCCCAGGACGCCGGACAGACCGCGATCCTCGAGCAGGCGGCCTCGACGAACTACGAGTGCACCCCGGTGGACTGAGCGGCCGGTCACTCCGGGCTGCGACGCGTCGGCGACGGGCCGATGACCGCGCGGTGACGTGGCGGCGACGCGACGGCGACGCGACGGCGGGGCTCCGACGTCGTCGGCCTGGGTCCCGGCGCGTCACGGGCGCGGCCGGACTCGCCGATGACCGCCGCTGGTATGCTTCGAGCGATGTTCCGGATGATCAATCCCGTGCAGGACTACGCCTGGGGGTCGACCTCGGCGCTGACGGAGCTCTTCGGCTGGCCGCCGACCGGGGAGCCCCGGGCGGAGGTCTGGATGGGCGCCCACCCCACGGCGCCCTCGCAGGTCGTCCTCGATGAGGGCGGCCCCGGCACGATGCGCCTGGACACGCTGCTCGCCGACCACCCGGAGCTGGTCGGCTCCGCCGGCGCCTCGGCGCGCGGCGCCGGTCTGCCCTTCCTGCTGAAGGTGCTGGCCGCCGCCCGACCGCTGTCCATCCAGACGCATCCCGACGCCGAGCGCGCCCGAGCGGGCTTCGAGGCCGAGGAGGCCGCCGGCATCGCCCGCACCGATCGGCGGCGATGCTATTCCGATCCCAGCCCCAAGCCCGAGCTGCTCGTCGCCCTCGACGAGTTCACCGCGCTGAGCGGCTTCCGGGACGCCGACGAGGCCGCCGAGGATCTCGAGGCCCTGGCTCGGCTGCTCCGCACCGACGCAGACAGCACCGACGACGCCGACGGCCGGAGCGCCGAGGCCGTCGGGTCGCTCGCCGATCTGCTCGCCGCCGAGGACCACCGCGGCGCGCTCGAGGAGATCCTGCGCGGCCGCCGGGAGGAGTTCGTCGCCGCCGCCGAGCGGATCAATCGCCGCTTCGCCCCCGAGACACCGACTCCGCGCGCCGACGGCCTCGGCCGCCCCGGCGGACTGGCCCCGTCGACCGCGGACACGCTGCGGCGGGTCACCGCAGCCTTCCCCGGGGATCCTGGACTGCTGGTGACCGTGCTGCTGCAGCGCGTCGACCTGCGCCCGGGCGAGGCCCTCTTCCTGCCGGCGGGCAACCTGCACGCCTACCTGCGCGGCGTCGGGGTGGAGGTCATGGCCAGCTCGGACAACGTGCTGCGCGGCGGGCTGACCGGCAAACATATCGACGTCGACGAGCTGCTCGCGGTCACCGAGGCCCGCCGCCTGCCCGTGCCGCACTGTCCGCCGACGACGCCGACGCCCGGCCGTCGCCGCTACGCGCCGGACTGCCGCGACTTCGCCCTCGAGCGCATCGAGCTGCCTGAGGCCGGCTCTCCTCTCCCGCTGGCCGACGACGGACCGGCGGTGCTGCTCTGCACCGCCGGGGAGCTGGTCGTCGAGCGCCTGGCCGAACAGGACCAGGACCGTCCCGCAGACGACGACGCCGAGGTGCCGCGCGGGGCTGACCGCCTGAGGCTGCGGCCCGGCGAATCGGCCTTCCTGCCGGCGACGGCGCGCCATCGGCTGGTCGGCGGAGCCTCCGGGCAGGCCTTCCTGGCCACGCGCGGCGCCGTCGCCGCCTGACGCCTCCGGATCCGGCCGTCGGATCAGGCGCGCCGGTCCTGCCGGTCTCCCGACTCGCGGTCGTCGATCCGGTCGCCGGCTTCGCTCCGGATCCCCGCGTCCCGGCCGGCGTCGCCCGTCGACGGCCGGCCCGAACGGGCATCAGCGCCGGGTATAGGCCTCCCACTTGCGTGCCTGGTGCTCGGCCTCGACCGTGCGCACGGTGCCGGACTTCGACCGCATGACGATCGACTGGGTGTGCACCGTGTCGCCGTGATAGCGCACGCCGCGCAGCAGGTCGCCGTCGGTGATGCCGGTGGCGGCGAAGTAGCAATTGTCCGAGGTGACCAGGTCCTCGGTGGTCAGCACCCGCTCGACGTCGTGCCCGGCGTCGGCGGCGGCCTGCCGCTCTGCGTCGTCGGTCGGGGCGAGCCGCCCCTGGATGACTCCGCCGACCGCACGGATCGCACAGGCGGTGACGATGCCCTCCGGCGTGCCCCCGGTCCCCATGAGCACGTCGACGTCGGAGCCCTCGCGGGCCGCGGCGATCCCGCCGGCGACGTCGCCGTCCATGATGAATCGGGTCCGGGCTCCGGCCTCGCGGATCTCCTCGACCAGTCCGGCATGGCGGGGCCTGTCGAGCACGCAGACGTTGAGCTGGTTGATGCGCTTGCCCTTGGCCTTGGCGATCAGGTGCAGGTTCTGCTTCACCGGCAGGCGCAGGTCGACCATCTCGGCGGCCTCCGGGCCGGTGACCAGCTTGTCCATGTAGAACACCGCCGAGGGGTCGAACATGGTCCCCCGCTCGGCGACGGCCAGAACGGCCAGGGCGTTGTTGTACCCCAGCGCGGTCAGCCGGGTGCCGTCGATCGGGTCGACCGCGACGTCGGCCTCCGGGCCGGATCCGCTGCCCACCCGCTCGCCGTTGAAGAGCATGGGGGCCTCGTCCTTCTCCCCCTCGCCGATGACCACGACGCCGTTGAGGTTCACCGTGCCCAGCAGGGCGCGCATCGCATCCACAGCGGCACCGTCGGCGCCGAGCTTGTCGCCGTGGCCGACCCAGGCACCGCCGGCGATGGCGGCGGCCTCGGTCACGCGGACCAGCTCGAGGGCGAGGTTGCGATCGGGCTCGGAGTCCCCGACGGCCAGCCGGGGCGAGAGGTGGGAGAAGTCGTGGGCCTCGCCGCCGGGCGGAGCCCCGACGGGGGATCCGCCGTCTCCGCCGGGCTCGCTGCTGGTCGCGCTGCTGGTCTCGGTCTCAAACACGTCGGACACGTCGTCGGGCCACCTGTTCATCTCGTGGGAGGGCGAGCTCGTCGCCCAGGGGCAGGCCAGCGTCGACGCCGCGACGGTCCCGCCTGGAGCCGAGCCGGCCCGGTCGCTCCCGCAGAGGTTCGCGGCGACGCCGCCGCACCTCGATCGTAGCCCTACGAGCTCCCGCGAGTCTCGACGACCCGGCGGATCCGGCGCCTGTGACATGTGACGAAGTGCTCACCATCCAGCTCTCCGCAGGTGAGACTCGGCGGAGGAGGCGCGGATCCACGGACCGCCAGCGAACGCTCAGGTGTCTTCCAGGCCGTGAGAGGTGAGATTGTTACCGTCCGAAGGATGAGTTCCCGTGACCATCGCCTGGACCGGGCCAAAGGCATCCTCATCGTGCTGGTCGTCCTCGGCCATCTCCTGACGCGCGCCTCCGGCTGGGACGCCGAGGCGCTGCGCGCCGTGCAGACGACCATCTACTCCTTCCACATGCCCGCCTTCGTCTTCCTGGCCGGCATCACCGCGAAGTCCACGCGTCTCGCCGAGCGGACGACGTTCTTCCTCGTGCTGCTGGTGACCGCCATCCCGGCGTACTACGGCTGGATGGCGCTGCTCGACCTCGACGTCGGCTTCGACGGCGTGACCCCGATCTGGCTCACCTGGTTCCTGATGGCCATGGTCTGGTGGATGCTCTCGGTCCCGCTCATCGAGCGGAATCCCCGGACGATGCTGACGGTCTCGCTCATCGTGGGCCTCGTCGGCGGGATCATCCCGAGCCTCGGCGACGAGTTCGCCGTCGCCCGGACGCTGACCTTCTGGCCCTTCTTCGTCGTCGGCAAGCTCTACGGAGCGCGCATCCTCTCCTGGGCCGGCGAGCGCGGCCTCGCCGGACGGGCGGCGCTGACCGGCGCCGCCGTCGTGCCCGTGGCGCTCTTCATCCTCGGCGACCTCGACCGGATGTGGCTCTTCGGCAGCCGCAGCATCGAGTGGTTCGACGTGGGCGTCGCCGAGGGGCTGGGCATGCG
Source organism: Nesterenkonia sp. F (assembly GCF_000220985.1). Taxonomy (GTDB): domain Bacteria; phylum Actinomycetota; class Actinomycetes; order Actinomycetales; family Micrococcaceae; genus Nesterenkonia. The sequence goes on from NZ_AFRW01000076.1 coordinate 30,580, forward strand.
CGCCGCCGTCGCCCTGAGCGCGGCGCTGACCACGCTGGTGCTGCTGACCTGGACCGCCCGGCGCGACGACGTCGTGGCCACCGTCGGCCGCCGGTCGCTGGCGATCTACCTGCTCCACGGTTTCGCCGTCCGGCTGGTCGAGGACCCGCTGCACCTCGTCTCCGGGATGCTGCCGCCCCGGCGACGCTGGCGCTCTGCCTGGTGCTGGCGGCCGGCATCACCTGGCTCTTCGCGCTCTCGCCCGTCGACGCCGGCGTCCGGCACTACGGCCAGGGCGTCACCCGCGTCGTGCTGGCCCCGATGACCTGGCTCGACGGGCTGCGGCGCCCGGCGCCGACGGCGCGGGAGTCCGCCGTCCGCTGATCAGCCGGACCGGCGCCGCTCGCCCGGCAGGGACCGGCTCGACGTGCCCTTCCAGCTGCGCCAGGCCCAGACGGTCATCACGATCACCAGGGCCCAGGAGCACGCCGCCCACGCCCCGTGGGCGACGGTCGGATCGGCGATGACGGCGCCCACCGAGACCAGCGAGACCTGTCCCGGCAGCGTGGAGACCAGGCCGGCGACGAGGAACGTCCGCTGCGGGACTCCGAAGGCGCCGGCGCCGTAGTTCACCGGCCAGTAGGGCACTCCCGGCATCAGCCGCAGCACGCAGAGCCCGGCGAATCCCGCGTCCTCCAGGTGGCGCTCGACGGTCGCGGCGTGGACGCCCAGCAGGCGGCGCACTGTGCTCCGGCCGAGCGCCCGGGCCAGCCAGTAGGCGCCCCAGCTGCCCAGCAGCACGCCGACCACGGACAGCAGAGCGCCCTCGACCACCCCGAAGAGCAGGCCGCCGGTGATCGCCATGATCGTCACCGGGATCGGCGTCATCGCCACGAGCGCATAGAGCCCGGCGAAGGCGATCCATGCCACGCCGCCGAGGCCCTCCAGCCGGCCCTGGAGCTCGTCCACCGACGGCAGCCGGACGTTGACCGCGAGCCAGAGCATCACCAGCAGCAGGAGCACCAGCAGCACGTTGCGCGCATAGACGCCCCGCCGCAGCCCGGCGGCGGGGGTCGAGCGGGCGGCGCCACGGGCGTCGGCGGGATCCTGATCCACCCGCCCGATCCTACGCGGGAACAGGCCCGGGCCGCCGGGGACGTCCCCGGCGGCCCGGCGCCCGGCGCCCGACGCCCGACGCCCGACGGTGGAGGGACGCCCGACGTCGACTGGGAGTTCGCCGGGAATCCGAGCAGGCCGGACCACCGCCCGGACTCTGGAACAATGGGCCGGGTGAACGAGCGCGAACACGATGAGACGAGCGAGCCGGAGCCCGTCGGCCGGGACTCCGCCGAAGGGCCCGCCGGTGTGCAGGACGAGCAGCCGGTGAGGCCTCAGCTGACCCCGGCGCAGTCCCGGCGGCTCTCCCAGCCGATGGTCGGCATCCTGCTGTCGGTGCTGGTGACCGTCGGGGCCGTGGCCGTGCTGATGCTGATGAACCCCTCTCCCGACCCCGAGCCGTTCACTCCGGACGAGGACGTCGACGAGGCCGCCGGCCCGGTCGCCGACGTCGCCGGCTACGCCCCGCTGGTCCCGCAGGTCCCCGACGACTGGACGGCGAACTATGCCCGGTGGAAGGGCGGCGAGGAGGTGCCCCACTGGGAGGTCGGCTACACCACCTCGGAGACGGCCTTCGTCGGATTCGCCCAGACCGACGCGGCGAACCCCACATGGGTCGCCCAGGAGGTCGACCAGGCGCCGGAGGCCGGCACGATCACGCGGGAGGGCATGGAGCTGACCATCCGACGGGACGAGGACGCCGACCGCGAGCACTTCGTGCTGGACGCCGAGGAGAACGACGTCGACGGCACCACGGTGATCATCAGCGGCGACGCCGGCGACGCCGAGTTCGACGCGGCGCTGCGGGCGATCCTCGACGGCCTGGGCGAGAGTCCCGCCGCCGACGGCTCCCCCTCCGCCCCCTGACGAACCTGGGGACCCCGACGAGGCCCCGACGAACCCCACGATGAGGAGAGCGATGACCGAGACCGCCACGCACGCCCCCGCCCCCGCCGAGGCCTGGGAGGAGCTGAAGCAGGGCAATGCCCGCTTCGTCTCCGGCGAGGCCCGCCATCCGAATCAGGACGCCGCTCGGCGCGACCAGCTGACCGGAGGCCAGAGCCCGAAGGCCGTGGTCTTCGGATGCTCGGACTCGCGGCTGGCGGCCGAGATCATCTTCGACGTCGGACTCGGCGACATCTTCGTGGTGCGCACCGCCGGCCAGGTCATCGACGACGCGGTGCTCGGCTCGCTGGAGTACAGCGTCGACGTGCTCGAGGTGCCGCTGATCGTGGTGCTCGGCCACGACTCCTGCGGGGCGGTCACAGCCGCGATCGACTCCACCGAGGCGGCGACGACGCCGAACGGCTTCGTGCGCAGCCTGGTCGAGCGGATCACCCCCTCGGTCCTCTCCGCGCGCCGGAAGGGCATCACCGACGTCGACGGCACCGTCGAGGAGCACATCACCCAGACCGCCGCCCGGCTCACCGAGCATTCGCGGTCGCTGCACGAGGCCGTCGACGCCGGCCGGACCGCGGTGGTCGGGGTGACCTACCGGCTGGCCGAGGGCCGCGCCGACGTCGTCTCCTCCATCGGCGACGTCGAGAGCTGAACGGCCCCGAGCACGGGACCGGTGCGGCGGCACGGTCGGCCCGACGCCGCCGCACCGCCCCGCCGCATCGCTCCGGCGCCGGGCCGACCGTGCAACACCGTCCGCCGCGACGGCCGGGCTCATAGAATGGCGGCATGACTGAGAACTCAGCTGCTGAGACCGAATACCGCATCGAGCACGACACCATGGGCGAGGTGAAGGTGCCCGCCCAGGCGCTCTACCGGGCCCAGACCCAGCGGGCCGTGCAGAACTTCCCGATCTCCGGCCGCACGCTGGAGCGCGCCCACATCGAGGCGCTCGCTCGGGTGAAGAAGGCCGCCGCCCGGGCGAACCGTCAGCTGGGCGTGCTCGACGCCGCGCGCGCCGAGGCCATCGCCGACGCCGCCGACCGCGTGGCCTCGGGCGAGCTGGACGAGCACTTTCCCGTCGACGTGTTCCAGACCGGCTCCGGCACGTCGTCGAACATGAACACCAACGAGGTGCTGGCCACGCTGGCCAACCGCGCGCTGGCCGAGCAGGGGGCGGACGAGGAGGTCCACCCCAACGACCACGTCAACGCTTCGCAGTCCTCCAACGACGTCTTCCCGACCTCGGTCCACGTGGCCGCCACCTCGGCGCTGCTCAACGACCTCAAGCCGGCTCTGACGCACCTGGCCGAGGCGCTGGAGGCCAAGGCGAGCGAGTTCTCCGAGGTCGTGAAGTCCGGCCGGACCCACCTGATGGACGCCACGCCGGTGACCCTGGGCCAGGAGTTCGCCGGCTACGCCGCCCAGGTGCGCTACGGCATCGAGCGCATCGAGGCCGCGCTGCCGCGCGTCGCCGAGGTCCCGCTGGGCGGCACCGCCGTGGGCACCGGCATCAACACCCCGGCCGGCTTCGCCGAGACCGCCATCCGGGAGCTCGCCGAGGAGAGCGGCCTGCCGCTGACCGAGGCCCGCGACCACTTCGAGGCCCAGGCCAACCGGGACGGGCTCGTCGAGGCCTCCGGACAGCTGCGTACCATCGCCTACTCGCTGATGAAGATCAACAACGACCTGCGCTGGATGGGCTCGGGCCCGAACACCGGCCTGGGCGAGATCGCCCTGCCGGATCTGCAGCCGGGCTCGTCGATCATGCCCGGCAAGGTCAACCCGGTCATCTGCGAGTCGGCCATCCAGGTCTGCGCGCAGGTCATCGGCAACGACACCACCGTCTCGCTGTCGTCGACCAACGGCGCCTTCGAGCTCAACGTCGGCATCCCGGTGATGGCGGCGAATCTGCTCGAGTCCATCCGGCTGCTGACGAACACCGGCCACGTGATGGCCGACAAGATGATCTCCGGGATCACCGCGAACACCGACCGCACCAGCTTCCTGGCCGGCGCCTCGCCGTCGGTGGTCACCCCGCTGAACAAGCTCATCGGCTACGAGGCGGCCGCCGAGATCGCCAAGCACGCGGTGAAGAACAAGGTCACCGTGCGCGAGGCCGTCGTCGAGCTCGGCTATCTGGAGCGCGGCGAGCTGACCGAGCAGCAGCTCGACGAGGCCCTGGACGTCATGTCGATGACGCAGCCGGGCTGAGTCGCGCCCGCCCCGTGCGCCGCCGCGGGCCGGTCCGCCATGGTGCGGGCCGGCCCGCGGCACGTGCAGGCGGCGTGTTGTCGGGCCGAGGGCGGCGCGTCAGTCGTGCTGCGCGGCCGGCTGGCCCGCGGCCTCCGTGCGCGACGTGCCCGGCTCGGTGAACTGCGCCGGCGCGCCGGCGTCGAGCGCCCAGCCGATGACCATGCGCTGGTCCTCGGCGAGCGACTCCGGCAGCGCGGTGACCGGGAACCAGCCGACGTCGACCGACTCGTCGTCGTTGACCCGCGGCTCGCCGCCGAGCGCCTCCATCTCGAACACCGTGTCCAGGTATCGACACCGGTCCCCGTTGCCGTACACGACCGGCCCGTGGGCGAAGACCCCGGCCACCCGCACCGGGCAGGCCGTCAGCGCCGTCTCCTCCTGAACCTCCCGGACAGCCCCGTCGCGGGGTCCTCCCCCGGCTCGAGGATCCCCGAGGTCACCGTCCAGGCTCCGTCGTCGCTGCGCCGGACCAGCAGCACCTCCGGCGAGGGCAGCACGCGCCCGTCCGTCCGGCGACGGACCACCACCCCGCGGACGGCGGGTATCCAGAGCTCGGCGGTGCCGACATGGCGGCGCAGGTCACGGATGAAATCGGGATGGGCACGGGCTCC
>NZ_AFRW01000075.1 GCF_000220985.1 Nesterenkonia sp. F
GTCCTCGGCGTCGGCGGCTCCACCGCCTTCTGGGACGCGGCGACCTTCGGCCTGGTCGAGACTCGCGCCCAGCATCTGTCCTTCGGCGAGTTCGGCACGAAGTTCGCCAAGTCCACTGCGCAGGCGCCGTTCCTGGAGGACTCCGAGGTGCTCACCGCGGAACCGGGCACCCGTCCGACGCCGCAGGCTCGCGCCGGCGTCGACGTCTACGCCTGGCCGCACAACGAGACGTCCACCGGCGTGGCCGCCGACGTCCGCCGGGTCGACGGCGCCGACGACGGCGCGCTGGTGCTGGTGGACGGCACCTCGGCCGCCGGGGGCCTCGCCGTCGACGTCGGACAGACCGACGCCTATTACTTCGGTCCGCAGAAGAACTTCGGCTCCGACGGCGGGCTGTGGCTGGCGGCGATGTCCCCGGCGGCGATCGAGCGCGCCGAGCGGCTCGCGGCCGACCGCTGGATCCCGGACTTCCTGAGCCTGACCACCGCGATCGACAACTCGCGCAAGGAGCAGACCTACAACACTCCGGCGCTGGCGACGCTGATCACCCTCGACGAGCAGGTGCGCTGGCTGAACGCCTCGGGCGGGATGGAGTTCGCCGCGGCCCGCACCGCCGACTCGGCGTCCCGGGTGTACGCGTGGGCCGAAGCCCACGAGCTCGCCACGCCGTTCGTCGAGCGCTCCGAGGACCGGTCGAACGTGATCGTCACCGTGGACTTCGACGAGTCGGTCGACGCCGCGGAGGTCGCGACGATCCTGCGCGCCCACGGAGTGGTCGACGTCGAGCCCTACCGCAAGCTGGGCCGCAATCAGCTGCGCATCGCGACCTTCGTGGGCATCGATCCCGAGGACGTCTCGCGGCTGCTGGAATGCGTCGACGTGGTCCTGGAGGGCCTGACCTCCTGAGCACGAAGGCGACCTCCCGAAGGCGATGAGTCCGCGGGAGGTGTGGGAATACGTGGACTTTCCCACACCTCCCGCGGACTCATCCTGCCGAGGCGGCGACGGGCGCCGCCGTCGCGTCCACCCTCCCGCGACGCGCCGACACGCCCTCAGGTCTGCTGCGACGCGCCCTGGCTCGCCTCCGCCTGCTCCGCCGCCTTCTCGGCGGCGATCTCGGCCTCCTGCTCGCGAGCCTGCTTCTTCTCCTCGGCGTCCATGCGCTCGGCCCAGGGGATCCACTTCGGCGCCAGCAGCGCGTCGTCGCCGGGCAGCAGGCCGAGCTCGCAGACGGTGACCTTCTTGCTCCGCGGAGCGCGGGCGACGGTCACGTACCACTCCCAGCCCCGGTAGCCGGTCTTGTGCGCCGCGAAGCGATGGGTGTGCAGCCGGTCCTCCTCGGCCTTCACCGTCAGGTGGTCGCCGATCTGCTCGGCGGGGGCGATGTCGGCGAGCGCCTCGCGGGCGAGGTCGGTCGCCGCGGTCAGCACAGCGTCTCTGCGAGCCATGTCATGCCTCGAAATCGTCGGCCACACGGCGCAGCAGTGCGGCGATCTTCTTGGACTGGGCCGGCTGCGGGTATGAGCCGCTCCGGAGCGTGCGGGTGGTGCCCTCGAGCACGTTGACCAGGTCCTGGACCACCGAGGCCATCTCCTCGGCCGGCTTCCGGGAGGCGCGGGCGACCGACGGACCGTCGTCGAGGATCCGCACGCTCAGCGCCTGCTTGCCGCGGCGGCCGTCGGCGACGCCGTACTCCATCCGGGTGCCGGTCTTCACGCTGGAGACGCCGGCGGGCAGGGCCGAGGAATGCAGGAACACCTCCTGACCGTCGTCGGAGGTCACGAATCCGAAGCCCTTCTCGGCGTCGAACCACTTCACTTTCCCGGTCGGCACGTTCCTCCACCTCGTCGTCGTTCCCGTGCGGTCATGGTCTCGCATCGTCGAGCGCGCCGTCGGATGCTGGTCATGACGGGCGTCGCCCGCCCTCCAGGATACCGCTGCGCGGCGGAGAGATAGAATCGCCCCATGTCCTCCGCTCAGCCCTCCGCGACCGGCGCTGCCCCGACGCCGCTGCGACTGACCCTGCGCCTGCTGCTCGCCCTGGGCGTGGCGCTCTCCGTCGTCGGGGCGGTCTGCCTGGTGATCATCCTCGGGGTCTACTTCACGGGCGGCGAGCCGGCCCCGGCGCTGTACGCCGTCGTCCTCGTCGGCATCCCGGCCGGGTTCCTGCTGATGGTCGCGCACATGGTGTCCCTGTCCGCGTGGAGCCGGCACGCCCGCCGGCGCCGGCACGTCTGAGGATGTCCGCGCGCCCGCTCGGCATGGCCCCGCTGGCCCGGCTGCTCGCCCGTTGCGACGACGACGAGCTGGCCGCGCTGCTGACCTCCCGCCCCGATCTGCTCCACCCCGCTCCCGCCGACTTCACCGGCCTGGCGGTGCGGGTGCAGTCGGACATGAGTCTGCGCCGCTGTCTGCAGCACCTCGACGCCGCGCAGCTGGCGGTGCTGGGCGAGGTCGCCGCGGCCGTCGAACGCGGCTCCGCCCCGGATCTGCCCGTCGACGAGCGCACCGGACGGATCCTCGCCGAGCTGCGAGCGCGCGG
>NZ_AFRW01000074.1 GCF_000220985.1 Nesterenkonia sp. F
GGCCACATGCTCGGCCACCGGCTGGTCACCATGGATCCGCTGCGCGGCATGGTCTCGACGACCACGACCGCCAGCCTGCTCTTCCTCGGCTCGCTGACCCTCTCGCTGCCGCTGTCGACGTCGATGACGGCGGCGTCCTCGGTCATCGGCGCCGGGAGCAACCAGCGCTTCGCGACGGTCAACTGGCCGCAGGGCCTGCGGCTCTTCTGCTACTGGGCGGCGACGCCGGCGGCCACCGGGCTGATCGCCGGACTGCTGGTGCTCGCCGGCTCGCCGCTGCTCGCCCTGGCCTGAGACGCCGACCGGAGAGATCGGCCGGAAGTTCCGCCGATCAGCCGAAGCGGCCGGAGACGTAGTCCTCGGTGGCCTTCTCCCGCGGGTTGTTGAAGATCGTCGAGGTGTCGTCGTACTCCACCAGCTTGCCCGGCTTGCCGGTGCCGGCGATGTTGAAGAAGCCGGTCTTGTCCGAGACGCGGGCCGCCTGCTGCATGTTGTGGGTGACGATGACGACGGTGTACTCCTGCTTGAGCTCGGCGATGAGGTCCTCGACCGCCAGCGTGGAGATCGGGTCCAGGGCCGAGCAGGGCTCGTCCATGAGGATCACGTCCGGCTTCACCGCGATGGTCCGCGCGATGCACAGGCGCTGCTGCTGCCCGCCGGAGAGGCTCGACCCGGGCTTGTCCAGCCGCGACTCGACCTCCTTCCAGAGGTTCGCGCCGCGCAGCGCGCGCTCGACGATGTCGTCGGCCTCCGACCGGCTGATCCGTGCACCGTTGAGCTTGTACCCGGCCAGCACGTTCTCACGGATGCTCATCGTCGGGAACGGGTTGGCCCGCTGGAAGACCATGCCGACCATGGTGCGCACGGTCACCGGATCGACGGCCGGGTCATAGATGTCGTCGCCGTCGAGCATGAGCTGGCCGGTCACCCGTGCTCCGGGCAGCACCTCGTGCATGCGGTTCAGACTGCGCATGAAGGTGGTCTTGCCGCAGCCCGAGGGGCCGATGAAGGCGGTGACGGCCTGGGCGTCGATGGTCATCGAGACGCCCTCGACGGCGAGGAAGTCGCCGTAGTAGACGTTCAGGTCTTTCGCGTCGATGCGCTTGGACATGTCGGGGGACTCACTCTTTCTGTGCAGGAGCAGGGCCGGGTGCGCCGACGGTGCGGTCAGCGCCCGCTGGTCTTGGGGGCGAACACCTTGGCGATGATGCGGGCGATCAGGTTCAGCAGCATCACGATGATGATGAGCACCAGCGCCGCCGCCCAGGCCCGCTGGTGGGAAGGCTCGGAGAAGGCCGGCGACGTCGGGTTGACGAACTGCCGGTAGATGTAGACCGGCAGGGCGGTGATCCAGCCCTGGAAGAGGTTCCAGTTGGTGTTCACCACATAGCCCGCCGTGACCAGGATGGGCGCCGTCTCCCCGATGACGCGTGCCACGGCGAGGGTGACGCCGGAAGCGATGCCGGAGACCGCCGTGGGGATGACGACCTTCAGGATCGTCCGCCATTTCCGCACCCCGAGGGCGAAGGAGGCCTCGCGCAGCTCGTTGGGCACCACGCGCAGCATCTCCTCCGTCGTGCGCACCACCACCGGAATCATCAGCACCGACAGTGCGACGGCCGCCGTGATGCCCATCGTCGAGCTCATCGAGCCGAAGAGCCCGGTCACCGCGTTGAGGGTGCCGAGGAACCAGGCCATGGCCGCGCCGGCGAAGAGGCCGGCGACGATCGACGGGATGCCGGTCATCACGTCGACGAAGAACGTGATGGCCCGGGACAGCAGGCCGCCGCGGGCGTACTCCACCAGGTAGATCGAGGTCAGCAGGCCGATCGGCACCGAGATGACCGTCGCGGCCACGGTGATGACCAGCGAGCCGATGATCGCGTGGCGGATGCCGCCGAGCACGGCGGTCCCCTCGGTCTGCGAGGCCTCGTCGACGGTGCCGGTGATGCCCTGCATGTCCGAGGAGAGGAAGCCCGGGGCCAGCAGACCCGGCACGCCGACGGAGACCACCGACCAGATGACCGAGACCAGCGGCAGCAGCGCGATGAGGAAGGCGATGAAGATCAGATTCCGCCACAGCTGGTCGGTGGCACGGCGGCGGTTCACCCGCGTCAGGGTGATCACGTAGGTGATGACCACGTGCAGCACGGCGGTGAAGATCAGCCAGCCGGCCACATTGAAGCCGATCAGCGCGGAGAGCGCGGATCCCAGGACGGCGGAGACGGCCAGCACGACCAGCCACTGCCAGCGCGGCTGGGCGTTCTGCGTGAGCCTGCTCCGGGTGCGGCCGCGCGTCTGCAGCGAGTCGTCCTCCGGAGCGCGCGACTCGGCGGCGTCGGGTGTCGTCGTGTTCGTCATCAGTTCGCTCCCGAGAAGTCCTTGTGCCGGCTGACGATCCACCGGGCCACCATGTTCACCAGCAGGGTGATCACGAAGAGCACCAGACCGATGGCGATGAGCTGAGCCTGGCGCTCCGAGCCCGGAGGCGCCTCCGGGTAGCCGAGGGCGATCTCCGCCGGGATGGTGCTGTTGCCCGACGAGATCAGCGAGGCGGTGAGCAGGCCGGGCGAGAGCACCAGCGTCACGGCCATCGTCTCGCCCAGCGCTCGGCCCAGGCCGAGCATGATGCCGGAGATGATGCCGGCGCGGGCGAACGGGAAGACCGTCATGGTGATCATCTCCCAGCGGGTGGCGCCCAGCGCCAGCGCGGCCTCCTCGTGCAGCTTCGGCGTCTGCACGAAGATCTCCCGGGAGACCGAGGTGATGATCGGCAGCACCATCACCGACAGCACGATGCCTGCGGTGAGAACTGTGCGGCCGGTCTGCGACGGGTCGCCGGCGAACAGCGGGATGAACCCGAGGTTCTCGTGCAGCCATTCGTAGCCCGGCACCAGCCCGGGGGCGAGGAAGCTCATGCCCCAGGCGCCGTAGACCACCGACGGGATGGCCGCCAGCAGGTCGATGACGTACCCGATCGGCTTGCTCAGCCGCGGCGGAGCGTAGTGCGAGATGAACAGCGCGACGCCGACGGCGACGGGCGTGGCCAGCAGCAGCGCGATGGCCGAGGCGATGAGCGTGCCGATCATCAGCGGCCACGCATAGTCGACGAACTGGCCGATGATCAGGCCGTCCTCGTCGTCGACGACGGCCGGCCCGGAGTTCAGGGTCAGGAACAGGACGACGAAGGCGAGGATCGCCAGGATCAGGATGCCGGCCGCCAGCGCCAGTCCGGCGAAGAGTCGGTCGCCGAAGACGCCGCGCGAGTCCGACCGCGACAGGGCGGTCGAGCCGCCGCGCCCGGTGCTGCGCGTCGGTGCGGCGCCGGTCGACGGATCGGTCGACGTCCGGGTCGACGTGTCGTCAGGAGTGGCCACGTGCTCTCCCTCTCAGCATGGATGCGGAACGGGGACGGGAACGGCGTCCCCATGGAGCGGCGTCCGGGAGCGGCCCGAGCGGGCCGTTCCCGGACGCCGGGGGCGGAGCCGCCGGTCGATCACTCGGCGACGGTGATCTGCTCCAGCGCCTCCTGGGCCTGGCTGCGCAGGTCCTCCGACAGCGGCGCGCTGCCGGCGGCCTCCTCGGCCGCGGCCTGACCGTCCTCGGAGATGACGTACTCCTCGAAGGCCGTGGCCAGGTCGACCGTCTCCTGGTCGGGGTACTCGTTGCAGAAGATGTGGTAGCTCACCAGCACGATCGGGTAGGCGCCGGACTCGGTGGTGTCGCGCTTGAGCTCGACCGCCTGGTTGTTCGGCGCCTGGCCCTCGACGGGCTCGGAGCTCGCGACGGCGTTCGCCGCGGCCTCGGCGGAGTACTCGACGTACTCCTCGCCGACCTGCACCGCCACGGAGTTCAGGTCGCCGACCTGCGAAGCGTCGGCGTAGGTGATCGCCCCGTCGGTCGAGCTGGTCAGGTCGACCACGCCGGAGGTCTGCTGGGCGGACTCGGCGGTGATGTCCTCGGGCCAGGTCTCCACCGGGCCCCAGGTCCAGGCGTCCTCCGCGGCGACCGACAGGTAGTCGGTGAAGTTCTCGGTGGTGCCCGAGTCGTCGGCACGGTGGACGACGGTGATCGGCGTGTCCGGCAGCTCCAGGTCCTCGTTGTGCTCGGCGATCGCCTCGTCGTCCCAGGAGTCGATCTCGCCGGCGAAGATCTGCGCCAGCGTCTCGGCGTCCAGGTTCAGCGTGCCGTCGATGCCCTCGACGTTGAACGCCACGGCCACCGGAGAGATGTAGGCGGGCACGTGGAAGGCGCCGTCGGGCCCGCAGACCTCCTTGGAGTCCTCCCACTCCTCGTCGGACATCGCTGCGTCGGAGCCGGCGAAGGAGTATTCGCCGCCCAGGAAGCCCTCACGGCCGCCGCCGGAGCCGACCGGCGCGTAGTTCACCTGCGCGTCCGCGGCCTCAGAGGCGAAGCCCTGCGTCCAGGCTGTCATGGCGGATTCCTGCGAGGAGGCGCCGCCGCCCTGCAAGGTGCCCTGGACGTCCACCGAGCCGCCGTCGCCGCCGTTCTCGGAGCCGCTGTCGGGGTTGTTCGATTCGCCGCAGGCCACCAGTGCCAGCGAGGCCACACCCAGGACGGCCGCCGCGCGGCCGAGTCGATCTACCTTCACAATGTCCCTCTCAGAGGTGTCGGAGTCGGCGCCGCAGCGCCGGTCGTGCGAGTCAGTCCAGCCGGTCGACGACGACCTCGGGAGAGGTCCGCCGCGCGCCGGGCCGTGTGTCACCGTAGGAACTTCAGGTGTCCAGACTGACCGTCGAAGGTGACCGTTCCGGGCAGAGAGGGTTAACGGTGCGTGAACCACGTCTCGCCAGCCCTGCCACGGCGCCGATCCGGCCGGACTGAGGCATCCGGTGTGATCTCCGACACATCGCGGCGTCGTCCCGCACGGTCGCCCCGCGCACGTGCGCCCGGCGCTCAGTAGACTGGAACGATGGATTCCTCCGCCGAGCACAGCGCCGCCTCCGGCGCCGGGCGCGCCGTCGAGCGCTCGGAGATCGTCGTCCGGCCGGCGCGCACCGCAGACGTCGCCGCCATCGTGGAGATCTCCCGTCCTCTGGTGGAGCGACGCGTCCTCATGGCCAAGGAGGCCGTCTCCTACTACGAGTCGCTGCAGGAGTTCCGCATCGCCGAGACCCCCGGCGGAGAGATGATGGGCTTCGGCGCCCTGCACGTGATGTGGGAGGACCTCGCCGAGGTGCGCACGCTGGCCGCTCGGGACGCATGGCGCGGCCACGGCGTGGGCTCGGCGCTGCTGGAGCGTCTGCTGACGGACGCCCGCGACCTGGGGGTCCGGCGGGTCTTCTGTCTGACCTTCGAGGTGGACTTCTTCCTGGCCCACGGCTTCCACGTCATGGAGAACCAGGAGGCCGTCGACCCGGAGGTCTACTCCGAGCTGCTGCGCTCGCCCGACGAGGGCGTCGCCGAGTTCCTGGACCTGGCGCGGGTGAAGCCGAACACGCTGGGCAACACCCGCATGCTCATCGAGCTCGACTGAGTCCGGCGGCGCCTCAGGACTGGTCGTCGACCACCGGCATCGTGCCGGTCGGCGGGGTCCGCTTGCGCAGCCCCGGCAGGTAGTCCGCGGCCTCCTCGGCCGGGATGCCGGCGCCGATCATCACGTCGACGATCATCGTCCGCACCAGCATGACCACCGCCTCGCCTTCGAGGGTGTCCACGCGCAGCCGCGCGGGATGCAGCTGCATGGCCACGGCGATCAGCCGGTCGCGGGCGTCCTCCATGCGACGCTCATAGGCCGGCCCCGGCTCGGCGACCGCCCGAGAGATCAGCTGGACGGCGTCGGCGAACTCGTCGAGCACCTTACCGACTCCGCGGGTGGCCGGATCGCCGAGCGCGGCGTGGTCGATGACGCTCACCGCCCGACGCGCGACCAGCCGCATGCTGCGCACCGCCAGATCGGTCTGCTCGGCGACGCGGCCCATCGAGCGCACGTAGTGCCGATGCCGGCGGTAGGCCGGCGAGTAGCGGGTCAGCTCCCGCGCGGAGGTCACCGCGCCGTGGACGTCGTCGAGCTGCGGCTGGATGCCGCGGGTGCGGATGAGCGCGTGCCAGGCCTCGCGGGACTCCGACCGCCGGATGCCGGAGGCGGTCTCGCGCAGGGCGGCGGCGAGCTCGTCAACCGCCCGACTGACCTCGCGGATGGGTTCGCGCCGCGGATCCTTCGGCGTCGTCAGCGCCACGACCATGGCTGTGATCCCGCCGAGCACGGCGTCGGCGCTGCGCGAGAACGGCCCGAAGATCCCGGCCTCCGGGGCGGGGATCATCACCACCAGCAGCGCCTGCAGCCCCATCTGCATCGCCAGCAGCGAGCTGGAGTCGAGGAAGCGGGCGAGCATCACCGAGACGAAGACGACGACGGCCGCGGTGATCGGCCCGGAGCCGAAGGTGTGCAGCATGGTGTCGCCGACGAAGATCCCCAGCGTGCAGCCGATGGAGACCTCGACGATCTTGCGCAGCCGCGGCTCCTTGGTGAACCCCAGGGCGATCATCGCAGCGACGGCGGCGAAGATCGGCCCGTTGTGCCCGAAGACGGCCTCGGAGAGCACGAACGCGCCGACGCCGGCGACCGTCATCTGCAGCGCCGGCATCCACGAGTGTCGCGCACGGATCGCTCCGGCCTTGGCCCGACTGGCCGCCATATGCGCCGTGCGCCGGAGAAGATGCCGCAGCGACGCGACGACGCCGGCCCGCCGTCGGAAGCCGCCGCGCGCCGGGGGCGCGGCCGCGTCGGCGTCGTCCGCCGCCCGACCGGGCCCTGCGGGATCTGCCTCGTCCGGTGAATTCGTCACGCCCCGAGTCTATGCGGTGGCGCGCTGACGCTCAGTCGACCGCCTCACGTCGCGACGCCGGTCGCCCGCTCCGGATGAGGGCCGACGCGGGCGGCCGCTCACCGCCCCAGGGCCGCCAGCAGCACCAGTCCCGTCGCGGCGAGGAACGGCAGGAGGAGCACGGCATGGAGGAAGAGGTGGCCCTTCATCACCGCCACGAACTCGCGCAGGAAGGCGCTCGGGATGAAGTAGCGCGCCGTCGGGGCGCCGGTGACCTCCGCGCGCAGACCCGCCCGGCGGGCCAGCAGGGCCGCACGCAGCACGTGGTACGTGTTGGTGACCGCCAGCAGCTCCCCCTCGCGGCCGGCCTCGATCTGGATCCGGCGCGAGTACGCCAGGTTCTGCGCGGTGTTCAGCGCCCGGGTCTCGGGCACGACGTCCTCGGCGGGGACGCCGGAGGCGAGCAGATGCTCGGCCATGGCCTCGCCCTCGGGACGCGACTCGTCAGGCCCCTGGCCGCCGGACGGGATCAACAGCGGCTTCGGCTCCGTCTCGCGGTGGACCTCGACCGCCCGGTCCAGCCGCGCCCGCAGCAGCGGGGGGACGCCGCCGTCGATGAGCCGCGAGCCCAGCACGACGACCGCCGCGGGATGCTCATGCCGCGTCGACCGGCCGTAGACCCAGGCATAGCTGAGGAAGACGAGGAAGGCGACCCCGACATAGGCCGAGGCGAAGAACAGCAGCACCGCCAGAGCGACCGACCAGGGCTCCTGGAGCAGGACCAGCCGCAGGCCCAGCATAGGCAGCAGGGCGAGGCCGATCCCGGCGAGCAGCGAGAGCATGTTCGCCGGCCGACGCCCCTCGCGACGCAGCATGATGAAGCCGTTGGCCAGCAGGAAGCCGCAGAGCACCACGACGCTGAGCGGCAGCAGGAGGATCAGCCCGAGCGTCACGAAGCCGAAGCCGGGCACCAGCTGACCGAGGATCTGCAGGACCCCGAGGGCACCGCAGCCCACGGCGGCGCAGAGGGCGACGCCGTTGCGCAGCATCCGACGGTCGCGGGACCGCCAGCGCAGGTAGAGCCCGGCGGCGACGGCGGCCAGGAGCAGCATGAACATGCCGCTCAGCCTATCGGCCCAGGTCGTCGCGGGAGCCGCCCTCCGAGCGTGCCGCCGAGGTCACTCCGCGCCGGCGAGGGTGAATTCGTGCGGATCCGAGGAGATGCCGCTGACGCTGATGCGAAGCTCGTAGGCGCCCCCCGGCAGCGACGCGTCCGGTTCGGCGCAGTCGACCGAGGAGTCCGCACGCGGCCAGGTCAGTCGGGCGGATTCCGGCTCGTCCGGCACCAGCTCGGTCGGCAGGGAGGTCTCCTCGAATTCGCACTGCGCCGTGGTGAAGACCTCCTCGCCGGCATGCGTGATCGAGTACTCCTGCTCGGCGGTGCCCAGATCCAGCGTGCAGGACTCCTCTCCGGTGTTCTCGACCTCCATCTGCAGCACCGGCGCCTCCTGGACGGTGTACTCCTCGGCGTCGGTGCTCGCGCGCACCACGACGTCGGACGCGGCGCAGCCGCCGTCGTCGGCGGGCGATCCCGACGACTCCCCCGAGGAGTCCCCCGAGGACTCCCCCGATGGTGAGTCGGAGGCCTCGCGGGACGGCGAACCGGAGGGCGGGTCAGAGGGCGAGGGGTCGTCCGACGAGTCCGCTCCGGCGGGGGTCTGCTCCGGCTCGTCGGCGGTGATCATTCCGATCAGCGAGGAGCCGATCCACCAGAGGATGACCACCAGCAGGACGGCGAGCAGCGCGACGACGAGACGACGCCGCCGATACACCGCCGGCGAGGGACGGGACGGCGAGCGCCGTGGACCGGGGGAAGCCATGGCGCCCAGGATATCGCCGCGGCCTGGACGCCGACGGAGCGTCCGACCGTGCCGCGGACGAGCTCTGCATCACGTCGCCGCGCGTCGAGAGGTCAGGACTGCAGGCGCTCCCCGAGCTGATGCACGCGGGCGGCGATGTCGTCGCGCACCAGTTCCATCCGCTCGCGCCCCTCGACGCCGCGCAGGCTCGGCTCGTCGGTCTCCCACCGCTCGACGGCGACACCGTCGACGTCAGGGACCTGAGCCTCGGCGCCGAGCACGACCACATGACCGGCCTCGCGCATCATCTCCTCGGTGAGCAGCCTCGGCGTCTCGGCGCTGATGTCGACGTCGACCTCGGCGAGCACCTCGGCCGAGAGGCTGTTGACCGCCGCGCCGGGGTGTGTCCCGGCCGAGGTCACACGGACGGCCTCAGCGGCGCCCGCGCGGGCGAGCTCGCGGCGCATCAGTCCGGCCGCCATCTGAGACTTGCCGGCGTTTTTCACACAGACGAAGAGCACACCGGGAGTGCGGGTCCGGTCATCGGCCATACGGGGTCCTCCTCGGGACGGCGGCGCAGACGCGCCGGGGCGGAATCGGGTCGTCGG